>JAEWIL010000069.1 GCA_023387085.1 Pseudomonadota bacterium | reverse complement strand
CGGCATGGTCGAGCCCCATGACGAGGTCGGCATACTTCTGAACGAAGCGGCGATAGGTGTCCCAGGCAAAGCGCGGGTCGCCCGACGGGTCGGACAGGCCCACGACAGTCGTGTCGTTGAGCCCGAGGTTGAGCACGGTGTCCATCATGCCGGGCATGGAGACGCGCGCGCCCGAACGGACCGACACGAGAAGCGGGTCGGCGGGGTCGCCGAATTTCTTGCCCGTGATGCCCTCGATATGCGCAATACCAGCGGCGACCTCTTCGGCCAGCCCGGCCGGAAATTGCTCGCCATTGGTGTAATAAGCGGTGCAGACGTCGGTGGTGATCGTAAAGCCGGGCGGAACCGGCAGGCCGATCGAGGCCATTTCGGCAAGGTTCGAGCCCTTGCCGCCAAGCAATTCCTTCGAGCGTTCGCGCGTCGTCGCGTCACCGCCGAACAAATGCACCATCGTCGTCATCATAAGCTCCTGCTGCCCCCGGGGAGGAAGTTGCGGCTGGGTAGGTATGCAATGCCAGTTGGTCGAATCAGTTTTGCTTCGTTCATTCAAAGGGGCCGTAAGGTCAGCCCTCTATCTTCGAGAAATCGGCCACGCCGTGCACCGCGCCGGTAAAGCGCGCGAGCAGGCCAAGGCGATAGGCGCGGACCGCTTCGTCGGGGTCGTTGACCATCACGCCCTCGAAAAAGGCGTCGATCGGCGCGCGCAGGCTGGCCAGCGCCGCCATCGCGTCGGTGAAGCGTTCGTCCGCCACAGCCGCGGTCGCGGCGGGTTCGGCGGCGTCGAGCGCAGCGAGCAGCGCGGCGTCGGCGTCGGTCGGCGGCGTCGCGGCGGCGGTGCCGCTCACCTCGCCCGCCTGCTTCAGGATATTCGCCGCGCGCTTGTAGCCCGCGAGCAAATTGGTGCCGTCCTCGGTCGCCATGAAGGCCTGCAACGCCTTCACCCGCGCGAGCAGGCGAACCAGATCATCCTCGCCGCCGAGCGCGAACACCGCGTCGATGAGGTCGTGGCGAACACCGGCTTCGCGTTGCTGGACCTTGAGGCGGTCAACTAGGAAATCCCAGACTAGGAACGCGCGGGAAAGAAACGAGGTCAGTTCTTCATTGGACAACATACTTTGGCGGGTAGTTTTCGCATGCTGTGCGAAATTCACGTCGTCCGGACTCAGCCCTGCTCGGTTGAACACCTCAATGTCTTGATCAAGTTTCTTACTAACCGGTCCGGAAAGGACAGGAATCATGCTTTGCGCCCACGGCTCTATCAAATTCAGATTTAGAGGTAAGCGTAAGCCACTCGCCTGAATAAGAGACGAGACAGCCAAGGCTGCCCGCCGTAGAGCAAACGGGTCTTTCGAACCGGTAGGAGGCAAGTCGGCCCCGAAAAATCCAAACAGCGTATCCAGCTTATCCGCCAGCGCCACGGCCACCGTCACCGGCGCCGTCGGCACGTCATCACCCTGTCCGACCGGCTTGTAATGGTCGCGGATCGCGTCGGCGACCGCGTCGGGCAGGCCTTCGGCGCGGGCGTAATAGCCGCCCATCAGGCCCTGCAATTCGGGGAATTCGCCGACCATCTCGGTGACGAGGTCGGCCTTCGCCAGTTCGGCCGCCTGCCGCGCGAGCGCGGGGTCGCAGTTCGGGACGATGCCTTCGCTCGCGAGCCATTCGGCGAGCTTCGCAACGCGCGCGACCTTGTCGGCAACGGTGCCGAGCTTTTCGTGGAAGGTGATGCGGTCGAGCTTCTTCGCATGGTCCGCGAGGCGGGTCTTGCGGTCCTGTTCCCAGAAGAAGCGCGCGTCCGACAGGCGCGCCGCGAGCACTTTCTGATTGCCCGCGACGATTTCCGCGCCGCCGTCGCTGGCGTCGATATTGGCGGTGCAGACGAAGCCGTTGGCGAGCTTGCCGTCCGCCCCGTTCACGACGAAATATTTCTGGTTCACGCGCGCGGTGAGCTGAATGACCTCAGGCGGCACCTCGAGGAACGCCTCGTCGAAGCGGCCGAGCAGCGGCACCGGCCATTCGGTTAGCCCGGCATTCTCGATCACCAGCCCCTCGTCCTCCACCAGCGTCAGGCCCGCGTCCGCCGCCGCCTTGGCCGCGCCGTCGCGGATGATGCGCGCCCGTTCCTCATGATCGACGATGACGTGGCAGGCGCGCAGCTTGTCGGCATAATCCGACGCCGAGCCGATGGTGATCTCGCCCGAGCAATGAAAACGATGGCCGCGCGTCGCGAAGCCCGAGCTTATCCCGCTAACCTCGCAGGGCACCAGCTCTTCGCCGAAAATCGCGACGATGCCCGACAGCGGGCGGACCCAGCGCAGGCTTTCGCTGCTCGCGCTTTCCTTGCCCCAGCGCATCGACTTGGGCCACGCAAAGGCGCGGACGATCGCGGGGATCGCCTCTGCGAGCACCTCGGCGGTCGCGCGGCCGGGCTTGTCGATCACGGCAAACCAGACGCCATCGCGGTCTTCGAGCTGATCCTGCGTCAGCCCGGTTTTGCGCAAGAAGCCTTCGAGCGCCTGCGGCGGCGCGCTGGTACGCGGGCCTTTGAGCTCCTCGCTGACCGCAGCGGTCGCTTGCGGCAGCCCCTTGGCGATCAGAGCCAGCCGGCGCGGGGTCGACCAGATGGTGAGTTCGCCCGTTTCGAGCCCCGCAGCACTCATCTGCGCGCGGAACAATTTTTCGAGCTCGGCGCGCGCGCCGGCCTGCATCCGGGCGGGAATCTCTTCCGAGCGCAGTTCGAGAAGAAAGTCGGTCACAACGTCCACCCCGGATAATTTGCGGTCCAGCGTTCCGACTGGCTGTCGATCCACGCCTTGCAGCTGCCCTTTGCGAGGTCGCGGACGCGGGCCATGTAATTGGCGCGTTCCTGCACGCTGATCACGCCGCGCGCCTGAAGGAGGTTGAAGAGGTGGCTCGCCTCGATCGCCTGGTCGTAGGCCGCGAGCGGCACCCCGGCGTCGATGGCGCGCTTGCACTCTTCTTCAGCGGCCTTGAAGCCCGCGAACAGCGTGTCGGTGTCGGCAACCTCGAAATTCCATTTCGAGAACTGCTTTTCATTCTCGAGGAACACGTCGCCATAGCTGACCGCCGCGACATCGCCGACCGGGTCGGAAAAGCGCAGGTCATACACATTGTCGACATTCTGGATATACATGGCGAGGCGTTCGAGACCGTAGGTCAGCTCGCCCGCGACGGGCTTGCAGTCGAAACCGCCCATCTGCTGAAAATAGGTGAACTGGGTGACTTCCATGCCGTCGCACCAGACTTCCCAGCCAAGCCCCCACGCACCCAGCGTCGGCGACTCCCAGTCATCCTCGACGAAACGGATATCATGGAGAAGCGGGTCGATGCCGATTGCGGCGAGGCTGCCGAGATATTGTTCCTGCAGATCGGCGGGCGACGGCTTCAGGATCACCTGATACTGGTAGTAATGCTGAAGCCGGTTCGGGTTCTCGCCATAGCGGCCGTCGGTCGGCCGGCGGCTCGGCTGGACATAGGCGACGTTCCACGGCTCGGGGCCGAGGCTGCGCAGGGTCGTGGCGGGGTGGAAGGTGCCCGCGCCGACACGCATGTCATAGGGCTGCAGGATCGCGCAGCCGCGCGCGCTCCAATAGGCATGCAGCGTCAGGATCATGTCCTGAAAGCTGAGGGCTGTCTTTTCCGCCGCGTCGGCCACTTTTTCCCGTCTTTCGCAGGTGCAACAAGTGCCGCCGCCCTTGGCGCAGCGGGGGCGCAGGGTCAATGTGGAAGTTGGCGAAAGTGCCGCGTAGCGCAACATATCGGGTTAATGTCAAGTCTTGTTGACATGGTCAGCGAATCATGACATTTAGTCAATAAGACCTGACATAATGTCAAGCTCGGATGACCAGAGGTGATCATGGAGAACCGGCTCAAGGTGCTCCGCGCAATGCGAAGCTGGAGCCAGGCCGAACTGGCCGACCGGCTCGATGTTTCGCGGCAGGCGGTGAACGCAATCGAAACGGGCAAATACGACCCGTCGCTGCCGCTCGCCTTCAAGCTCGCCCGGCTGTTCGAGATGCCGATAGAGGAAATTTTCGACGATGGTTTCGAAGGGTAGGATGATGGCAACCGAACATAATGAGACGCGCGCGCCGGGTATTCTGTGGCCCGCCCTGATCTGCGTCGGCACGATCTTCCTCGCGGGAATATTCGCCGGATATAACAGCGCGCTCGCCGAGGCGGGCAAGCCGGCGCTTGCGCCATGGGCGGCCGCCCTCGCCGCCATGTCGATCGGCCTGGTCGCGCTCGCCTTCTATTTTCGCCGCCACGCGGAGTGGCTGCGCGGCCTTTCGCCGCGCCGGCGGCGCTATTGGTCGGCGCTGGGCCTGTCAGCGATCGTCGGCGGGATCATCGGCGGCTGGATGCAAATGGACCAGATGCAGGAGGGCGGTCCGGCCGCCATTTTCGGAAATGGCGCGCTCAGCACGAGCTTCGCTGTCGGGGCTTCGATCTTCTGGGTCATCGGCCTTGCGGTCGGCCTGGCGATCTATCATCGCGCGATCGACGATCACGAGCAGCGCGCGTGGCTGTGGGCCGGGCTGGTCGGCTGGTATGCCTTCATCTTTCCCGCACCCGTCTGGTGGGTTCTCCACCGCGCCGCGCTCGCACCGCCGGTCGATGCCATGCTGCTGTTCCTGTTCTCGATGGTCGCCAACGCTGCGGTCTATCTCTGGCTCAAATTTCGCTGACTTTCCCCCTCCCCTTCCCAATCCAACCGGGCCATAAGGCCATGACTGAAAGGTGTTTTTCGATGAAAACCTGGTTCAAGACATTTGTTGCCGGCTGCGCGGTGATCCCCTTTGCCGCCTGCGCGCTCGTGCCCGGCAACACTGCCTTCGCCAAGGAACCGGCCGCTGCCGCGACCACGACGACGGTTGCCGCGAAGCCCGGCCTGTGGACGGTCAAGGATGCCGACACGACGATCTATCTCTTCGGCACCGTACATGTGCTGAAGCCCGGCCTCGACTGGTTCGCAGGGCCGGTGAAGCGGGCGTTCGACAAGTCGGACGAACTGGTGCTCGAGATGGTATTGCCCGAGGATCAGGCCGAAGCCGCCAAGGTCACGATGCCGCTGGCAATGGACAAAAGCGGCACGACGCTGTCGACGAAGCTCGATCCCGATGCGCTCAAGGCCTATCAGGCCGCGCTGACCAGCCTCGGTGTACCCGTCGCCGCGTTCGACGCCTTCAAGCCGTGGTTCGCCGCCGTCACCCTGTCGGTCCTGCCGCTCACCAAGCTCGGCTACGACCCGACGCAGGGCGCCGAGATGCAGCTTACTGCTGCCGCCAAGGCCGCAAGCAAGCCGATTTCGGGCTTCGAGACGCTTGAAGAGCAGCTTGGCTTCTTCGACGCGGTGCCGGAGAATGGGCAGATCGCGTTCCTCAACGCGACGGTGAAGGACATCGACAAGCTCGGTCCGACGCTCGACACCATGGTCGGCCAGTGGAGCAAGGGCGACACCGTCAATCTCGCCGCAACGATGAACGAGAGCATGGCCGCGACGCCGGAGCTGACCAAAATTCTGCTTTGGGACCGCAACGCGCGCTGGGCCGACCAGATCAAGACGCGGCTCGACAAGCCCGGCACGGTCTTCGTCGCCGTCGGCGCGGGGCATCTCGCGGGACAAAAGAGCGTCCAGGACTATCTGAAGGACCTCGGCGTCCGGGTGCAGCGCGTCCAGTAATGCGAACCGGCGGGCATCTCCGCCAGCCTTGGGGTCGCCGCTTTGCGGCGGCCCTTTTGCCGTTGCTGCTCGCGGCGTGCCAGACGCCGCCGGTCATCGAAGCACGGCCGGCGCTGTGGCTGGTCGAGGATGCCGACACGCGCATCTATCTCCTCGGGACGATGCACGCGCTGCCTGCCGGAACCGATTGGGACGGCGGCAAAGTTGCCGATGCGATCCGTGCGGCGGATGAACTGATGCTGGAGCTGTCGCCGCGCGAACTCGCGGCAGCGAGCGCGGTATTCGATGAGCTCGCCCCGCGCAGCACACCGCTGGCGATGAACGCGCGCCTGCCGGCGAAGGCGCTCGCGGGCTATCGCGCGATCGAGGGCGATGACGATCTGGGCGGCGACGCTCTGGACGACTGGGCGGTGCTGGTGATGATGGGGCAGCGCGTCGCGCAGCGCGCCGACCTGTCGCCCGCCGACGGGGTCGAGGCGGGATTGACCGCAGCCTTCACAAGGGCAGGCAAACCCATCGGCGGGCTTGAGAGCGCGAAGGCACAACTGATGCTGTTCGAAACGCTTGACTCTGCAACGCAGCGCGTGCTGCTCGTCCGCGCCGCCGAAAATTCCGCGCGGGCCGAGAGCGATGTTCTGGCGATGACTTCCGCCTGGTCGCGCGGCGACACCGATGCTCTGGCGAAGGTCGTGAACGAGGATGTCGACGGGGTGCCGGCGGCGCGCAAGGCGATCATTACCGAGCGCAACCGGAGATGGAGCAGCTGGGTGGAGCGGCGCCTCGACCGGCCCGGAACCATATTGATGGCGGTCGGCGCGGGGCATCTGGTGGGGGCGGACAGCGTCCCCGCAATGCTGGCCGCCCGAGGGCTGAAGGTCGCGCGCATCCAGTGAGCGCCGCCGTGCTTGCATTTCCGCCGCTTCCCCGCTATGCGCCCGCGCTTCCGTCATGGTCATCCCTGGAGGCGTGGCGGAACTGTGTAACCGTACTCGGAGAATTAATATGAGCGATCAGCTGACGCTGACGGCCGAGACGCGCGAACGCGGAGGCAAGGGAGCCTCGCGTGACCTGCGTCGTAATGGCCGCGTCCCCGCCGTTGTCTATGGCGGCAAGGAAGAACCCCTGATGATCCACGTCGAAGAAAAGCTGCTGATGAAGCAGCTGATGACGGGTCACTTCATGAACTCGGTCGTGATGATCGAAGTTGGCGGCAAGACCATTCGCACCCTGCCCAAGGACGTTGCGTTCCATCCGGTCAAGGATCGCCCGATCCACGCCGACTTCCTGCGCATCGCCAAGGACGCCAAGGTCCATGTCGCGGTGCCGGTCTCGTTCCAGAATGAAGAAGCCTCGCCCGGCCTGAAGCGCGGCGGCGTGTTGAACATCGTCCGTCACGAGCTGGAACTGGTCTGCGACGCGGACCATATCCCGGACGAAATCGTGATCGACGTCACCGGTTTCGATGTCGGCGATTCGATCCACATCAGCAACGTCACCCTGCCCAAGGGTGTCGAGAGCGCGATCACCGACCGCGACTTCACCATCGCGACCATCGTTGCCCCGTCGGCGCTCAAGTCGAGCGACGGCGACACGACGAAGGATGACGGCGAAGCCGCCGAAGGCGAAGCCTAAGCATTTCGGAAGCGCCCTTCCCCGTTTGCGGGAGGGGCGTTTTCCCGGACCCGGAAAGGCCATGCCATGCAGCTCTGGGTCGGCCTCGGCAATCCCGGGCCCCAATATGCGATGCACCGTCACAATGTCGGCTTCATGGCCGTCGACGTCATCGCCGACATATATGGCTTCCCTCCCCCCGCGAAGAAATTCCAGGGCTGGCTGCAGGACGGCCGCATAGGCAGGACACGTGTCCTCCTCCTCAAACCCGGCACCTTCATGAACGAAAGCGGGCGCAGCGTGCGCGCCGCGATGGATTTCTACAAATTGGCGCCGCAGGACGTCACCGCCTTTTACGACGAGCTCGACCTCGCACCGATGAAGGTCAAGGTGAAGCAGGGCGGCGGCGCGGCCGGCCATAATGGCATCCGCAGCATGATCAGCCACATCGGCGACGATTTTCGCCGGGTGCGGATCGGCATCGGCCATCCGGGGCACAAGGATCGCGTCACCGGCCACGTCCTCGGCAATTATCACAAGAGCGAGATAGCACCCCTGACCGACCTGCTCGGCGCGATTGCGGCGGAGGCAACCTGGCTCGCCGACGGCGACGATGTGCGTTTCCAGAACGACCTCGCGCTGCGCCTGAACGGCTGATCGCTGTGGAGCATTCGATCGCCATTCCGACTGGAACGCCCGAATGACCACGATCCGCCCTGCAACCGCCGCCGATCGCGATGCGGCGGTTGGCGTCTGGGACATATGCCAGCTTACCCGGCCGTGGAACGATCCCTTGGCCGACTTCGACCGCGCTCTGGTGCATGACACGTCGACCATTCTTCTGGCCGAGGATGACGGCAGCGTTGTCGGGACGGCGATGGCGGGTTTCGACGGCCATCGCGGGTGGATCTATTATCTGGGCGTGGTACCCGAGCGGCAGCGCCGCGGAATCGCCCGCGCGCTGCTCGACGCCGCCTGCGACTGGCTGCGGCAGCAGGATTGCCCCAAAGTCGAACTGATGCTTCGCGAAGGCAATCCGGCGGCGGGACTTTACGAACGCCTTGGCTGGGATCGGCAGGATGTCCGCGTGTTTGCCCGCTGGCTGGCCTGACGCAAGCCCGTCAGACGAACTTCATATCGCCGAAGATCCAGCGCCAAGGCGCCCCCGTTTCGCCGAGGATGTCGCGCACGATCATCGGAAAGGCCGCTTCGGAGCGGACGTCGTTCGACATGATGAGCACGCAGCGCTGTTCTTTTTCGAGGCAAACGAGCGTGTTGCCAGTCGATTCATTGTGTCCGCCGCGAAAATAGCCCGTGCCCTGCGGCCCGGTGAAGCGGATCAGGCCAACAGTCGCCGTTATGTCCGGCGGCTGGTCGGCCGGGGGCGCATCGTCCTGCAAAGTCGGAAATTGCGCGCGCGAGCGAATCGCTAGACCGGGGTTCATCAGCTCGGCGCGCGCCTTTTCCGACAGCCCCTTGCCCGAGATCAGCGCCGCGGCGAAATTGGCGAGGTCGGTGATCGTCGTGTCCATCGAACCCGCCATACGGACACGCCCGCGCTCGTCGTGCTCCACCGCCTTGCCGTCTAGTTCCCAGCCGTCGGCAAGGTTGGCGGCGAAATCGGGGCGCCACATCACGCCGCTGTTCGGCATGGTCAGCGGATCGAACACGAGCCGCTGAACCTCGTTGCCGACATTCAGCCCAAGCCCCTGTTCGAGCCCGAACTGCATCAGCAACATCCCCTCGCCCGAATAGCCGTAGCGACTGCCCGGATCGAAATGGATGCGCAGTTTGCCATCGGGTTCGAGGAAGGAGAAATTGGCAAAACCCGTGGAGTGATTGAAGATCATGCGCGGCGTGATCGTCCGCCAGCGCTCGTCGCCCGCCAGATCGCCCCAGTTTCCGTATGCTTCCAGATTACCATAGTCGGGAAGCGGTTTCGCCAGCATCGCCGACACGGGCTTGTCGAGGTCGACCTTGCCCTCGTCGACGAGCCGCAACACCGTGTAGGCGAAAACGACCTTGGTCAGCGACGCGCCATACATGATCGTCTGCGGCGTCAGCGGATCGCCCTTTGCGTTGCGCTCACCGAACGCCTGCACCGACACGACCTTGCCCTTGTCGATGACCGCGATCGCCAGACCGCGCGAACCGGTTGCCGTCATCGCCTGCCTTGCCGTCACTGCTATTCCGTCGCTGTCCGGGAGCGCCTTGGCCTGCGCGGGCACGGCACCGAACAGAAATGGCAAAAGCAGAGCAAGGTTCGCGGTACGCATCGCTTTCTCCCTGTGTAGAGGGATCAACTGTTATACTAAGGCAATACAGTCGGCAAGAGGCTAGGGTCGCTTCGGAGGCGGTGGCGGAGATCCGTCGGCCGTGGGCGACATGATGATCACGCACATCGTCCGGTGCACGGGGTGGGTGCCGCAGGAAACCCCCGCATAGCGACGATCTGCGGCGAGCAGGCTGTGGCGATGCCCGCGACCGGGCACGCCGTCGTCGATCAGCAACTGGTGGATCACGCCGTCGGGGGTGCGATGCCCATAGGTGATCACCTCGCTGACATAGCGGCCGCCGCCGCGCGCAATCACCCGTTCGCCGGGCCCGCGACCGTCGACATAGTGGCCGACCGCGCCCGAGCGCGACTGGACCGCGACATGATCCGCCGCCGCGCGCGCGAGAATCTCGCTATAGGCAAGGCGCGGGAGCGGCTTCTGTCCGCGCAGATCGCGGATCGCCTCGTCGACGGCGGCAATGCCTTCGCTGGTCATGATATCGATGTCGTCGCCCTCCTCGGCGACAAGCAGCTTGCCATCGAAACGCGGTCGATAGCTGCGTAGCAAGTCCGAATAGCGATCGGGATCGTCGCGGAAGCGATTGAGCTCGGCGAATACCGCCGCCTCGAACCGGCTTGGCGCCGCATCGGCGGCCACTGCGGCGAAGCCGCAAACCGCGGCGGCGGCCACGCAGAAGGCGGACTTCCTCATGTCCGCCGCCATAGCATCCGGCAGCTTAACCTCGTGCAACGGGCGAAAGGCTGGCGTCCGGCTCAACTTGGCGCTAGGGGCGCGGGCAAACACCGGCCGGGTGCCGGAGCTCCATGGAGAATTTATGGGTTTCAAATGCGGGATCGTCGGGCTGCCCAACGTCGGCAAGTCCACCCTGTTCAACGCGCTGACCGAAACCGCGGCGGCCCAGGCGGCGAACTATCCCTTCTGCACGATCGAGCCGAACATCGGCAATGTCGCGGTGCCCGACGACCGGCTCGAGAAGCTGGCCGCGATCGCCGGCAGCAAGAAGATCATCGCGACGCAGCTCGCCTTCGTCGACATTGCGGGCCTGGTGCGCGGCGCGTCGAAGGGCGAAGGGCTCGGCAACCAGTTCCTCGGCAATATTCGCGAGGTCGAGGCGATCGTCCATGTCCTGCGCTGTTTCGAGGATGACGATATCCAGCATGTCGAGAACCGGGTCGACCCGGTCGCCGACGCCGAGACGGTCGAGACCGAGCTGCTGCTCGCCGACCTCGAAAGCCTGGAAAAGCGCGTTCCCGCTTTCGCGAAGAAGGCCGCGCAGGGCGACAAGGAAGCGAAGATCGCTGCCTCGGTGCTCGGTCAGGCGCTCGACCTGCTGCGCGAGGGCAAGCCCGCACGGCTCGTCGAACCCAAGGACGACGAGGAAGCCCGCGTGCTCCGCACCGCGCAGCTTTTGACCTCGAAGCCCGTCCTTTACGTCTGCAACGTCGACGAAGGCAGCGCCGCGAACGGCAACGCCTTCTCCGAAAAGGTCTTCGCCAAGGCCGCGTCCGAGGGCGCGCAGGCGGTCGTCGTCTCCGCCGCGATCGAAAGCGAGCTGGTGACGATGGACATGGCCGACCGGCTCGAGTTCCTCGAGGAAATGGGCCTGCACGAAACCGGCCTCGCGCGCGTCATCCGCGCCGGGTACGAGCTGCTCCACCTGATCACCTTCTTCACCGTCGGGCCGCAGGAAGCGCGCGCATGGACGGTCCACGCGGGGGCGACGGCGCCCGAAGCCGCCGGCGAAATCCACAGCGATTTCCAGAAGGGCTTCATCCGCGCCGAAACGATCGCCTATGACGATTATGTCACGCTGGGCGGCGAAGCGAAGGCGCGCGAAGCCGGCAAGCTCCGCGCCGAGGGCAAGGCCTATATCGTGCACGACGGCGACGTCATGCACTTCCTGCATAGCTGATTTGCACCGCGATGGCGGGGCCGATGGGGGCTTAAAGCCACAAAAGCCGCGCGTGGACGCATCCGATTTGTGTCCTTTGTGGCCTTAAGGCGACAAAGGGTACGGATATACGCGTCAAAAATGTCTCCTTTGTCGCTTTAGGCAGAGGGACGCATCCACGAAATCAAAGAGCCGACCCGGATGCTGGCATAGCGGAATATCGTAGGAAAGCGGGATTTCGAGGCGACGGCTAAGGGGTGGGAAGCGGACGTTCCCTTATCCGTCACCCCGGGCTTGATCCGGGATCCACTGCGGCACCGAAGTCATGGACCCCGGATCAAGTCCGGGGTGACGATGTAAGGTACGATCTTCCCTGTCGCGTAGCGATGGGGAGGGGGTGGAGGGGCCGCGACCTTGCGCTATTGCCCCTCCGTCAGCGCTTCGCGCTGCCACCTCCCCATGGCTGCGCCACGGGGAGGATCAACGTCCGCAACCGTTCGTTAGCCGTCGTTGTGGATTGGGCCACGGCTCGAACGCCGCCAATATCGGACACGGCCCTTTGTCACTCTTCGCGCACTGATCTGCGAGGCGCGCGAGCGCGGCGCGTGTTTCGGTCATTTGCGCGATCTTCTTGTCGAGCACTTCGATCCGCTGGCGCGCGAGGGTGCGGACGCGCGGCCGGTCGTCGCTGGCCTCCAGCGCGAGCAGTTCGGAAATTTCCTCAAGCGTGAAACCCGACGCCTGCGCCGAGCGAATGAATTTCAGGCGCCGCACGTCGTCGGCGTCGTAGCGCCTTATGCCGCCGCCCCAGCCATCGCCGCCGCTTCGCGCGGGCGTGCCCATCAGGCCGCGGCGCTGGTAATAGCGGATCGTTTCGACGCCTACACCGCCTGCGGCCGCCAATTTCCCGATCGTGAGCTGCATCGCTTGACTCCGTACCATGGTACGGACGTTATATGGGGAGCCATGACACGCCAAGCAACTCTTCATCGCATGGTCATGCCCGGCCACACCTGCCCCTATGGCCTCAAGGCGAAGCATCTGCTCGAACGCCGCGGCTTCGCGGTCGACGACCGCTGGTTGACGACGCGTGAAGAGACCGATGCATTCAAAGCCGAGCATGGGGTCAGGACGACCCCGCAGACCTTCATCGATGGCGTCCGCATCGGCGGCTATGACGATTTGCGCCGTCATTTCGGGCTGAAGGTCGCCGACCCCGATGCCACCAGCTACACGCCGGTGATCGCCCTGTTCGCGATGACGGCGCTGATGGCGCTCGCGGCGGGTTTTGCGGTCGATGGCACTGTCTTCACGCTCCGCGCCGCCGAATGGTTCATCTCGTTCGGCATGATCGTGCTGGCACTGCTGAAATTGCAGGACGTCGGCAAATTCGCGACGATGTTCCTGAACTATGATCTGCTCGCGCGCCGCTGGGTGCCCTATGCCGGCATCTATCCCTTTGCCGAGGGACTCGCTGGCGTGTTGATGACCGCGCATGCGTTGCCCTGGCTGTCGATCCCCGTCGCCCTGTTCATCGGCGGCATCGGCGCGGTGTCGGTTTTCAAGGCGGTCTATATCGACAAGCGCGACATCAAATGCGCCTGCGTCGGCGGCAACAGCAAGGTGCCATTGGGTTTCGTGTCGCTGACCGAGAATATCATGATGGTCGCGATGGCGCTGTGGATGGCAAGGATGTGGTTTTGAACCGCGCGCCTATTCCCTCGTCCAATCGCCATGCTAGAGCGAGCGTAATGCTGCGCCATCTGCTCCTCGCGCTGTTCCTGATCGGCCTGTCGCTACCCGCGATGGCGGTGCCGGCGCATGCGGGGAGCGCGCCGGTCGATTGCCACGGCAGGCAGCCCATGCACAAAACCGATTCCGACGGCGGCAAGACGGGTCATTTCTGCATCGGTTGCGTCGCGAGTCCGGCGCTGCCGTTCGCAGACTCGCCCCTCTCCCTTCCCGCCGCAGCGCCCGTCGCGCAGCCGATGACCGCGCTCGCGGGCGCCAATGCCCCGCCGAGCATTCCGCCTCCCCGACCCTGACAAAGAACGGAAATCCCATTCCCATTCTTTGTCAGGAAATCTGCATGTCGAAACTGCCTATTCTGGCGAGCGCCGTAGCGCTCGCTGCTTTTCCCGTATCCGCCGTCGCGCAAGATCACAGCGCACACGATCCGCACGCCGGCCATCGGATGCCGCAACCGCCCCCACCCCCGAAGGACGGAGACGATATGGTCGTTATCCAGGACCCGCTGCGGCGCGTGCCGAGCGACCTGTACGCGACACCGATCGAGCTTGCACCACCGCCCGCCGAAGGGTCGGGCACCTCGCGCCTTCCCGCAAACGAAGGCGGCCACACCGGCCTCCATATCGACGCGGGCGGCGAGTGGATGGTCATGGTCCACGGCTATGCCTGGGGGGTCTATACCGACCAGTCGGGGCCGCGCGGCGGCGACAAGGCCTATGTCCAGTCGATGGCGATGCTGTCGGGCCAGAAAGACACCGGCTGGGGCCGGATCCAGCTCAAGTCGATGCTGAGCCTCGAGCCCTTGATGTCGAACCGCGGCTATCCGAACCTGTTCGCGACCGGCGAAACCGCCGGTGGGCAACCGCTCGTCGATCGCCAGCATCCGCACGATCTGTTCATGGAACTCGCCGGACGGATCGACGTCAATGTCGGAGCCAACGGCGATCGAATCTTTCTCTACGGCGGCCCCGTGGGCGAGCCCGCGATCGGCCCGAGCGCCTTCATGCACCGCGGCAGCGCGCGCTATAACCCCGAAGCGCCGATCACCCATCACTGGTTCGATTCGACCCACATCACCTATGGAGTGGCGACGCTGGGATTCCAGAACCGGCAGGTCCAGCTCGAAACCTCGCTGTTCACCGGGCGCGAGCCCGACGAGAAGCGCTGGGGCATCGAAAGCCCGCGGTTCGATAGCTGGAGCGTGCGCGGAACCTGGACCCCGACGCCCGACTGGGCGCTGCAGGTCAGCCATGCGCGGCTGAAGGAGCCCGAAGCCCAGCATCCGGGCGAGAATGAGCATCGCACGACCGCCAGCGTCCAATATGCGAACGGCAAAGGCTTGTCGGCGATGGCCGCGTTCAGCGCCAAGAATCGCGATCCCGGCGCCACGCTGACCGCCTGGCTTGCCGAGGTGAACTGGGACATCGACGATCATCACACGCTGTTCGGACGGGTCGAGAATGTGAAGAATGACGAGTTGTTCGCCGACCACGGCGACCCGCTCCACGATGTACCGTTCCGCGTCACCAAGATGCAGGCGGGCTATGCCTATCGCATTCCGCTCACGGGCCCGCTCAACCTCGCGCTCGGCGGCAGCGTCGCCGCGTTCGACAAGCCGCGCGCACTCGATGCGGCCTATGGGAAAAACCCGATCGGTGCGACCGTCTTCGCGCGGCTGAGCATCGGAAAATAAAAGGGAGTGCCCCGCCTCTGGGAGGCGGGGCAGC
>JAEWIL010000009.1 GCA_023387085.1 Pseudomonadota bacterium | reverse complement strand
CCCCGGACGGCAGGCCGAACAGCGACGCGACCGTCGCCGTGCCGAACACGCACGCCAGAAAGAGGACCGTACAGGTCACGGCGTCAACGATCAGCACCGTCTTGAGATTGAAATAGGACATGACATTTCTCCTTTCGAACCCGTCCTGTCTGGCGCCCGGATGGAATGGCGTCGATTACGTTGGAGGTAATGGGATTCGGAAACAGGGTCCGCTAACAGTTCGGAATAAGGAGGAACGTCCGATGCAAGTTGCACCCCTGGGCGCACAATTGCGCGAATGGCGCACGCGCCGCCGGATGAGCCAGATGGACCTCGCGCTCGATACCGAGATATCGACGCGGCACCTGAGCTTCATCGAGACCGGTCGCTCGAGACCGAGCGCCACGATGTTGCAGCGGATCGCCGACTGCCTGGACGTGCCGCATCGGGCGCGTAACGCGCTGTTGCTGGCGGCAGGCTATGCGCCCGACTATCGCGAACGCCCGCTCGACAGCGCCGAGATGGACGGGATGCGCGCGATCGTCGCGCATGTGCTGAAGGGGCACGAGCCCTATCCGGCGCTGGCGGTCGACCGGCACTGGAACATGATCGCGGCGAACGACGCGATCGCGATCCTGACCGAGCAGGTGTCGCCTGCGTTGCTGGCGCCGCCGGCCAATGTGCTGCGGATCGCGCTGCATCCCGATGGGCTAGCGCCGCAGATTGCGAATTATGCGACATGGCGCGCGCACATCCTGCACCGGCTCGATCTGCAGATCGAAGCCAGCGCAGATCCTGAGCTGGCGGCGCTGCGTGAGGAAATCGCCGGCTATGCAGTTGGCGCCAATGACAATGAGGAGGGATCGGTGAGCAGTATCGCGGTGCCGCTGGTCCTCGACACGGTATCGGGACGAATCCGCTTCGTTTCGACGGTGACGATTTTCGGGACGCCCGTCGATATCACGCTGTCGGAACTGGCGATCGAGGCTTTTTTTCCGGCGGATGCGGAAAGCGCGGCGCTGTTGGCGAATTTGGCCGTGCGCTAAATAAACTCCGTCATTGCGAGCGAAGCGAAGCAATCCAGGGCGGTTCACGCAAACTCTGGATTGCCGCGTCGCCCAAGGCTCCTCGCAATGGCGAAGTGAGCTAGCGCTTCCGTCCCTGATGCCGGATATTGCCGGGCCGTCCGCGCTTGCCCACCATATGCTTGCCAGCCTTGTCTTTCCCTTTCATCCCGTCACGGCGCGGCGGGCGGTTTCGGAAGCCGCCTTCGGGCGCATCGGGCAGCTCGAAGCGCAGCGCGCCGCTGATCGGATTCGCCTCCATCAGCCGCAGGTCGATCCGCTGCCCGGTTGAATAGCTCACCCGGCCATGCTCGCTGTCGAGCGTCCGCGCCGCCTCGTCGTAGAAGAAGCGCTCGCTGCCCAGCGCCGACACCGGCACCAGCCCGTCGCCGCCAAGCCCGTCGACTGTCGCAAAAAAGCCGAACGGCTGGACGCCAGTGATCCGCGCCGACACGATCTCGCCGGTCTTCGTCGCCAGATAGGCCGCGACATAGCGGTCGATCGTCTCGCGCTCGGCCTCCATCGCGCGGCGTTCGAGCGCACTGATCGCCTCGCCGATGCGCGACAATCCCTTGCGATCGGCCTCGCCGAGCCCAGTGCGTTCGGGCAGGCCCTTCGGCTTGCCCGGCACTTCGAGGCGATAGCCATCGACGAGCGCGCGGTGAACGATCAGATCGGCGTAGCGGCGGATCGGCGAGGTGAAATGCGCGTAGGAGCCGAGCGCGAGACCAAAGTGACCGGCATTGGCGGGGCCATAATAGGCCTGCGTCTGGCTGCGCAGGATCGCCTGCATGATCTCGGCCAGCCGGTCGTCGTCCGAAAAGCCGTCGATCAGCCGATTGAACACCGCGGGGGTGATGACCTGTCCCAGCGCGAAGCTCTGGTCGAAGGTTTCGAGATAGTCTTTCAGGCTGACGAGCTTCTCGCGGCTCGGCGGCTCGTGAATCCGGTACATGACGGGCGATTTCTTCGCCTCGAGCGCCTTCGCCGCCGCGACGTTCGCGGCGATCATATAATCCTCGATCAGCCGCATCGAATCGAGGCGTTCGCGCACTCGGATTTCGGCGATCCCGCCTGCTTCGTCGAGGATTACCTGCCGCTCGGGCAGGTCGAGGTCGAGCGGCGCCCGCGCGGCGCGCGCCTTTGCCAGCAATGCCCAGCAGCCCCACAGATTTTTGAGCGTCGAAAGCACATCGGCATCCCATCCCTCGTCGGGAACATCGGCATCATAGGCCGCTTGCGCGCGCTCATAGGCGATGTTCGCACGCAGCCGGACGAGCGCGCGCGTGAAGCGCCATGACGTCACCTTGCCATGCTTGTCGATGACGAGGTGGCACGCCATTGCGGCGCGATCCTCGCCCGCCTTCAGCGAGCAGACGCCGGCCGAGAGCGTCTCGGGCAGCATCGGTACGACTTGGTCGGGGAAGTAGACGCTGTTGCCGCGCCGCCGCGCCTCGCGATCGAGCGCACCGTCGGCGCGGACATAGTAACTGACGTCGGCAATCGTGACGATCGCCTTCCACCCGCCCTTGTTCTTCGCGTCCTCGTCGGGGATCGCCCAGACGGCGTCGTCATGATCGCGTGCATCGATCGGATCGATCGCGATGATCGGCAAATCGCGCAAATCCTCGCGTCCCTCGCGCGTGAGCGGAAGCTTCGCCGCGCGCTCGGCCTCATCGAGCGTTTCATCGGCGAAGATATGCGGGATTTCGTGCCGGGCGATCGCGATCATGCTGAGCGAGCGCGGGGCGAAGGGATCGCCGATGCGGTCTATGACGCGCGCCTTCGTCGCGGGGCCGCGTCCGGTCAGTTCGGCGCGGACAAGATCGCCGATCGCGGCGTCGCCTATGTCGGAAACGGCAAAGTCGAACCGCGCGCGCTTGTCGGCCGGACGCAGCCAGGTCACCGGCTTGCCGCCGGGACCGGTGTCGGCAACGAGCACGCCGATGATCGTCTCGCCGCCGGCCTGCAGCTTTTTCATCGGATGCGCGACATGGCCGCTGCCGCGTTCCTCGGTGCGCGACAGGATGCGGTCGCCGATTCCGAGCGCGCCCTTGCGACCCTTTTCCATCACGCGAAGGCGCGGCGGCGGCCCGGCGCCTTCCCAGCGATCGGGCACAGCCCACACGACGTCGCTCTCGACCGCTGCGACGCGCAGCACCGTCACCTTCGGCAGTCCGCCATGTTTGTGGAAGGCCCGCCCCGGCGCCATGTCGACGAGCCCCTCGTCGGTCATGTCCTTGAGCAGCGCCTTCAGCGCGATCTTGTCGGCCCCGTGCAGACCAAAATGCTTGGCAATCTCGCGCTTGCCGACCGCGCCGGGGCTGTCCTGAAGGAAGCGCAGTATCTGCTCACTCGTCGGTAGCCCGGCGGGTTTCGGCCGTTTCGGTCCTTTGGCCAACTAATAGGTCCGCCCGATAAGAACGCGTTCGACCGCGGGCTCGCCGGTGAAGAAGCAGCTGCCGTCGGCAGGCGCGGCGTCGAGCGGGGTGTTGCGCATCGTCAGCTTCAACGCTTTGAGTTGCTCAACGATCCCGTCGAGCACATCGCCTGTCGGACGCGACCATTGTACTTCGACCCAGCCGACGAACTTGTCGTCGCCGCCGAAATGCGCCGCCAGATCGGTCACGTCGCGGCGAATGTTGGCGTGCAGCCGCTCCTTCGCCTCGGCATGGAGGCTGGTCTGGATGTCCTGCAGAGTCGCAACTGCACCGTCCACGAAATCATCCTTCGCAACGAACGCGGTATTGAGCTTGCCACTCTCCTGATAGAGCCGGTCGCGACGGATCACCGCGACATTGCCGCCCGCAACGTCGCGCGGACCGACCTCGACGATGATCGGTGCGCCCTTCTTGACCCAGCCCCAGCGCTTGGTCTGCGCTTTGTTCGCGCCGGTGTCGAGCAGCACGCGGACGGGCTCGCGGAACGCATCGAGCGCCTTCAGCTTCGCCTCCAGGTCGCGGCAATAGTCGAGGATCGCGCCATCCTCGTCGTTATCGCGCAGCATCGGCACGATGACGATCTGGTGCGGCGCGATGCGCGGCGGGCAGCGCAGGCCGTCGTCGTCGCCGTGCGTCATGATGACGCCGCCGATCATGCGGGTCGAGGTGCCCCAACTCGTCGTATGGCACAGGCTGTGGCCGCCATCCTTGTCCTGGTAACGGATGTTCGCCGCCTCGGCGAAGCCGGTGCCGAGATAGTGCGAGGTGCCGGCCTGCAGCGCCTTGCCGTCCTGCATCATCGCCTCGATCGAATAGGTGGCGACCGCGCCAGGGAAGCGCTCGTTCTCGGGCTTTTCGCCCGCGATCACCGGCATCGCGAGAACATCCTCGGCAAAGGCGCGGTACATTTCGAGCGCGCGCAGCGTTTCCTTCATCGCATCGTCGCGGTCGGCGTGCGCGGTGTGACCCTCCTGCCAGAGGAACTCGCTCGTGCGCAGGAACATGCGCGTCCGCATTTCCCAGCGCACGACATTCGCCCACTGGTTGACCTTCAGCGGCAGGTCGCGCCACGACTGAACCCAGCGGCTCATCGCCGAACCGATCACCGTCTCGGACGTCGGACGGACGATCAGCGGCTCTTCCAACTTGGCTTCGGGATCGGGGATCAGCTTGCCCTTGCCGTCCTGGATCAGGCGGTGATGCGTGACGACCGCCATTTCCTTTGCAAAACCATCGACATGGTCGGCTTCCTTTTCAAAGAAGCTCAAGGGGATGAACAGCGGGAAATAGGCGTTCTGCACGCCCGCGTCCTTGATCGCGGCGTCCATGACCTTCTGGATGCGTTCCCAGATGCCATAGCCCCACGGCTTGATGACCATGCAGCCGCGAACGCCCGATTCCTCGGCGAGGTCGGCCTCGGCAATGACGTCCTGATACCAGGCCGCGAAGTCGGCCTGGCGGGTTACGCTGAGCGCATGCTTGATCATCTGTCCTGTTTTCTAGTCTGAAGGGCCGAAAGGCAGCCCGGTTATTTCTTGTCCGCGAGGGCGGCCTTGAGCTCGGCAATCTCGGCCTTCAGGGCGTCGATCTCGGCATCCTTGGCCTTGTTTACGCCAACGCCCGGGATAAAGGCACCCGCCGCCTGCTGGAACATTTCGAGGTTCCGGCGTGTCAGATCGGCGAGCGGGTTCGATCCGAGCGCGCCTTCCAGCGCGGCGCGGACATCCTGCTGGTTTTTCCGGAACGTCGCCATCGACGCCTCGAGATATTGCGGAACCATCGACTGCATCTTGTCGCCGTACATGCCGATCAACTGGCGCAGGAAATTGACCGGCAGCAGCGTCTCGCCCCGGGTTTCGGTGTCCATGATGATCTGCGTCAGGACGTTGTGCGTGATGTCCTCGCCGCTTTTGGCGTCGACGACACGGAAATCGCGCCCGTCGCGGACCATCGCGCCCAGGTCGTCGAGCGTGATATAGCAACTGCGCTCGGTGTCATACAGGCGCCGGTTGGCATATTTCTTTATGGTAACGACGCCGCCGTCCGCGGTCGCCTTTGACTTCGCCATGCTGACCCATGCTCCCAATCAATAGCCGCGCGGCGATGACATCCCGCGGACCGCCGCGGGGAAATTCGCCGTCGGATGCTCGACCTTAACACCAAATATTGATGCGCCGCAACATGCGCGCCTCGCAGGCGCCGATTCGCGCCCTTGCAGCATTTCTTTTGCGTCGTCCGAATGACGGCGGCCGGAAGGAGGAAGGGCGGCCCTCTCAACCCGGCCAGATCAGCGAAAAGCAATTTAGTTTCAAATGATACCGAAATATCGACATGTTTTGACACGGATGCGCGTCCCGGCCTTTAGTCGTGTCGCCTTGGGACAAGCTTATTGCGCGAAGCCAGCGCGCGCCTTAGCGCCGCTACGTTGCATAAATGCAACAGTTCAATGCTCGCAGCCGCCAAGCGAAAGAAAATGTCGGCGAAGGGCTTGTGCAGCCCACTTTTTCGGTCTTTTAAAGGGTCATTCCGTTCACTCCTGATTTTTTGAACGGCAACCGGGGAATTAACATTATGAAGAAAACCAGCCTGTTGGTTCGGGGCTCCGCCCTGACGCTTGCGTTGTTCAGCGCCATGCCGGCGATGGCCCAAGACGTTCAAGACAGCGCCGCTGCCGACGCAGCGACCGAGGCGCCCGAGGGCACCATTCTCGTTACGGGTTCGCGTATTCGCCGCCCCGAACTGGAATCGACCATTCCGATCACCACGGTGACCGGCGACTCGCTTTTCGAACAGGCCAACATCAACGTTGGTGAAACGCTGAACAACCTGCCGCAGCTTCGCAGCACCTTCGCTCAGCAGAACCCGGGTCTGGGCATCGGCATCGCCGGCCTCAACCTCCTCGATCTTCGCGGCCTCGGCGTCGCTCGCACGCTCGTGCTGGTCGACGGTCGCCGCCACGTCCCGTCGGATCTTCAGCTCGGCGCGGCTTCGGTCGACATCAACACCATTCCGACCGACATGATCGAACGCGTCGACATCGTGACGGGCGGCAACTCGGCCGTTTATGGTTCGGATGCAATTGCCGGTGTCGTCAACTTCATCATGAAAAAGGATTTCGACGGCATCCAGGTCCGCGGCGGCGTCGGCATCCCCGAATTCGGCGGTGGCGGCAACCAGTATCTCGCCGGCATCGTCGGCAAGAACTTCGCTGACGGTCGCGGCAACATCATGATCGCCGGTGAATATTCGAAGCAGGCGCGCGTGTTCGGTTCGCAGATTCCGTGGCTGCGCCAGAACAACGGTTTTGTGACCGTCGATACCGACCGTTCGGGCAGCGACGGCATCCCCGACGCTGTCTTCGCACGCGACATTCGCCAGGGCAGCATCAGCCTGTACGGCCTGATCCCGCTCCCGCAGATCGGCAACGCCGCCGCGCCGTGCGGCCGGGGCATCCCCAGCGGTTCGGGCGCGGTCACGAACTATAACTGCAACCTGGTTTTCGACGCGAACGGCAACCTGTCGCCGCAGACCGGCGCCCGCACCAGCACCGGTCCGATCGGCCAGTGGATCGGCGGCAACGGCACCACGGGTCGTGAAGGTCGTCAGCTGTCGGTGATGCCGTTCAACGAACGTTATGTCGCCGATATCGCGGGCCGTTTTGAATTCAGCCCTGCGGCTGAACTCTTCTTCGACGCGAAATATGCCCGCGCCCACACCCAGGGCTCGAACTCGGGTCCGGCGTTCAACCAGGGCTATGCCCAGACGTTCGGCGACGAGCGGTCGAACTTCCGTCTCGACAACCCGTTCCTGACGCCCGCTCAGCGCACGACGATCGCCAACGCGATCCTGGCATCGGGCAACAACACCAGCCTGACGGGCAACTTGGGTCCGCTCAGCGCGGGCGATATTGCCGCGATCGCGGATGGAAGCTACCGCTTCACCGTCGCCCGCAACCTGACCGACCTCGGCATTCGTGACGAAGATGCGGTGCGCGAAACCTTCCGCATCGTTGCCGGTCTGCGTGGCCAACTCAGCGATCACCTGTCGTATGAAATCTCGGCGAACTATGGCCGCACCAACGAAGACATCAAGGTGCTCGGCAACGTCAATGTCCAGCGCCTGTTGCTTTCGTTCGACGCGGGCATCGATCCGAACAACCCGAGCGCCGGCATTCAGTGCCGCGCGAAGTTCGACCCCACGGCAGCGCGCGTCGTCGATGACGTCTCGGGCCTTCCGGGTTCGCCCGCGGAGAACATGCTGGCTGCCGATATCGCGGCCTGCGTTCCGTACAACCCGTTCGGCGGCAAGGACAACTCTGCTGCCCGCGATTACATCGTGACGGATTCGGGCAGCAAGGGTCACCTGACCCAGTTCGACGTCACGGCGTTCATCTCGGGTGACACGGGTGCGTTCTTCAACCTGCCCGGCGGTCCGGTCGGCTTCGTCCTCGGCGGCGAATGGCGCAAGGAAAACGCCTATTTCAAGGCTGACGACATCGTCAACTCGGGTCTGACCTTCCTCAATGCGCTGCAGACGTTCGATCCGGCTGCGCTGGAAGTGATGGAAGGCTTCGGCGAACTTCATGTTCCGCTGATCAAGGACAAGCCCTTCTTCTATGACCTGAACCTGAGCGGTGCGGCCCGCGTGTCGCATTACAACAAGGCTTATGGTTCGACCGGAACGGTTTGGGCCTGGAACGTCGGCGGCGAATGGGCTCCGATCCAGGACATCCGCTTCCGCGCCAACTATGGCCGCTCGGTCCGCGCGCCGAACTACACCGATACGGCTTCGCCGCTCGGTCAGAACTTCGCGCCGGGCTTCCAGGATCCTTGCAACGCCAGCCGTATCGGCAACGGCACCGAGTATCGCCGAGCGAATTGCGAGGCGGCGTTGGGAGCCATTCTGGATGATGACGATTTCCAGAATGCGACCAGCGGTACCTATTCCCTGGAAATCCGGAGCGGCAGCAATCCTGACCTGCAGGCAGAAACGTCGAACTCGCTGACGATCGGCGCGGTGATTCAGCCGCGCTTCCTCCCGGGCTTTGCCGTGACCGTCGACTATTACGACATCAAGGTGAAGAGCGTGATCAACTCGCCGTCGGCGCAGCTGATCGCGAACAGCTGCTACGACCTTCCGGACCCGAACAACCAGTTCTGCGCCCTGTTCCAGCGCGCAGGGGCCAATGGTGGTCCGGACAACGAAGCGCCGGGTGAGATCCTGACCGGAAGCCTGGTCGCGACGCCGCTCAACTTCGCTTCGCTGAAGCGTCGCGGTATCGACGTTCAGGCGACCTATGCCCATGCGATTTCGGACAATGCAGCTCTCAGCGCGCGCGTTTATTACACGCACCAGCTGAAGAACAGCAACTATCTGGATCCGACGCAGCCTGACTTCGAAAACCGTATCCTCAGCGAGCTGGGCGATCCGAAGGACGAAGTTGTGTTCAACATCGATGCGACGTTCAACGAACGTTACAAGATCGGCTATGGCGCCCACTACATCGGCCAGATGCTGACCTCGACCTATGAGAACTTCTACAGCCTTCAGGGTCGTCCGCCGCAGAATGCCGATGCGTTCGATATCCGTAAATATCCGTCGGTGATCTATCACAACGTCCGCGCGTCGTTCCTGATCGGCGGCGACGGTTCGGCGAATACCGGTCTTGAGTGGTTTGCCGGTATCGACAACTTCACCAACAAGAAGCCGCCGCTCGGTTCGACGGCGACGGGTGATGGCAGCGCGATCTATCAGGCGCTGGGTCGTACCTACTTCACCGGTTTCCGGGCTCGCTTCTGATCCCGGCATAAGCTGAAAAATCAGGGATGGAGACTAAGGTCTCCATCCCTTTTTTTTGCCTCAACGGCCGATGGATACGAGAGCGAAAATGACGAAGTCCGATACCACGCGCGAACGGATAGACTTTCTGATCGACACCGGCGCCGTCGAGGAGGCCGTGCGGCTCGCGGCGACCTTGGCCAAGGACGGCGATGCCGAAGCCTTGCATCTGCTGGGGCTGTGGCACGTCTACGGCGAGCCGGTGACGCGCAACTTCGGTCGCGCGCGAATATTGTTCGGCCGAGCGGCCGATGCCGGTCATCAGGGCGCAGCGATCATCTACGCCGTGTTCATGGCCATCGGAGCGGGAGGGTTTGCGCCCGACTGGGCTGGCGCTCTGCGCTATCTGAGAAAAGTGGCATCGGACAATGTGCGGGCGGCTCGGCAGCTTGCTCTGCTCGACGCCATGCAGCTCGACCCGAACGGCTTTCCTTCACGCGAAGCCGAACTCGTCCGGCTGTCCAGCCAACCCCAACTAGGCGTTGTTCGCGCGTTGCTTTCGCCCGCCGAATGCGTCCACATCGCCGATCTCGCGCGCCCGTTTCTCGCCCCCGCGATCGTCGTCGATCCGGCGTCGGGCAAATCGATGCAACATCCCGTGCGAACCTCGGACGGCGCGGTGCTCGGTCCGATTCAGCAGGATCTGGTGGTCGAGGCGATCAATCGCCGCATCGCCGCCGCGACGCAGACCCGCACCGAACAAGGTGAGCCGCTCACTATCCTGCGCTATTCGCCGGGTCAGCAATATCGTCCGCACCACGATTGCCTGCCGGGCGAGTCCAATCAACGCGTCGCCACCGCCATCTGTTATCTCAACGAAGGTTATACCGGAGGAAGCACCGAATTTCCGGCAGCAAATATCGATTTTCGCGGGGAGATAGGCGACATGATCCTGTTCGGGAACACGCTGCCCGATGGACGCCCCGACGAAAGCAGTCGCCACGCCGGCCTGCCGGTCACCACAGGCGAGAAATGGATCGCGACTCGCTGGATACGAACCCGCGATTTCGATCCGTGGGATATGCGCCGAACCTAAATCCAGTGGCGCTCGAACCGCGCGCCGAGCCCGGTGAGTAGCTCATACTGCGACAAACCGCTGCGCGCGGCGGTTTCGGGCAGCTTGTAATCGAGCGCGAGCCAGTCCCCTTCCGCGAGACCGTCGGCCTCGCTGGCGTCGAACGCAATCAGATCCATCGACACGCGGCCGACCAGCGGCAGCGAGCGTGCCTGCCATGTCGCGCCTCCCTGTCCTGCGTGGCAGCGCAGATAGCCGTCGGCATAGCCCATATTGGCAACCGCGATGCGCCCGTCCGCCGGCGCCGTCCAGGTGGCGCCATAGCCGACCGTCTCGCCAGCGCGTACCTCGCGCAATTGCAACACGCGCGCCTCGGGGAACGCGACCTGGCGGATATGGCCGGCGGCTTCAGGACGCGGTGTCCCACCATAAAGTGCGAGGCCGGGGCGTGTGAGATCGAAGCCATAGGCGGGGCCGAGGCAAATCCCGGCGCTGTTCGCGAGGCTGTATCGCCGCGCCGGAACGCGCGCGCATATCGCCTGAAACGCTGCAAGCTGTGCCTCGTTCTGGGCGCTATCCTCGTCGGCGGACGCCAGGTGGCTGAGCAGCGTCTCGATCGCCAGCCCGTCGAGCGCCCCGCCGAGAGCCTCCTCGATCCGCAACCCGAGCCGGTTCATTCCGGTATCGACCATCACGTCGCACGGACACCCCTCGCCCGCCCGCCGCCAGCGGGCGACCTGTTCGATGCTGTTCAGCACGGGCCGCGCGGGTAGCGTCCGCGCCGCGACCATATCGCTCTCGCCGACGCCATGGAGCACCGACAGCGAAACATCTCCGGCCAGCGGCATCAAGGCCGCCGCTTCCGTCCAGCTCGCGACGAAGAAATCGCGGCACCCCGCCGCCGCCAGATGCTGCATCACCTTGCGCGCGCCGAGGCCGTATCCGTCGGCCTTGATCGCGGCGCCGCACGCCTTGCCACCCTGTGCCGCGAGCCAGCGCCAGTTGTGGACGAGCGCGGCGGAATCGAGGCGGAGTCGGAGCGGCGAGGCGATGTCGATCATCCCTCCGCCCCTAGACGGCTTTGGCGGCAGCGCCAATGGGTCAGGCGGCGCCCGGCTTGTCCCATTCGCCCTTGGCGGGCTCCTTGAGCATGAATACCGCGACGAGGAAAGCGACGAGCACCACGCCCCACGTGTACCAGAGCCCCGCATAGGCGTTGCCGGTCACCGCCGCGATCAGGCTGGCGATGAAGGGCAGGAATCCGCCAAAATATCCCGTGCCGATATGATAGGGAATCGCCAGCGACGAATAGCGCACGTGCGGCGGGAACATTTCGGCGAGCAAGGCCGCGACCGGGCCGTAGGTAAAGCCGGACAGCGCACTGAGACCAAGAAGCGCGAGCAGGATGACCACAATGCTCGCAGGCCCGGGTATCTGCTTCTCGAAATTATAGCCCTTGGCCTCGAGCGCGGGCTTCAGAAGCGCCGGATCCTCGCTCGCGACTTCGCGGTCGCCGATTTCGATCTTCACCGCGTCGAAGCCGCTTCCCGAGGCGACAACCTTGTAGGGCACACCCAGCTTGGTCAGCTCCGCGATCGTACGGCCGCAGGCCGTCGCCTGCGGTCCCTGCGCGAAGGGATTGTACGAACATTGGCTGCCGGTCACGACGACGGGCGCCTTCGCAGCCGCGGCTTTCAGGTCGGGATTGGCGACGCTGCCCATCCACCAGAACAGCGGGAACAGCAGAAGCAGCGACGCTGCATAACCCCAGACGATGGGTTTCTTGCGCCCGATGCGGTCTGAGATATGCCCGGCCCAGACGAAAAAGCCCATGCCGAGCGCCGCGGCGATGCCCACGATGATCTCGGCCGCCGTATCTTCGACCTTCATCGGCCCTTTGAGAAAGGCGAGGCCGGAGAACATCGCGGTATACCAGATCACCGTCAGCCCCGCGGCAATGCCGAACAGCGCGATAAAGATGCGCCTGGGATTGCCGGGATAGGTGAAGCTTTCCTTGAGCGGGTTTTTCGCAAGCTCGCCCTCGGCCTTCATCGCCCGGAACACCGGGCTTTCCGACAGCTTCAGCCGCATCCAGAGCGAAACCGCGAGCAGCAGGATCGAGAGCAGGAAGGGCACGCGCCAGCCCCAGCTTTCCCACACCGCATCCGGCATCGCCGCCTTGCAGCCGAGCACGACGATCAGGCTGAGAACAAAGCCGCCGACGACGCTCGCCTGGATGAAGCTGGTGTAAAAGCCGCGCCGTTCGGGCGGCGAATGCTCGGCAACATACACCGCCGCGCCGCCATATTCGCCGCCGAGCGCGAGGCCCTGAAGCACACGAAGCAGGATCACAATTATCGGTGCCGCGATACCGATCGTCGCGGCGGACGGGATCATCCCGACCCCCGCCGTCGCGATACCCATCAGCGTGACGGTGATGAGGAACGTATATTTGCGCCCGAGCCTATCGCCGAGAAAGCCGAACAAAATCGCCCCCAACGGTCGGAAACCGAAGCCCACGGCGAAACCGGCCCAGACGAGCAGCACCTCGAGCGTCGCATTGTCACTGGGGAAAAAGGCCTTGCCGATGATCGCCGCCAGCGTGCCGTAGATGAAGAAATCATACCATTCGAAGATCGTCCCCGCCGACGAGGCGGCGATGACCATGCGAATATCTTTCGAGGTAGGCTGATAGGCCGCGCCTTGATCGGCGACGGCTGCTGCGTCGGTCATATACTCTCCCCTGCCCTTATGGGCCTTCGCGCCATCTCTAGCCACGGCACGTCACCGCGCAAGCCTTCTTGGCGTAGCGTCAATCCGGTGGCAGACTGTCGCCCATGCAATTCATCGACCTCTCGATCCCGATCACCAACGACGTCGTCTCCGACCCGCCGGTGATGCGCCCGCAGATCACTTATATGACCCACGAAAATACGTGGGAGCAGATCGCGATGTTCTTCCCCGGCCTGACGCGCGACGACCTGCCGGACGGCGAAGGCTGGGCGGTCGAAAGCGTGACGCTGAGCACGCACAACGGCACGCATATGGACGCGCCGTGGCACTTCCATTCGACGACCGACAGCGGCGCCAGTGCCGCGCCGAGCATCGACGAAGCGCCGCTCGACCTGTTTTTCCGCCCCGGCGTCAAGCTCGACTTTTCGGACCGCCCGCACGGCCACGTCGTCAGCGCCGCCGAGGTCGAGGCCGAACTCGCGCGGATCGGCCACGAGTTGCAACCGCTCGACATCGTGCTCGTCCAGTCGGGCGCGATCTACGGCACCGACAATTTTACCGACCAGGGCTGCGGCATGGGCGCCGAGGCGACGCTCTATCTGACCGAGCGGGGTGTCCAGGTTGTGGGCACCGACGCGTGGAGCTGGGATGCGCCGTTCAGCCACACGGCACGGCGCTGGACCGAGACGCGCGATCCGTCGATCATCTGGGAGGGGCATAAGGCGGGGCGGATCAAGCCCTATTACCAGATCGAGAAGCTCACCAACCTGGCCGCCCTGCCCCCGACCGGCTGGACGCTGAGTTGTTTCCCGGTGAAGATCGAACGCGCGAGCGCGGGCTGGATCAGGGCCGTGGCGCTGGTCGATTGAAGACAGATGATCGGCTTTGGGATGCAAAGCTGCCTGTCGTATCTTTCGTCACCCTGAACTTGTTTCAGGGTCCATGGCCTGCCGTTTCCTTCGCCGCAGCGCTAGACGAGAGCTCAGGCCTTGGATGCTTAAACAAGTTCAGCATGACGAGGTTTCAAGGGCAGCTCCCCACCCCAAAGCCGCCCGTGACCGTCAGAACAACCGCGACCCGTTCGGCACCGCACGGTCGGGCGCGAAGAGGATCACCGCGCCGTCCTCGTCGGCGAAGCCGAGCGTCAGTACCTCCGACATATACTTGCCGATCTGGCGCGGCGGGAAATTCACCACGGCCGCGACCTGTCGACCGGGCAGGTCTTCGAGCGCATAACGGTCGACGATCTGCGCACTGCTCTTCTTCACCCCGATCGCCGGGCCGAAGTCGATCTTCAGCTTGAACGCAGGCTTGCGCGCTTCGGGAAAGGGTTCGGCCTCGACGATGGTGCCGATGCGGATGTCGACCTTGAGGAAGTCGTCGAAAGTGATCGGGTCGGCCGCGGGAGCTTCGTTGTCGTGATTGAGGTGCATGCCTTGAATCCGTCATTGCGATCCTGGCGAAAGCCCGGGGAAGCAATCTCCAGCTATCGTCCATGAAATGCCGATAGCCGGAGATTGCCGCGTCGCTACACTCCTCGCAATGATGAGGAGCGGATAATTACTCCATCTCCAAAATGACCGCATCGACGGCGAGGCTGTCGCCCTGCGCGGCATTGATGCTCTTCACCACGCCCGCCTTTTCGGCGCGCAGGATATTCTCCATCTTCATCGCCTCGACCGTCGCGAGCGGCTGGCCTGCCTCGACCTTGTCGCCTTCGCCGACGTGCAGCGTGACGAGCAGGCCGGGCATCGGGCAGATGAGGAATTTCGACAAATCGGGCGGGATCTTTTCGATCATGTGGCTCGCCAGCGGTGCGACATGCCAGGGCAGCACGCGCACGTCATGGATCGCGCCGCGCGTCGTCATCTTCCAGCCAGAGCGGGTCTTCAAGGCCTTCACGGCCAGTTCGCGGCCATCGATCTCGGCCACCACCAGCCGGTCGCCTGGCGTATATTCCAGCGCGATGTCGATCTTTTCGCCGTCGACCTTGATATGCTTGTGGCCGATTTTCACCTTGTGGCTCTCGCCGCCGATCGTCACCTGCCACTTGGCCGGCGGGTCGAGCCGGTCGCCAAGCTGGCCGTCGGTACGCCGCGCGCGGTCGGCCTCGGCGCTGGCCATAAAGCCCGCGATCGCCGCAAGCGCGCGCGTCACCTCGGCATCGGTCGGCGCGCCGTGGAAGCCTTCAGGATATTCCTCGGCGATAAAGCCCGTCGTCAGCTCGCCCGAGCGGAAGCGCGGGTGCTGCATGATCGCCGACACGAAATCGATATTATGGCCGAGCCCTTCGAGCTCGAACCGGTCGAGCGCCGCGACCTGCAAATCGGCCGCCTCGTCGCGCGTCTTGCCCCAGGTGATCAGCTTGGCGATCATCGGGTCATAGAAGATTGACACTTCGCCGCCGTCATAGACGCCGTCGTCGACGCGCACGCCGTCGACCCCGCGGCGGCCGTTCGCCTCGCCGTCGTCGGTCCAGCCCGGCACCGGCGGCCTGTAGCGCGTCAGCCGCCCGGTCGAGGGCAGGAAGCCGCGATAGGGGTCCTCGGCATAGACGCGGTTCTCGATCGCCCAGCCGTCGATGCCGATGTCGTCCTGCGTCATCGCAAGCTTCTCGCCCGCCGCGACGCGGATCATCTGCTCGACCAGGTCGATGCCGGTGATCGCCTCGGTCACCGGATGCTCGACCTGAAGCCGCGTGTTCATTTCGAGGAAGTAGAAGCTCTCGCCCGTCGGGTCGGCACCCGAGACGATCAGCTCGACCGTGCCCGCGGAGTAATAGCCGACGGCCTTCGACAGCGCGACGCACTGCTCGCCCATCGCTTTGCGCATCTTGGGCGTGACGAAGGGCGACGGCGCTTCCTCGACGACCTTCTGGTGGCGGCGCTGGATCGAGCATTCGCGCTCGTTCAAATAGAGGATGTTACCGTGCTGGTCGCCGAGTATCTGGATCTCGATGTGACGCGGGTTGAGGATGAACTTCTCGATGAAGACGCGGTCGTCGCCGAAACTGTTCAACCCCTCGCGCTTGACGCTTTCGAAGCCCTCGCGGACGTCCTTCTCGTCATAGGCGAGGCGCATCCCCTTGCCGCCGCCGCCGGCAGACGCCTTCATCATCACCGGATAGCCGATCTCGTTCGAAATCTCGACGGCATGTTCGGTGTCGCGGATTTCGCCGACGAAGCCGGGGACGACATTGACCCCCGCTTCCTTGGCGAGCTTCTTGGACTCGATCTTGTCGCCCATCGCCGCGATCGCGTTCACCGGCGGGCCGATGAAGGCGATATTTTCCTTCGCCAGCGCCTCGGCAAAGCTGGTGCGTTCGGACAGGAAACCATAGCCCGGATGCACCGCCTCGGCGCCCGTCGCCTTGCAAGCCTCGATGATCTTGTCGGCGATCAGATAGGATTCGGACGCAGGCGACGGCCCGATATGCACCGCCTCGTCCGCCATCTGGACGAAAGGCGCGCGCGCGTCGGCGTCCGAATAGACGGCGACGGTCGCAATGCCCATGCGGCGCGCGGTCTTGATGACGCGGCAAGCGATTTCGCCGCGATTGGCGATCAGGATTTTCTTGAACATGGCCCTCAATATTCCTCGATCAAATCTTTGAGTTCTTTGGTGCGCGCTTCGGTGAGCTTCGTCATGCATCCGCTGAATACCATCGGCTCGGCCGAACCGCCGCGCATCGTGTAGCCCTCGCTCGTGCAGTGCTTTTCGCGATAGGTCAGCCACGCGCGCTGCGCGGCGAGCAATGTGTCGTAATAGCCGGGACGCGTGTCGTGGCTGCGGTCGAAGTCGGCATCGACCCTCTTCATATGCGCAACCGTGAGCTTCCACTGCGCGTTCAGCGCGGCGTCGGCGCGCTCATACTCCCGATAGGCGCAGGCGTTGAGTTCGAACTGCGCCATCGCATTGTCGCAATCGATCTTCGGTTCCGCTGCCGGGGCCGTGACCAGAAGCAGGGCTGCGAGAATCATTCCGCAGCCTCCATCCGCATCGGCTCTTCGCTCTCCATCGGCCGCAGGCCCAGCTTCGCGAACAGCGCCGCGTCGGCATTGTCGCCGGCATTTGCGGTCGTCAGCAGCTTGTCGCCGGTGAAGATGCTGTTCGCGCCGGCCATGAAGCAAAGCGCCTGCGTCGCCTCCGACATGCTCTCACGCCCCGCCGACAGGCGGACCATCGATTTCGGCATGGTGATGCGCGCGACCGCGATCGTGCGGACGAACTCGATATCGTCGATCTTCGCGAGCGGCGTGTCGGCGAGCATGTCGCCCAGCACCGTACCCTTCACCGGCACCAGCGCGTTGACCGGCACGCTTTCGGGGTGACGCTCCAGCGTCGCGAGCGCGTGGATGAAGCCGACGCGATCCTGCCGTGTCTCGCCCAGCCCGACGATCCCGCCCGAACAGACGTTGATCCCGGCATTGCGGACTTCCTCGAGCGTATCGAGCCGGTCCTGAAA
>JAEWIL010000242.1 GCA_023387085.1 Pseudomonadota bacterium | reverse complement strand
GGTAAATCAACAACCCCCCCGCGGGCGCGGCCGTGGGGCCGGCGCGCGCGCGCGACGGCGTCGCGCTCTCCTTGCCGGCGCTTTTGCGCGCGCAGAAGCTGCAAGGCCGTGCAGCGCGCGTCGGGTTCGATTGGCCCGACGCCGAAGCGCCGCGCGCCAAGATTCTGGAAGAGCTGGACGAAGTGGCCGCCGCGACGGACAACGCACACCGTTATGAAGAGGTCGGCGACCTGCTGTTCGCGGTCGTCAACTATGCCCGCAAGCTTGGAGTCGATGCCGAGAGCGCGCTGCGTGACGCGAATCTGAAATTCGCGCGGCGCTTTGCCGCCATGGAAGCCAATGCGGGGGGCAGCCTCGAGGGGCTGACGCTCGACGAGCAGGAAGCGCATTGGCAATCGGTCAAGTCGTCCGAGCATAGCTGATCGGAACACCCCGGCCCCGAACCAGATTCGGCGCGGCGGTCGTTCGCGCCTGTCGAGCCTATTCGGCGGACGTCGGCCAGAGCCGCTCGAACCGCGCACGGTCGGCGGGATCGAGCCGGACGGTCATCACATGGCCCTCGCCTTCGACCTGATCCGACAGCACTTCGCCGCGTGCGTGCAGCCATGCCATCGCCTCACCCTGATCGAACCGAAGAAAAATGCGTTCGACCCGGTGCTGCGCGGTCAATTGTGACGCCATGAGCGTTCGCGCCGCTTCGACGCCCTCGCCCGTTACCGCTGAAATGACGGCGACATCGGGCCGTTTCGTCGCCATATCCTCGATCTGCGCGCGCAAATCAGTGTCCGCGGTGTCGATCTTGTTCCAGATTTCGATCTGGGGGATGGCATCGGGGGCGTCGTCCCCCTCCCCGTCCTGCGCTCCGTTCGCGCCAAGCGAATCCAGAATGGCGCGAACGTCGTCATATTGCGCGTCGCTGTCGGGGTGCGCGATATCGCGAACATGGACGATCAGGTCGGCGGTCGTGACTTCTTCGAGCGTCGCCCGGAAAGCCGCGACGAGTTCGGTCGGCAAGTCCGAGACGAAACCCACGGTGTCGGACAGGATCGCCTTGTCGATCCCGGGAAGCCGGATTTCGCGCATCGTCGGATCGAGCGTTGCGAACAGCATATCTTCCGCCATGACGTCACTGCCCGTCAGGCGGTTGAAAAAGGTAGATTTTCCCGCGTTCGTATAGCCAACGAGCGCGATGACCGGCCATGGTGCACGCTGACGCTTGGCGCGCTGGAGTTGCCGGGTGCGGCGCGCATCCTCGAGGCTGCGGCGGATGCGCGCCATGCGGTTGCGGATCATCCGCCGGTCGGCCTCGATCTGCGTCTCGCCGGGACCGCCGAGGAAGCCGAAGCCGCCGCGCTGGCGTTCGAGATGGGTCCAGCTCCGCACGAGCCGGCCTGCCTGATAATCGAGATGCGCGAGTTCGACCTGCAGCCGCCCTTCCGCGGTCGCGGCGCGCTCACCGAAGATTTCGAGGATCAACCCGGTGCGATCGATGACCTTCGTCCCGAATTCGGTTTCCAGGTTGCGCTGCTGAATCGCGGTCAGCGCGGCGTCGACGATGACGAGCTGGACGCCCTCCATCGCGATGTCGGGCTTGATCGCCTCGATCTGACCAACGCCGATCAACGTTGCGGCGCGGGTCTGGCGCAGGCGCAAGGGATGGACAGCCACGACATCCAGCCCGATTGCGAGCGCCAATCCCCTTGCCTCCTCGACGCGCGCATCGAGGTCGCGTGACAGGCGCTGACTATGCCATTCGGGCACGACGAGGAGCGCGGCGGCGCCGCGCGTCACTTCGCCTTCGCTATCGTCCATCCCTTGGGTCAGGCCTCGGCGTCCTCGCCGCCATCGTCGGTCAGATTGATCGGCCCGTTGGGCTGAACGGTCGAGATCGCGTGCTTGTAGACGAGCTGAACCTGCCTTTCGCGCTCGAGCAGCATGCAGAACAGGTCGAACGCCACGATATCGCCCTGCAGCATCACGCCGTTGACGAGGAACATCGTTACCGATTCATCCGAGCGGCGCACGGCGTTGAGAAACACGTCCTGCAGCGCCTTGCCTTTGCTCGCCGGCGCCTCGCGAATGTCGCTGCCAAGCGATGCGAGATCGAAATCGTGCGAAGGCATGATCGTCGAGATCGCGTGCTTGTAGACAAGCTGCGACTGCCCGTCGCGGCGGAGCAACAGCGAGAAGTTGTCGAACCAGGTAATGATACCCTGAAGTTTCACGCCTTTGACGAGGAACATCGTCACCGGAGTCTTGGTCCGGCGTAACGCGTTAAGGAAAAGATCTTGGAGATTCTGTGTTTTATCGGACATATTTGCCTCCTGATTTTGGCGGGAACCCGCGAGTTTGGCGACGATTTTCCGGCTAATCGAGACCTTCGTCGAACTTGAATATGCGGCAAAGCGCCGCCAACGTCTAGCGTAAAGCCGTCAAGCCTCGCCGTCCGGATTGTCGGTCAATCCGAGCAACTTGAGCTTCCGATGCAGCGCCGAACGCTCCATGCCGATGAAGGTTGCGGTGCGCGAGATGTTGCCGGAAAAGCGGTTGATCTGGATCCGCAGATATTCGCGCTCGAAATTCTCGCGGGCTTCCTTGAGCGGGATTGCGGTGATCGACTCGCTGCCCGGCAGAATATCGGCGCCGCCGCGAACCAGCTCTGCCGGAAGCATGTCCGCATCGATCCGGCCAAGTCGGTCGGTTGGCGCGAGGATCATCACGCGCTCGATCACATTTCTGAGTTCGCGGACGTTCCCTGGCCATTCATGCGCCTGAAGCGCTGCCATCGCCTCGCTACCGATTTCGGGCGGGGGCACGCGGCGGTCGGCGGCGTAGCGGCGTACGAAATGGTCGCACAGGCTCGCGATGTCGTCGCGCCGTTCGCGTAGCGGCGGAATATGCACGGGCACGACGTTGAGCCGGTAATAAAGATCCTCGCGGAAGCGGCTTTCGGCGATCTCGGCCATCAGGTCGCGCGCGGAGCCCGAAATGATGCGCACGTCGACGCGGATCATCGTGCGGCCGCCGACGCGGGTAAAGCTCTGGTCGGTCAGGACGCGCAGGATCTTGCCCTGCGTGGTCAGTGGCATGTCGGCGACCTCGTCGAGGAACAATGTGCCGCCGTGCGCCTGCTCGAGGAGACCGACGCGGATGGAGCCGTCCTCGGCTTCGGATCCGAACAATTCCGTCTCGACTGTTTCCGGGTCCATCCGCGCTGATGAAATCACCCGGAAGGGCGCGTTCTGCCGGCCGCTCCAGCCGTGGAGAACGCGCGCAGCGACCTCCTTTCCCACACCGGGGGCGCCGGTGATCAGGACGCGGCTTCCGGTTCCCGCAACGCGCTTCAAAGTCGCACGGACATTGTTCATCGCCGCGCTGGTGCCGATCAGTTCGTCGGACGGACCCGCCTTTTCGCGAAGCTGTTCATATTCGAACTTCAGCCGTTCGTTTTCGGTTGCGCGGGCAACAAGGTGGAGGAGCCGCTCGGCCTCGAACGGCTTTTCGATGAAGTCGAAGGCGCCGCGCCGGATCGCCGCGACGGCGGTGTCGAGTCCGCCGTGACCCGAAATGACGATGATCGGCAGCGTCGGATCGAATGCCTTGATCGCTTCGACAAGGCCGAGCCCGTCGAGACGCGACCCCTGAAGCCACACGTCGATGAGCGCGAGCGACGGCCGCCGCTGGCGGATTGCTTCGAGCGCGGCGTCGCTGTCCGACGCGGTGCGCGCCTCATAGCCTTCGTCCTCCATGACGCCGGCGACGAGATCACAAATGTCGCGCTCGTCGTCGACGATCAAAATATCAAGCGCCATAATCTTCTCTATCCTGCCGATTCCGGACGCGTCCCGGGACCGTTTCGATCCGTCCTGTCACCAATTCCCCGCCTTTGCCCGCGAGCGATCGCAGCCGGTCGGGGTGCAGCGTCAACGTAACGCACGTCCCCCGCCCCGCCGGATTGTCGCAAAATTCCAGTTCTCCATAATGTTGCTCGACGATCTTCTTCACGATCGCGAGCCCCAGCCCCGTGCCCCCCTGACGCGTCGTCATATAGGGTTCGGCTATCGTGTCGCGTGCCTCGGGAAGGCCGATCCCGTCGTCGCTGACGCGAATGACAATCGCGTCACTGCCGATGATATCGAGTTCGGCGGCGATGTGACCGATCGGGGTTGATCCGTCGCCATTTTTCGACCGTTCTTCAATCGCCTCAACGGCATTTTTTACGATATTCGTCAAAGCCTGAGAGAGAAGCCGCCTGTCGCACACCAGCGGCTCGACCTCGCCGGGCGTTTTGACGCTGAACGCGATGTCGGGCTTCGCGACCTCGAACAGGAACACCGCCTGGCGGAGGATGTCGCGGACATCTTCGACGCCGAATGTGGGCTTTGGCATGCGCGCGAAGCTCGAAAATTCGTCGACCATGCGGCGTAGGTCGTGGACCTGGCGGATCACCGTATCGGTCAGCTTGCGGAAGGTCGCCTCGTCGCTCCCGACCTTGTCGCCGAAGCGGCGCTGGAGCCGTTCGGCGGCAAGCTGGATCGGCGTGAGCGGATTCTTGATCTCGTGCGCGATCCGGCGCGCCACGTCGGACCAGGCCGCGCGGCGCTGATCGAGCAATTGCTGGGTGATGTCCTCGAAGCTGAGAACGAACCCGTTCCCCTGCTCGACCGCCTTCGCCGCGAGCGTTGCCGGCTCGGCGTCGCGCCGCGCGAGCTGCACGACGCCTTCGCGCTCGTCGCCGGTCAGCAAACGCCCCAATTCGGGCGCGACGTCGACGAGTGGCCGGCCCGTCAGATCGACAACGCCCTGCCCGATCAACCGCTCGGCTGCCGCGTTGGCGAGCAGAATGCGGTGATCGGAATCCACGGAGATAACCGCCGAGGAAACCCCGCTGAGCACCGCTTCGATAAAGCTGCGGCGCGTCTCAAGCTGTTCGTTGACACTGACCAGCGTCCCCGTCTGCTGCTCGAGCTGCTCGGTCATGCTGTTGAAGGCGCGCGTCAAAACCGCAATCTCGTCTTCACGGACGGGCGGAGTCACCCGCACCGACAGATCGCCGCCGGCCGCGGTGCGCGTCGCGCCGATGAGCGTCCCGAGCGGACGGACGATACGGTCCGCGACCACGATCGCCGCGACCACCGCGAGAGCGAGCAGGAGCAGGGAGCCGAGATACAAGGCGCCGTTGAACTGCAATTGCAGTTTCTGCGACCGTTCGAACAGGCCATTATAGTCGGCAAGCACGGTGCCGGCGCGGATCGATTGCTGGAACCCCGGCACATTCGCGTCGCGCGATGCGTAGACATAGGCTCCGCTCGCACCCGGAAGGCGCGTCGCAGCCTCGACGCGATCCGGCTGGCGGACGACGACTACATCCTCACCCTTGGCAAGGCGTTCGAGCATGACCGGAGTGAGCCGCCTTTCAGCTACACGATTGTCCGGGCTGACGGCCGCTGCCGTTCTTGCGATGCCATCTTTCCCGATTTCGATGATTGCCGATTCATTCAGGCTTCGCACCACGACCTGCTGCAAGTAAGTTCGCGAAAATTCCGGCGCGTCGATGGGAATTTGCGTCAGCAATTTTCCGAGATCGTTGGCCATGGCAGCGGTATTCGCACCCACCTCGCGCTGGTTCTCCTGATAATAGCCCTCGGCGAGACTTGCCGCATTTTCGAACATTCCGCGCGAGCGGTCGGAGAACCAGAAATCGACCCCGAACTGGAAGAGCAGCGAGGCGAAGATCACGACCAAAAGCGTGGGCGTCGCCGCCAACAGCGAGAAAAGCGCAACGAGGCGAACGTGCAGGCGCCCGTTTCCGCCCCCCATCGTCCGCTCGGCGCGTGCACGCGCGATCCGGCTTCCAACAAGGACGATCAGCGCCATCGCCGGAACGAGGTTCACCACCATGATCGCCGCGACCAACGCCGGAGTTAGCAGCCGCTCGCTCTGCGCGTCTCCCGTAACGAAGATGTAGGTTGCGATGGCAACGCTGACGATGATTGCGAGCGTATAATATTCGGGCGCGGCAAAATGCCACCCGCGGCCGTGCGGGTTCGTTTCCGGGAAATCGCTTTCGGGATTGAGGAAAGCTGCGGGCTCCATTGTTGCCTTGCTACGACAATCCTGTTGCATAGAAAACACACAAAGTGCGCTCTAGCGGCGATACGACAGCTTTTGCCGTCGCCCGACTGTCAGGGGCGGGCCGGATCAATGTCGAGCTGCCCGAGGCGTTTGCGCAGCGTGTTGCGGTTGATCCCCAACCGGCGTGCCGCCTCCAACTGATTGCCGCGGACTTCGCGAAGCGTCCGGCGAAGTAACGCGGTTTCGACGATCGCTTCGAGTTGCTCGTGAATTCTACCGTCACTCTCGTCGGTGCCGAGCTTTTCGCGCGTCCAGTCGTCGATCGCGCGTGCAATCAGATCGGCGGGCGCAGCGATCGGAGTGCCCGCGCCATTTTCCCGCAGCACCGCCTCGACGTCGCGGGCGGACACGATGGTATCGCGCGACAGGACGGCGAGCCGCTGGACGACGTTGCCGAGTTCGCGCACGTTCCCCGGCCAGTCATGCCGCTCGAGCAATTGCATGGCGGCAGGAGCAAACTGGCGGTCGGGAAGCCCCGCGGCGCGGCCCGTATCGACGAAATGCCGTACCAACGCCGCGATATCGCTCCGCCGGTCGCGCAGCGGCGGCAGCGTTACGGGGATGACGTTGAGTCGATAAAACAGATCCTCGCGAAACCGCCCGTCTGCCACCAGCGAACGCATGTCGCGGTGCGTCGCGGCAACGACGCGAACATCGGCGCGTAGCGACTGGCTGCCCCCGACGGTCGAATATTCGTTGCTTTGGAGGACGCGGAGAAGCCGGGTCTGGGCTTCGATCGGCATATCGCCGATCTCGTCGAGGAACAGCGTTCCGCCCGCCGCCTGCTCGAACCGGCCCGCATTACGGCTGGTAGCGCCGGTGAATGCCCCCTTTTCGTGCCCGAACAATTCGGCCTCGATCAATTCGCGCGGAATGGCAGCCATATTGATCGCGACGAACGGGCCCGTCCGCCGCAGTCCGGTCGAGTGGATCGCGCGCGCGACAACCTCTTTTCCCGTGCCGGATTCGCCCAGGATCAGCACGGCGAGGTCGTTCGTCGCGAGCCGCGCGATGGTACGATAAACGGCCTGCATCGAGGGCGCGCGGCCGACGAGGCCATGGCTGTCCGCCGGGCCCGGATCGCGTTTCGCCACTGGTTGCGCGCTACGTTCGAGCGCCGCGCGGACGCTGGCAGTCAGTTCCTCGAGATCGAAAGGCTTGGGGAGATAGTCGTAGCTGCCGATCCCAGTCGCCCGGACCGCCGTGTCGAGCGTGTTCTGCGCCGAAAGGACGATCACGGGGATGTCGGGGCCGACATCGACGCCCGGCAGTGAATTGATACCGTCGCCATCGGGCAGCACGACATCGGTGATGATCAGGTCCGGACGGTTGTCGGCGAGCCACGCGTTGCGTTCGCCGATACTGGCAACGGAGGCGAACGTTCCGCATTCGGCATCGAGCGTTTCGCGAATGATCAGCGTGATCGCCGGATCGTCCTCGACGAGCAAGATTGTCTTGCCGTTCATGCGTCGTTGCCCTTTCGCGGCGCCGCAACGGGAAGATGGACGCGAAACCGCGTCCAGTCGCCATCGCGAATATGTTGCACGGTTCCACCCATGTCGCGCGCGAGTTTGGCGACGAGCGCGAGGCCCAGTCCCCTGCCTTCGCGCTTTGTCGTCACAAAGGGATCGAACAGATCGCCGCGAATGTCGGCGGGAACCCCGGGACCATTGTCGCTGACGCTCACCTCGATCGGCAGCGCGATGCGGCCGCGACCGTCGCCATTGTCGATCGAAAGGCCGTGGCGAAAGGCGGTGGCTATCCGCACCACACCGTCGTCGCGCCCGGCGAGGACCTCGCAAGCGTTGGTCGCGAGGTTCAGCAATATCTGTACCACCGCATCATGATTGCCCTGAACCATCGGCAGCGACGGATCGAAATCCTCGGCAAATCTCACGCCCGGGAATTGGCGCGCGCGCACCGTTTCGAGCGCCTGATGAATCGGCTGATAGAGATTGATCGGCGTACAGGGAATTGGCTGGCCGCGCGAGAAATGTTCCATCTGATCGATCAGCGTGGTGATCCGGTCGACTTCGGTGCAGATGAGGTTCGTGAAGCGCTCGCTCCCCGGCTCGGCCTTGCGCGCGAGGAGCTGCGCCGCGCCCTTTATTCCGGCGAGCGGGTTCTTGATTTCGTGCGCCAGCATCGATGCGGCCGCGCCGGCGGCGCGCCCCGAGCGACCGATGGCGCCGCCGAGCAATTCGGTGTCGCTTTGCGATGGCACGAAGGTGAGAATGCGGTGGCCGCTGCGGCCGTAGGGAACAAGCTGCATATCGACGAAGGCCGTCTTGCGGCTCCCGATCGATATTTCGGCGCGGTGCGCAAACAGCGCCGAGGTCGCCGAATCGCTCATCCGTTGGCGATAGGCGCGGTCCATGCCGATCACATCGTAAACGATACGCCCCACCATGGCAGCGCGGCCCATATTGCAAAGCTGTTCGGCAGCGGCGTTGACGAACAATATCACGCCGCCGCGGTCGATCAGCAATGTGGCGATCGGGTGCGACTGGATAATCTCGTCATGGTCGAACGTCGGAATGCTCGACGTCGGCGCACTCACGCGGCGGCCTTGGTCAGGTGCGGCCCGTAAAAAGCCTCCAGCGCGTCGAGGACGCCCTTGCTGTCGGGAATCTGGTTCACCTTGTTGCGGAACTCCGCCGAGCCGTGCAGGCCCTTGACGTACCAGCCGAGATGCTTGCGCGCCATGTTGACGCCGGTCACTTCGCCATAATGGTCGATCATCGCGCGGTAATGCGATGTAATGACGTCATATTGTTCGTCCAGTCCAGGATCGGGCCGTGCCGCCTCGCCGCGCAGCGCCGCCATGACCTGTCCGAGCAACCACGGCCGGCCATAGGCGCCGCGCCCGATCATCACGCCATCGGCGCCGCTCTGGTCGAGAGCCGTGCGCGCGTCGTCCGCCGAGCAGATATCGCCGTTGACGATGACCGGGATTGAAACCGCATCCTTGACGTTCCGGACGAAGCGCCAGTCTGCTTCTCCGCGATACATCTGGTTGCGCGTCCGGCCGTGGACGGTGACCAGTTTCGCGCCCAGGTCCTCGGCGATATGCGCGAGTTCGGGCGCGTTGAGGCTGTCATGACACCAGCCCATGCGCATCTTGACGGTGACCGGCACCGAAACCGCCTCGACGCAGGACTTGATCAGCGCCGCGGCGAGCTTCAGGTCGCGCATCAATGCGGAGCCCGCGTCGCCATTCGTCACTTTGCGAACCGGGCAGCCCATATTGATGTCGATGATCGCAGCGCCGCGATCCTCATTGAGTTTGGCGGCCTCGCCCATCTCGTAAGGCGTACAACCGACGAGCTGCATCGACACCGGTTCTTCGACGGGATCCCAAGCCGCTTTCTGAATCGACTGGCGCGTCTCGCGGATAGCGGCCTGGCTTGCTATCATTTCCGTGACGTTGAGCCCCGAGCCATAATAGCGGACCAGCTTGCGAAATGGCAGATCGGAGACGCCCGTCATCGGCGCGAGGATCACGGGATCCGCGATGGTGATATTGCCGATCTGGATGGGCCGGAGCGGCGCCATGGCGGAGAGCTTTCGTGGAAATTGCCTAAATTTTGAGCAGCCCCTACACGCTAAGCAGCTTTCCCGCAAGGCGCCGCTGCGCTAACCGGCGCGCGAGATGACTAAGTCCGCCTCACCTCCTGCGCCGCGTGTCGTGGCAATTCTGCTCGCCGGCGGCGTCGGACAGCGGGCGGGATTCGGTCAGCCGAAGCAGCTCGAACGACTCGGCGGAAAATCCGTGCTGCAGTGGAGCCTTGGCGCATTAGCCGCGCACCCGGCAATTTTGCGGGGCGTACTGGTGGCCAACCATGATGTCATGGCAGCGATCGAAGCTCTTCCGCCAGACTGGATTTCGGCAGCGTCCGGCGCGGGACGCCAACAATCGGTCGCCAATGGACTCGCCGCGCTGTCAGACGAAGATGACGACACGCTGGTGTTGGTTCACGACGCTGCTCGTCCCGGCGTTGGCGCGGACGTAATAGATCGCTTGATCGAAGCTTTGGCGATTGCGGAGGCTGCGATCCCGACCCTCCCCGTTCCCGACACGCTGGTCGAACAAGCGCACGGCGAAGCGCGCGATGTCGTCGATCGCGGTGCGTTGGCGCGCGTCCAGACGCCGCAGGGATTTCGGCTCGGTACGCTGCGCCGCGCGCATGCCGAAGCTGTCGAAGCCGCCGCGACCGACGACGCGCAGCTTGTCCGCCGGATGGGCGTCGCCGTTGCCGCCGTGGTAGGCGACGCGCGGCTCCATAAACTGACTTATGCCGAGGATATGGCAATCCTTTCGGGGCTCTTGGGGATAAGCGCGATGCGAACCGCAGTGGGTATGGGCTATGATGTCCACCGCCTGGTCACCGGCAAGCCGCTCTGGATCGGCGGGATTGAAATCGAGCATAGTCATGGACTTGAGGGCCATAGCGATGCCGACGTCGCACTTCATGCAATCACCGATGCGATCCTCGGCGCGCTCGCCGACGGCGATATCGGCGATCATTTCCCGCCGAGCGATCCGCAATGGCGCGGCGCCGCGTCGCATAACTTCCTTGCGTTTGCGGGTGAGCGCGTGATCGCGCGTGGTGGACGTATCGCGCATGTCGATCTGACGATCATCGCCGAAGCCCCGAAAATCGGACCGCATCGGCCCGCCATCCGTAGCCGCATTGCCGAAATCCTTGCGATTCCGGTAGACCGCGTTAGTGTGAAAGCGACAACGACCGAGCGGCTCGGCTTCACCGGGCGCCGCGAGGGGATCGCCGCGCAGGCGGTCGCTACGCTTTCACTTCCGGAGATTTGAGCCTTGCAGCCCCCCGAAGACTCGCGCCAGGCCGCGCGTGACGAACTCGCTACGGCAGTCCTTGCCAACAATCGTGCCGCCGGGCGCAAGATCGCCGCTGCCGAGAGTTGCACGGGCGGTATGGTCTCGGTCGCGCTGACCGATATCGCGGGGAGCTCGGACGTGTTCTCGGCAGGCTTCATTACCTATTCGGGCCACGCGAAACAGTCCCAGCTCGACGTGAGCAGAGAGATTCTCGAAACCTTTGGCGAGGTTTCTCTGGCGACCGCGTGGGCCATGGCCGCGGGGGCACTTGCGAACAGCGACGCCGATGTCGCGGTCGCGATCACCGGGATCGCCGGTCCGGGTGGCGGATCGGAGAAGAAGCCGGTCGGTCAAGTCGTCTTCGCCCGCGCGCTGCGCGGACAGGATCCCGACGATTATTTCACCCAGCGTGTCCAGTTCGAATCGAAGGATCGGGCCGCGATCCGGCACGCCGCGACGCTGTTCGCGCTCGACCTGCTTCAGCCTGACAGGGATTCGCTGCGGCCGTCGGAGGATATCACCCGCCCGGCGCCGTAGAGGTCGCCGGCGCGCGTCTCGAACGCTGCGATCATCTTTCTGAGCGCCTTGTCGAACATCTGCCCCGCGAGCGTTTCGAACACGCGGCTGCGGAAGGAAAAATCGACCATGAAATCGACCCGGCAGCCGCCGCCGTCGAGCGGCGTAAAATGCCATTCGTTGCTGAGATGCTTCATCGGGCCGTCGATGTAGCTGACGACGACCTCTCGCGGGCGCTGTTTATGGACGCGGCACGAGAAGCTTTCGCGCAGTCCCTTGAAGCCGACGATCATGTCGGCGACCGCCTCATTCTCGCTGTCGCTGCGAACCCGGAGCGCGATCACCCAAGGCAAGAACTCGGGATAGCGCACGATGTCGGTAACAAGCGCGAACATCTGTTCGTCGCTGTAGGGCAGTTCGCGGGTTTCGTGGTGCCTTGGCAATCAGTCCGCCTTGACGCGCGCGAGTTGCGCCTCGCGCGCCGCGCGCATCCGCTCGAAATCGTCGCCCGCGTGATAGCTCGACCGCGTGAGCGGCGAAGAGGCGACCTGCAGGAAGCCCTTGGCGCGCGCGATCTGTGCGTAGGCGTCGAACGCCTTGGGCGTCACGAATTCGGCGACCTTGGCGTGCCGCGGCGTGGGCTGGAGATATTGACCCATCGTCATGAAGTCGATGTCGGCGCTGCGCATGTCGTCCATCACCTGATGAACCTCCATCCGCTCTTCGCCGAGGCCGAGCATGATGCCCGACTTGGTGAAAATCGACGGATCGCGGCGCTTGACGCTTTCGAGCAGGCGAAGCGACGCATAGTAGCGCGCGCCGGGACGGATCGTCGGATAGAGCCGCGGCACGGTCTCGAGATTATGGTTGTAGACGTCCGGCCGTGCATCGACGATCGCCGCGACCGCGCTTTCGGGCTTGTTGCGAAAGTCGGGGGTCAGAATCTCGATTGTCGTTTGCGGCGTCTCGCGACGCAGTGCCTGGATGACCTTGACGAACTGACTGGCGCCACCGTCGGGCAGATCGTCGCGGTCGACCGAGGTGATGACGATATGCGTCAGTCCCATTTTCGCGGCCGCAGCGGCCGTATGCTCGGGTTCGAGCAGGTCCACGGGTCGCGGCATGCCCGTCTTGACGTTGCAGAAAGCGCAGGCGCGAGTGCAGGTGTCACCGAGGATCATCACCGTCGCATGCTTTTTCGTCCAGCATTCGCCGATGTTCGGACACGCCGCCTCTTCGCACACGGTGTGCAGATTGAGCTCGCGCATGAGCTTGCGCGTTTCGGCATAACCCGGGCTGGTCGGCGCCTTGACGCGAATCCAGTCGGGCTTGCGGGCGCGTTCGGACGGTTTGGATGCGGGAGCGTTCATCCGGCCCACATAGTCGTGCTGCGCGCTCTTCTCAACCTCTCTACCTATTCTAAGGGGGCGCATGACTCACTTCAAAGACATGATCGAGGGATATCGCCGGTTCCGTAGCGGCGGCTGGCAGCAACAACGCGAGCGCTGGGAACAGCTCGCCGAAGGGCAATCGCCGAAGGTGATGGTCATCGCCTGCTCGGACAGCCGATCCGAACCCTCGCAGATATTCGACACCAATCCCGGCGAGATTTTTGTCGTCCGCAACGTCGCGGCACTGGTTCCGCCGTTCGAGACCAATCCCGGGCGCCACGGCGTATCGGCCGCGCTGGAATTTGCGGTTCAGTTCCTGAAGGTCGAGGAAATCGTCGTGATGGGCCACGGCATGTGCGGTGGCTGCCACGCGGCGCTGCACAAGACCATGGAAGGGGCGGAGCCCGGTCGCGGCGGATTTATCGCCGACTGGATCGCGATGCTCGACGATGCGAGCGCAGGAGTCCGCGCCGACCATCCGGACTTCGACAATCGCGAGGCTGGCCGTGCGATGGAAATGGCAGCTGTGCGCGTGAGCATAGCGAATCTGCGCACCTTCCCCTGTATCGAGGAGAAGGAGAAGCGCGGGACGCTCCGCCTGCGCGGAGCATTTTTCGCGATCAATGATGGTATATTGCACATCATGGATGAGGACACGGGGGTCTTTACCCCCGCCTGAGAGGGGAAAGACGATGAGCAAAAATGCGATGTGGCTGACGATCATTTTCGCGGCCGCGATTTTCGGTGCGTTTCTGGGACCGTCGCTCGGCAGCCTGCTCGGCGAAACAACGGTGCTGATCCTCGCGCCCTTGTTTCTGATCGGCGTCGTCGCATTCTGCGTCTGGGCACTTTCGAGCAACAAGCGCGGCCGGAAGGCCGATGCCGCGGCCATTGCAGAGGCCCGCGCGATGCGGGCGCCCGAAGGCAAGGCGCGGATCTACGTGACCCGTCGCGGCTTCGTCGCCGCCCTTCAGGGGATGGACGTAACGCTCGACGGGGTTGGAAAGGGCCAGATCAAGTCGGGGCAGATGTTGATGGCCGATGTCGAGCCCGGCACCCATCATCTGCATGTTGCGACGGCCAAGGCGAAGCTCGCGAAAGCCGCCGAATTCGACATCGACATTGGCGCGGGCGGCGTGGTCGTGATCGACGCGATGATCGAGATGGGGGCACTCAAGGGAAGCGTGAAGCTGACTCGCCTCGACAGCGCGAAGGCGCGCGAGAATGTCACCGCGACCAAGCTGATCCTGTGGGAAGTCGCGCCGGCGTGACAGGTTGAAAGCGGGCGTGAACATGGTTTCGATGTCTGCTTTGGGGTGGTAAACGGACGTTGCTTCACCGCCTTCCGTCATCTCGGACTCGATCCAGGATCCCGCTTTTGAGGCATGGACGGGCTTCGACTTCAAGCCGGCCTCCGGATCAAGGCCGGGTTGACGATAAATGAAAAGGTCCGCAACCCGTCCTTAGCTGACCGAAGACTTTATAGTAACGCTGAAAACCAGCGACGTTCAGGTTCAGAAATTTTGCCAGTCCAGGCAGAAAGGTGGTTCTGCACCGCAGCCGATCTTGATGCCGGCGGGCGATCGCCGAAACTCTACGTTGCACCCCGCAAGCGATAGCCAATCCCGAGTTCGTTGCAGATGATCTGCGGCTGCTGCGGGTTGGTCTCGAGCTTCTGGCGCAGCGAGCGGATCAGGACTCGCAGATATTCGATATGATGGTCATGCTCGTGGGGCCAAACCGCGTTCATGATCTGCTTGTGCGTAATGACCCGCCCGGGGAAGTGCGCGAGCTGAGCGAGCACTGTATATTCCTTGGGTGTCAAATGCACCTCGACGCCGGCCTTGGTCACCGTGCGGGAGACGAGGTCCAGGTGGATGTCCGCGACAGTTACCGCAAGATTGCCGCCATCGCGGGTCAGCCGGTTGCGCAGCGCAACGCGCACGCGCGCCAGCAGTTCGTCGGTGTCGAAGGGTTTGGTCAGATAATCGTCGGCGCCGAGGTCGAGCGCCGCGACCTTTTCTTCCGTCGCTTCGCGCGCCGAGACGACAATCAGTGTTGTGTCAGACTGTTTTTTGAAGAGCGGGACGAGTTCGAGGCCGTCGCGGTCGGGAAGTCCGAGGTCGAGCAACGTGATGTCGGGACGCTCTTCGCGCAGCCGCTCGGTGGCTTCGCGGGCATTCCCGGCCTCGACGATTCCATAGTCAGCGCGTTCCAGCGCCGCGCGGATCAGGCGGCGGATATGGAGTTCATCGTCGACGACCAGCACCTTGTGGCGCGCTTTCATGGGATATCCTTGTCGGTGAGGGGCGTAACGATCAGCGCATCGGGGATGTGGATCATGAAGCAGGCCCCATGCGGATCGTCGGTGTTGGTTGCCGCAACCGTCAGTCCCATCGCCTCGGCAAATCCCTTGACGATCGCGAGGCCCAACCCGGTGCCGTGCTTGGTCCGGTCGTTACCCTCTAGCCGGGTGAAGGTTTCGAAGACCCGCATTTCGCTGCCGGGTGCGATGCCTGGCCCCTGGTCAATCACCGACAGCTTGATGGCGTCGGCGGTGCGCCGCGCGCGGACGGTGATCGGCGTGCCGGGATGGGCATAACGCCCCGCATTGTCGAGCAGGTTGATCAGACAATGGTGCAGCAGCACCGGATCGACCCGAACGAGCGGGATGTTCGGCGAGATATCGACGATGACCTCGTGCCCCGCGAGCGACGCGCGCGTGTCGTGCGCGGCGCTCGCGGCCGCATCGAACAGGTCGGTCGCCTCGACTTTCATCGGCAGTGCGCCCGCCTCGACGCGCACCATGTCGAGCAGGTTGGACACGAAACGGTTGAGCCGCCGCGCTTCGGCCTCGATCGTGTCGCCGAGTTCGGGCGAAGGATGACGCTGCATTTCCTGCGAGGCCGAGAGGATCGTCGTGAGCGGCGTGCGCAGGTCATGGCTGACCGACGAGAGCAGCGCCGAGCGCAGCCGGTCGCGCTCGTCGATCTGTCGAGCCCGCCGCGACGCCTCCTCCAGCTCCATGCGGTCGAGCGCGATCGATGCCTGATCGAGCAGGCTCATCAGCAGCGGTACCTGGTCGGAGCGCACGGGCTCGCGCGCGTCGTCGCGGGTGAGCCCCAGCACCCCAAGCACACCGCGCGTCGTGCGCAGCGGATGGAACAGCCAATCGGACGCGGTAAGCGTCGACGAGCCGCGACCCGCGGGCTGCTCATTGTCCATGGCCCATTGCGCTGCGGCGCGCTCGATCTGGTCGAGCCGGTCCTCTGGCGGCACCGCCGCGCGCAGCATCGGACCGTCGGCCGAGGGCAGCAACAGGACGGTTCGGACGTCGAGCAGGCGCCCGACCTCGGCACAGATCGCCTGCATGAGGGCGTCTTGATCCGGCGCGGCGGTCAATTGCCGCGAAAAGCTGGCGAGCGCCGCATTTTGCCGCGCGCTCGACTGCGCGAGATCGGCCTGCGCACGAACCCGCGCCGCCAGCTGGCTGGTCACCACCGCTACACCTAGCAACACGAGGATGCTGACGACATTTTCGGGATTGTTGACGGTCAGCGTGCCCGTCGGGGGCAGAAAGAAGAAATTATAGGCGAGGCTCGCTGCAAATGCGGCGAACAGGCCGGCGCGGACGCCGAAGGTCGCCGCGGCGAACATCACCGGGACCAGATAGAGCAGCGAGATATTGCCGAGATCGATGGCCTCGAGCAGCAGGCGCCCGAGCAGGGTCATCGCGGCCACCATCGCGAGCGACCAGATATAGTGCGAGGCCCTGCCCCAGCCGCCCGGGGCAGCGACGGCGCGGCGCTGGCCGGGCTTTGCCCCGGCCTCCCCGGGCAGTACATGCACCGCGACATCGTCGATTTTTCGTACCAGTTGGTCGACGACCGAGCCGTGGCGCATCTCGAACCACCAGGGGCGCGCCGATTTGCCGATCACGATCTGCGTCGCGCGAGCGTCGCGGGCGAAGACCTGCAGGCCTTCGAC
>JAEWIL010000238.1 GCA_023387085.1 Pseudomonadota bacterium | reverse complement strand
TCGCTGCCCTGCGGCGCGGGTGCAGGCGGAACTTCCTGCGCGGCGGCCGACGCCGCGAGGCCGATCGCCATCGCCGTCAGGATCAGGGGGCGGAAGGTAAGTGTCATGCTGGATCGGCCTCTTATTGAAATCTGAATTCGCGCCCCGCTGGGGGCGGACTAGCGGGAAAAAGCTGAACGCTCAATGATTGGGATGACGTGGAGGTTCAGGCTTCGCCCTGACGAAGCCCGCGCTCGTCGATGCGCGCGACCACCGCATCGCGCACGGCGGGGGTCACGAACTTGTGGATGTCGCCGCCGAAGATCGCAATTTCCTTGACCAGCCGCGACGCAATCGGCTGCAGGCTGACATCGGCCATCAGAAACACCGTCTCGACCCGGGCGTTGAGCTGGCGGTTCATGCCCGTGAGCTGATATTCATATTCGAAATCGGTGACCCCCCGGATCCCGCGCACCACCACCGAGGCGCCCTGCGCGTCGGCAAAGTCCATCAGCAGCGAATTGAAGCCGACCACTTCGATGTCGCCCTCGATGCCCGCAACCTCGGCCCTTACCATCGCAATCCGCTCGTCATCGTCGAACAGCGGCGATTTGGTGATGTTCGTCGTCACCCCGATCACCAGCCGGTCGACCAGCTTGGCGCCGCGGCGGATGATGTCCATATGGCCGAGCGTGATCGGATCGAACGTACCCGGATAAACCCCCACCCGCATCAACGGTCCCTTTCCACCACATAGCGCGCAATCGCGCGAAGCAGCGCCGCCTCTTCGCCGAAACCGGAGAGATGTGCAATCGCCTGGTCCACCAGAAGCCGCGCCTGGTCGCGCGCGCGGTCGAGCCCCATCAGGGTGACGAACGTCGCCTTGCCCGCCGCATCGTCCTTGTGCAGCGCCTTGCCGGCCAGCGCCTCGTCGCCTTCGATATCCATGATGTCGTCGGCGATCTGGAAGGCGAGGCCGATGTCGCGGGCATAGCCGCGCAGCGGACGCCGTCCCTCGACAGGAATGCGCGCGAGAATCGCGCCCGCCTCGACCGAAAAAGCGATCAGCGCACCGGTCTTGAGCTGCTGGAGCCGCGTCACTGTCGGGAGGTCGAAATCGCTGGTCTCGGCCACGAGATCCATCATCTGCCCGCCCGCCATGCCCGCGGGCCCGGCCGCCCTCGCCAGCTCGCAGCACAGTTCGGCGCGCACGAACGGATCGCTGTGCGTCGCGGGATCGCAGAGCCATTCGAAGGCGAGCGCGTGGAGCGAATCGCCCGCCAGCACCGCCGTCGCCTCGTCGAAGGCGCGGTGCACGGTCGGCTTGCCGCGCCGCAGGTCGTCATCGTCCATGCAGGGCAAATCGTCGTGAATCAGCGAATAGACGTGCATCGCCTCGACCGCCGCGCCGACGCGCAGGCTGGGCACATGGTCGACGTGATAAAGATCGCCCGCCGCGCGGACGAGCAGTGGGCGCAGCCGCTTGCCGCCCGCGATCGCGGCATGGCGCATTGCCTCATACAGTCGTGCGCGGGGGTCGGCGGGAATGGCGATCAGCCGATCGAACAGCGCGTCGATCCCGGCCGCGACATCGTCCTGCGCCTCGCCGAGCAACTGCGCCGCCTCGTTCCTGTTGTCGTCCACCAGCGCCACTTCGCTCAATTTTCGCCGAAAGGCGCGGTTCCCGCCGGCTGACCGTCGGCGCCGAGGCTGACCTGCTCGATACGGGCCTGCGCCGCCGCGAGCCGCGCTTCGCAATGCGACCGCAGGGCATGGCCACGCTCGTAGAGCGCGACCGATTCCTCCAGGCTGACGTCGCCGCTTTCGAGCCGGCGGACGATCGTTTCAAGCTCGCCCATCGCGGCCTCGAACGACAGGGAGGAAATCGCGGTTTCGGGGGTATCGCTCATCCCCCTGCTTTGGCCTCTTCGCCCCCCCGCGGTCAAGTGCGGTCGCGCTTGACGTCGCCGCGACCAACGATAGTCTGGCCGCCATGTTCATCGGACATTTCGCGCCAGCTCTTGTCGTCGCGGCGCGGCCAAAGGCCGCCGGGCTCGGCACCTTGTTCGTCGCGGCCCAACTCGTCGACATCGCCTTCGCCGCGCTGTTGATTCCGGGTATCGAGGCGATGCGGATCGTCCCAGGTATCACCGCGATGAACCCGATGGACTTGTATCACATGCCCTATACGCACAGCCTGCTCGGCGCGATCCTATGGGCGGCCCTCTTCGGTCTTGTCACAGGGTTCGTCACCAGAAGGCGCGAGGCCGGGATCGGCGCAGCGCTGGTGGTCGTGTCGCACTGGTTCGTCGACCTGCTCGTCCATATTCCCGACCTGACCCTGCTCGGCGCCCCGCCAAAAATCGGGCTTGGCCTGTGGAATCACCCCGTGATCGCGATCCCGCTCGAGATCGCGCTGATCGGCGGCGCGCTGCTTTACTATGCGCGGCGAACGCGCGCGCCCTCGGGCAACCTGCGGCTGTGGTTCCTCGCGGGACTGCTGGCACTGGTGCAGGCGATCGACTGGTTCGGACCGAAGGAGCCGGTATATTCGCTCGCGATCCCGGCGACGATGCTCGCCGCTTATGCCGTGCTGACGGCGGCGGCGGCATGGGCGGGCGCGAACCGGCAAGCGGTGGTGACCTGAGCCGAGTCTTTCATGCAATAACGTTTCCGCTTTTTGCAATTGCCCGCCCGGGCAACGCCCACCATGTTGCACCGCACAAGAAGAGAGGGGCTCCAAAGGCAAGTTTTGTTTCATCAACAAGGACTTGCATCATGAAAAAGATGATTCTTCCTGTGCTTGCGCTGGCCGCATTCGCGTCGACCGCGGTCCGGGCCGAAGAACCGGTCGCCCAGCGCTTCGAGCATGGCGGTCGCATCTACAGCTACACGGTAACGCGTGCGGGCGACACCCGCGTTATCAGCGGCGTCGAGGAAAAGACCGGCAAGCCGTTCACGCTGCGCGTCGGCGCGCATCGGGTGCGCGGCACCGTGGGAACGCAGCAGGTCAGTTTCTCGATCCGCGAGGTCGAACCGCTCGGCAAAAGCGTCACCACACTCGCCGCCCGCTGATCCTCTCCATCCGCAGATCCCGTGGTGCGAAATGCATCATGGGGTCTGTTCGTTTTGCGCTGGTGCCGCTAAAGGCGCGCCATGACTCAGCAAGCGCCCGCCATCACCCCCGAAATCGTCGCCGAGCATGGGCTTTCGCCCGAGGAATATGAGCGCGTTCTCGTCGCGCTCGGGCGCGAACCGAACCTTGTCGAACTCGGCATCTTCTCGGTGATGTGGTCCGAGCATTGCAGCTACAAAAGCTCGCGCATCCATCTCAAAAAACTGCCGACCGAGGCCCCCTGGGTGATCTGCGGCCCCGGCGAGAATGCCGGCGTCATCGACATCGGCGAAGGCCCGGACGGCAAGAAGCTGGCCGCGATCTTCAAGATGGAGAGCCACAACCACCCGTCGTATATCGAACCCTATCAGGGTGCGGCGACCGGCGTCGGGGGCATCCTGCGCGACGTCTTCACCATGGGAGCACGCC
>JAEWIL010000214.1 GCA_023387085.1 Pseudomonadota bacterium | reverse complement strand
CTATACTGGAGCCCGACCGTCTGGTCCTGCTTGTTCTGGTCGAACATCACTGAGCCGCTCGCGCGGCGATCGTGGCCGACCGTCTTGCTGCCGAAGGTCAGCCCGCCGACTTCGTCACCCTCATCGTTGAAGAACAGCATTCCGCCACCATCGCGGCTGTGGTGCCTATATTCCTTGCCTTCCATGAACAGCCCCGGAAAGCGTTCCGAATTGGCGAGGACCAGCCGGTATTTGCCGTCGGGTTCAACGATGTTCACGCGTTTGACGCTGATTTCGTCGAAGGCGGCCTTCGGCGGCCCGCTGTCGGCCATCACCAGCGCGGTTGGCGCTGCAGCCCCCATCATGAAACCTGCCGCGACGAGTGCCAGCCGCCTACCTCCGATTTCGACCATGTCGCGTCTCCTCAATAGTTCCACTGGTCGATAGGCGCACCGGCCGGCGCAGTTTCTCGAACATGGTCCGCTATCTCGCGGACCACGCCGGCCCAGTCGGTGTGATGCCAGTTATGCCCCTTTTTCGGTCGACCATATTCGAAGCAGATCGGGTAATCCTTGCCCGCGACCTGGGCAATCATGTCCTGGAACTGATAGACCGCAAGGTTCAGATAGAAATCGTCCATTTCGCCGGCAAAGAAGTGCAACTTGCCTCGCAGCTTCGGGCCAAGCGTCATCCAATTGTCGCGCGCGTACCCCGACAGATCGTAGCCGTTCTCGCGCATATATTTGACGACCTCCTTGTTGATGACGCCTGTCTTGTAGTCGTAGAGCATGACGGGATAGCCGTCGGGACCGACCGGGCCGTGCGTTGTCTGCCAGATGCCAAGCTGATAGTAGCTGCGCCCCTTCGATCCCAGCATTCCCTCCAGTGCCGCGAGCGTGCGAAGGTCGACGAGGGGATGCCCTTCGCGGCTGCGCCGGAACGGCTTTTCCTGCGTGATCCAGTCGTTGATCTTCAAGGTGAACATATTGTCCTCCTTGTAGATGTCGGTCAGCTGGTAGCGGGTGAAGTCGATCGGGTCGGGATTGAATACCCACGCGCCGCCGAACAGGTCGGGATAATGGAGTTGCAATGCCAGCGCTTCCCACCCGCCGGTCGAAGCGCCCTCGACGATGCGGCCATAGGGCTTGTCGATCAGGCGGAAGGTCTTTTCGAGATAGGGCATCAGCTCCTTGGTGATCGCATCGCCCCAAGGGCCGTTGTTCGCCGAGTTGAGCGCATAGGATTCAAAGAAATAGGGGCCCGGCGTCTCAAGCGTGATTCCGACCATCCGCGGAAATTTTTCACCGCTCCATTCCTGCGCGAACTGATATCCCGTCTTGACGTTCGCATCGGCTGCGGCGCGGCGAGCGCCCTCGGTGTCGCTCGCCGGATCGGGATCGAAATTGAACGAGCCACCGAAATGCCCGTAGGTATAAACGGCGGGATAACGCGCTTCCGCATGCTTGTCGAAATCTTTGGGTAGCAGAACCTCAGCGCCGATATACATCGGCATGCCCCAGAAATCCGAAAGAATCTTGCTTTTGATCCTCACGCGCTTGATCCAAGGTGTGTCGGGCTCGCGCGCAATCGGACCGATCTTTTCGGTGAGCGTAAGCGCGACCGGCGCTTTCACCGCAGGGTCGAGCCGGACGTCTGCAGGCTTGCTGTAGGGATTACCAGGGAACATGGGCGCGATCACGCGCTGGTCGTTCATCGGCACCCAGATCGTGTGTCCGTCGGCACGCTTTGCCTGCTTATAGGGAATGAGCACCGCCTGAACGCTGTAATCACCGGCGGGAAGCTGATCGAGGCTGAAGGGAAAGCCGTCCGACTTCGCGTCGAGCGTCACTGTCGTGCCAGGGCGAAGATTTTCCACATCCATGCCGAACGCCGGCGGGCCATTCATGCCGATCAACTGGCGCGGCTCGGTTTGGGGGGGTGTCCCGTCGGCGCGGCGCGTCGTGACGACGATCAGCCGCCCCGTGACCGGCTCTTTGACGGCGGACTGCGGCAGCGTAACGGAAAAGCTGATCTGTGCTGCTGCAGGAACGGCGCTTGCCAAAGCAGTTGCTGCAACAATCCAGGACAGCAAAAGCCTGCTCTTTTCCAGAATACCCATTCCACCCCCCTAAATTCATCATCCCCTGTCCGGCACGATGAATGGGATAAGAAAATCCTCTACTCGCCCCCGGCCTATCGCCTCGCGTGGGTGGGCGGGACAGGATTGTTCGACGTGTTGTCTGGCAGCCCTGGGTGAGCAGGCAAAGGTCGCAGGGTCGGCATTCCTCAGCGGTCGCGCCTCCCTTGTGCCAGCATACCAACCAGCCGGATCTTCTTTGAAGGACGAGGCCCATTGGCCGCTTGCAGCCGGTCGGCTTTCGGGCGCGGATATCAAAAAGCGGACATATACGGCAAACCTTGATTGGAGCCCGAAAATGACTGTTGCGGATATTAGGGTACTTTGCTCCCCCGCGTCACGCGCGACGGAACGTCCAACTTTCAGTGATGCCAATTCCCCGCAATGCCGAACAGTGCCAGTTGGAGACATAAACGGAGCACCGTCAAACCCACGATCTCTATTATGTGTCCAATCGACGCAAAATCAGATCCGTACAGATGCAACGCGTCGTCAGCTACCGTATTGAGCTATAACAAAATGGAGACGTTGCCGGCGATGCAGACGATATTGGTATGCGACGATGATGAATTGTTGTTAGAACTCCTCACGCATCGGCTCGGAGCCCGGGGCTACCACGTGGTCGCAGCTGGAGACGGCGGCGCGGCTGTCAGGCAGGCATCAGAATGCGATCCGGATGCCATCGTGCTCGACATGATGATGCCCGTACTCGACGGCCAGCAGGTATTGCAACGATTGAAGGCGGATCCGGCCACGGCCGATATTCCGGTCATCATGCTGACCGCGCGGCGCCAGGAGCGGGACATCGTCGGCGCGCTTGAGCTTGGCGCCGATGATTATCTGGTGAAACCGTTCATTCCGGAGGAGTTGATGAGCCGTTTGGCCCGCCTTGTGACAACGCGTCGATGACCCGAACCTACTTCTTTGCCTTGGCGCTTTGCTGCACCACCGCAGCACAGGCGCAGGATTCGCGGCCCACCGACTATGACATGGCTGTCGAAGCCAGGCTTGCCGGCGACGCGGCCCGCGCCGCCAAGCTGCTCGGACCGTTGGTCGCAGCCGATCCCCGCAACAGCGACGCGCAGGTCCAATTGGGGTTCGCGCGAATGGCCTTGGGTGAGCTGGATGCGGCGGAGGCCGCATTTCGCGCCGCGCTCGTCGTCGCCCCCGGCTACACCGACGCGCATGTCGGCCTCGCACGGGTTGCGCAGCGGCGGGGCGACCGCGCCGCTGCGCTTCGAGCGCTGGACGCGGCGGGTGTGCAAAATGCGGAGATCGCCGAGCTTCGCAACCAGTTGGGCGACGCCTCTTCCCCGCCGCGCTGGCAGTTCGATGTGGACGCGGCGTACAGCTGGCTTGACGGCCCGCAACCCGACTGGCGCGAGCTTGCTTTTCAGCTTCGCCGATCCGAAGGTCCGGCCACGATCGGCGCCCGGATCGAATATGCCCGCCGCTTCGCCCGCGGCGACATCTATGGCGAAGCACAGATCGACTATCGCCTGTCGGATGCCGTCCGGCTCTACGCGACGCTGGGGGGCACGCCGGATGCCGATTTCCGTCCGGAATGGCAACTCGGCCTTGGCGGATCGCTTCGCGTCAACGGCGGTCCCGACGCGACGATACTGACGCTGGATGGCCGGCAGGCCCGATTCGCCGTAGGCGATGTCCAAAGCCTGACCCCCGGCATCGAACAATATCTCGGCGGGCGCTTCTGGCTGACGGGCCGATGGATCAACCTGTTCGACGAACACGGGACGCATCGCTCGGGATTCCTCGTCCGCGGCGATGTCCAGACGGCCGAAGCGCTGCGCCTGTTCGCGGGCTACAGCGACGCTCCCGACACCGATGAGGGGGTGGTCGTCGATGTCCGGAGCCTGTTCGGCGGCGTCTCGCTCGATCTAGGCCGCGATTACGCGCTGCGGTTCGCGGTCGCGCATGATGATCGCGAGACGGGGGCGGACCGTACGCAGTTGACGGTGGGTTTCGGGCTGCGCTTCTGACGATGCTGCGGCTGATCTGGGATCTTTCATTACTCCTCGCCGGTGCGGCGCTTGCCGTGATGTCGTTACTCGTCCTGCTCCGCGCCTTGTCAACTCGGCGGCGAGACCGGCTGCTTGCAGCGCGGCGGCGGCTTGCGCCGCTCCTGCTCGATACATCCGACTCACCGCGCGAAGGCTTGGAAGGCATGGCAGATTCTGTCGTGACGCAACTGACCCTCGACCTCATCCAGCTCGTCCGCGGCGCCGAGCGAATACAATTTATCGGAAAGGCGGCCGAACTAGGGGTGCCCGACCGGCTGAGGCGTCAGCTGCGGTCCTTCTCGCGGCGGCGGCGCATGATCGCGGTCCAGGGGCTTGCCCTGTTCGACGATGCCTTATCGCGCGAAGCGCTGCTGGATACGCTTGGCGACCGCGACGACGAAATCCGGCTCGCGGCCGCCTTGGCGCTGGGACGCGGCGATAACCGCCCCGGGCTTGACGAGTTGGTCGCCCGCCTCGGGCTGCGGGACAATCGATCTTCACTGCTGACGCTCAGCCTGTTCCGTCATTATGCGAACGAAGCGCCCGACGAAGTGCAATCCCTGGTGCTCGACGCTGACCTGCCGCTATCGGTTCGCCTTGCCGCGATCGAGGCGCTGGCCGTGTCCGGCGATTATCGTCTCGTTCCCGCCATCGTCGAACTCGGCCTTCGCGCGCCCGACGATAGCGAGGAATTGCCTCGATACCTCCATGCACTGGGACGTATCGGGCACCCTGCCGCGCGCGAGGCCGTGCTCGCGGGCCTCGCCAGCAGCTCAATGCCCGCGCGCGTTGCCGCTGCGGGCGCGGCAGGCCGGATTGCGCTCGTTGAAAGCGCCGATCAGTTGACCGAGCTGCTCGACGCGCCCGAATGGTGGGTGCGCTTCCGCTCGGCGGAGGCATTGCTTCAGCTGGGCGACGCCGGCATCGCCCGCCTGCGAAAAGCCGCGGCATCGGGCGGCGAACTAGCCCGCGAGGCCGCCGCAACGATGCTGGCGGAACGGGGTCTCGCGCCGTGATCGACGTGCCGGACTGGTTGTTTCGCGCGGCCGAGATCGTGACATTGTTCGTGATCGCTTGCGGGCTGATCCAGATATTATTCTATATCGTCCAGCTGCTCTTCGCCGCCCTGGCGCTCCATCGCCGGCCGGCCTACGCCTCGACCAGCGCCTTGTGGGACCGCTTCGGAGATATCGCACCTTCGATCGCGATCGTCGCCCCTGCCTATAACGAGGAACTCACCATCATCGAGAGCGTCGAGGCCCTGCTCGCGCTCCATTATCCCGATTTTGAAGTCATCGTCGTCAACGATGGGTCGAAGGATGCGACGCTCCAGACCATGATCGACCATTATTCGATGCGGCCCGTCGCGCGCTATCACGATCGCGCGCTCGCGCATCAGCCGATCCGCGGCCTCTACGCAGCGCCCGATCGGCCGCGCCTGTTCCTCGTCGACAAGCAGAATGGCGGCAAGGCCGATGCGATGAATGCCGGCATCAATGTCGCCCGGACGCCGCTCGTCTGCGTGATCGACGCGGACACGCTGCTCGAACCAGACGCGCTGATGCGGGCCGTTCGTCCCTTTATCGACGATCCGGCGCGCACGGTCGCCGTTGGGGGAACGATCCGGATCGCCAACGGCTGCCGCGTGGAAGGGGGACGCGTGGTCGAAGCGCGCCTGCCCCGCAACTTCTTCGCCCTGATGCAGGTCGTCGAATATCTGCGCGCTTTCCTGATGGCCCGACTTGGCCTCAGCGAGATGCAGACGCTCTTGATCATCTCCGGCGCATTCGGTCTCTTCCGCCGCAACAGCGTGATCGATGTCGGTGGCTTCAGCGCGGACACGGTGGGCGAAGATATGGAACTCGTGGTCAAGCTCCATCGCCGGATGCGCGACCTGAAGCATCCGTACCGGATCGTTTATATCCCGGAGCCCGTCAGCTGGACCGAGGCTCCCGAGACGGCGAGCATACTCGGCAATCAGCGCGCGCGCTGGCAACGCGGATCGCTCGAAACCTTCCGGACACACAAGGACATGTTCCTCAATCCCCGCTACGGCCGGATCGGCCTGGTCGGCTTCGGACAAGTGTGGATCGTCGACGTCATCGGACCGATCGTCGAGGTGGCGGGCTATCTGCTCGTGCCGCCGCTGTGGATGCTCGGACTTATCTCATTCGACTATCTGCTGGCGTTTCTTGCCGTCATTTTCACCTTCGGGGTCTTCATCAGCGTCGCGACGTTGATTCTTGAGGAGGTTCAGCTTCGCCGCCTGCCGCGCGCACGTGACCTCATCATCCTCACGGGCGTCGCAGTGCTCGAAAATTTCGGCTACCGGCAGCTCAACAATTTCTGGCGGCTGCGCGGCTGGTGGGAGTTCCTGCGCAAGAAACAAGGCTGGGGAGACATGGTCCGCAAGGGCTTTCAGCGATCCTGACGCAGGCCATTCAGGCAATCGAGCAATACCGCTGTGAGGCGTTCAATTTCGCCCGGTGAGGCCTGATCGTCGATTGCTTCCTCCACCGCGCGGGCCGCGTCGCCGACCGCGGCGTGGCCGAACATCCCGGCGCGCCCCGCGAGACCGTGGCAAGGTGCCGCCAGCTCCCCCCACGCCCGGCGCGCAAGGCATGCCTCAACGGTAGCGGCGCTTTCGATCGCTTGTTCCACGAAGCGCGCGCCCAAGGCGGCGAGGCGTTCATCCATTCCGTTCATCGAGGAAATCTCGCACCTGACCTGCCAGCGTCATCGGATCGAAGGGTTTGGCGATCACCCCGCAGGCGCCGAGGGCGCGCAAATGGGCAACTTCCTGCGCCTGCGTACGGGCGGTGATGAAAACAACCGGAATCCCGGCGGTCAAGGGATCCTCTCTCAACAAGCCGAGCACGGTCGGCCCGTCGAGTTCGGGCATCATCACGTCGAGCAGAATGAGCGCGGGATTCCAGTAGCGCGCGGCGGCGATTCCTTCCCGGCCCGACCCACGGGTTTCGACCGCGAAATCCGGATCGAGCTCCAGCGCCATCTGAGCGATTTCCCGAATGTCGGCTTCATCGTCGATGTAGAGGATCCGTATGCTCATCGGTCTTTCTCCAGGCCGCTCGCGGTGCCGATCCGTTCGAGCATCTCGCGAACCAGAAGCTCGAGGCTAGCCCTTGATTTGACCAGCACTAGGTCGATTTCTTCCGCCGCGTCGACCTCTTGCGCCGTAAAAAGGATGATCGGGATCGCGCCCGATTGCTTGCGCAACGGTATGGCGAGATCGGTCCCGCAGCCGTCGAGCAACCCGACATCGAGGATTGCGCCGTCATAACGATGACGCCGCACGAGCCCGCGCGCTTCCCCCACGCTGGAGGTAGAATGGATTTGGGCCTTGTCCTCGAACATGCTGGCGACGACGGTCAGCATATCGGGATCGTCATCGACATGGAGAATTGTCGGCAGCGACGCGTCGTGCGTGTTTGTATGACCGCCGTTTTTCTTTGGCGCCGCGCCCGGGAGTTCGGCCGCCGGCAGATCGACGTGGAAGACCGTCCCTTTACCCTCCTCACTTTCGAAGCTGACCGAGCCGCCAAGCCTGACGACGATTTCGCGCACGATGCTGAGGCCTAAGCCCGTTCCGCCCTTTTGCCGCGAGTCCGAGGCGTCGGCCTGCGCGAACTTTCCGAAAATCCGGCTCCGGAAAACCTCGGGAATGCCGGCGCCGCGATCGATTATGCTGATGCGGCTGCGCCGGTCCAGCGCAGTCACCCGGACCTTTACTGTTTCTCCGCGCGGCGAAAATTTGACCGCATTGGACAGCAGGTTCGACACGACCTGCATGAGCCGATCCTCGTCCGCGAATACCGCTGTGTCCGAGGCGAAGGGCTCGATGCGAATGGACACGTCATATTCGCGCGCGAAGCCCGCCATCTGGTGCACCGCCTCGTCGAGGATCGGCGCGAGCGCCAGCGGTCGGATGTCGAATGGCATTCGTCCCGCCTCAATCTTCTCGATATCGAGGATATCGTTGATCAGCCGTACCAGCCGCGCGGCATTGCTGTGCGCGATCTCGACGAGGCGTCCAATCTTCGGCGGCACCTCGCCGGCCGCGCCGCCGCTGATTAGCCCGAGCGATCCGGCGATAGACGTCAGCGGGGTCCGCAGTTCGTGACTTACGGTCGCCACGAATTCACTTTTCATCTGCTCGACCTCGCGCCGCTCGCTGATGTCGCGGATCACCGCGAGAAACAGCGTTGCATCCATGAGGTCAACCGGACTGACGGAAACTTCGAGCGGAAAGCTGGTTCCGTCGGCTCGGCGTCCGATGAATTCCTGAATTTGCCCGGGATTTGCTTTCCGGTTCGCCGAAAGGCGGCGAAGGAAGGTTTCGATCTGGCCACGGTCGGGCGCAATCTCGAACAGCGAGCCGATGTCGCGGCGAAGAAGCGATTCCTGCGTTACGCCGAACATCGCCGCCGCCGCCGGATTCAGGCTCTCGATGCTGCCGCTCGGGTTCAGGACGATCATGCCGTCCTTTGCACTGTCGAAAATTGTCTCCTGCCGGGCTGCGAGATCCTGGGCGCGGCGATAGGCCTTGTTTCGCGCCGCCTGACTGCGCGCGATCAGAACAGCGGACAGGGCAAGCAGCAATATCAACCCGATCAGCAAGACAAAGGTACGCTGGCGAAGGGACTGGCGGGCGGCATCCGCGATGGCGGTCCGTTCGCGAAGCCGCTCGCGCTCGGCTTCTGAAATTCGCGCCACAAGTGCGCGAATTCGGTCCATCGACGCCTTGCCCGTGCCGCCGGCGATCAAGCTGACTGCTGCGGCGCTTTGTCCTTTTTCAACTTCGTCGATCGTCCGCGAAACGAAACGCCGTTTTTGGGCCGACTCCCGGCGAAGTTCGGCAATGAGCGCCGCCTGTCCTCTTCCTGCAAGTTTGGCGAATGCATCGAGATTGGCGTCGATACTCTCCTCGGCATTCAGATAGGGCTGAAGAAACCGGGCATCACCCGTGATGACATAGCCGCGCTGGCCGAGTTCGATATCCAGATGCCGGTTCAGGACCGCCTGCAAAGCCGCTCTAGCGTCGTAGGAGTCGGAGACGTCCTGCCGCAGGCGCGCATTCTCCTCAAAGCCCCGGTCGACATCGATTGCGAGGAAAAGGAGGACGAGCAGCGCTGCGACGCACGTGCCGGCGAGCAGACCGTTCGCGATGATGGCGCGATGCCAACCCGACATGGATATCCGTTTCAAATCATTCACCGACTGCTGGGCCGAATAGTATCATGCCCTTTCGTCGACTGCACGCCACGATGATTGGCGACGCATCGCCGGATGCACGACGGGAATTCTGGCCGACAACAGACGGGCTGCCATCACATCGTATTTGGCCCAAGCGGTCCCTGATTTTGTTGCGGGAATTTATCGCTCCGCTCGTTGGTCGGTCACTTTCGATATTGCCATTGATACTCGGGAATATTGCCCTTGCGAAGAAAAGCGGCGGTCCAGAAATTGATCTTCAATCCGGGCTTGCCGTCGTAGGCCGCCGACTGCATGAAAGCGTGACCAGGGCACGCCATCGTGTCTGACCGCGAGGTGTCGATCAATTCTAGGCATTGGCCGACGAACCGCGCCGACTTGGGTCCGGTCGATTCCACGCCCGTGATGCGAGCGATGACGGTTCCAGCAGGTGCCGCGATCTTCTTGAGGTAGGGATCAGCGGTGTCGTTCTCCACGATCGTCACCACGCCATTTGCCACGGACAACTTGATCTTGTGGTCGACGCCATACCATTCGCCGTCGATCGCCTTCAGCGGATTGGCTGGCAGGTCCGGCACCGTCTGAGCCTGAGCCGACGATGCCACCAGCGCCAACGCCATAAGAATATTCGCAGTTCGCATAAGTTTCCCCCTCTTAAGGGAAAAATGCTGCAGCATTCCGCCCGGCCTGGCAATAGTGGCAATCGTTGAGAGGACTGTAGCCAGCTCGCCCTCCCGCAAACAAATTGGCCCGTCGGCTCCCACGAGCGACGAACGGTTGGGCGCATCCCATGTCCCCCCGCAACCTTTTGTTAACCTCGTAACCGCATTTTTGCCGCGGGGGGCACTCATACGGCAGAAGCCGAGCGTATGGAGAGTTCGCAGTGCTCGAATTTACGACGAGGCCGACATCGGTCGCCGGGCCGGTCGGGCCGCTGACAATCGACGATCTGCCTTCATCGACGGCAGGCTATTGGGTCGCGCGCCGCAAGGCGGAGTTGCTTGCTGCGATCGATGGTGGGCTGATCGGGCTGGCCGACGCCTGCGCAAGATACCGCCTCAGCGGCGAAGAGCTGGAATCGTGGCGCCGCCCCATCGACCGGGCGGGCATACCCGGGCTGCGCGTGACGAAGGCACGTTGCCTGCGCGAGCAGACTGTCGAATAGATTTTTCGTCACCGCCCGCACCCCCCACTGCGTGCGGTGCCCAAGGGGACGGCGCGAGCAGACTGGTCCCTCTCGCGCCGTCCTTTCACATCAGCGGCATTTCAGTTCGCCGCGATCGATCGCCCGTCCGAGCAAGCCGCCGCCCGCCGCGCCGATGATCGTCCCGACGGTGCGATCACGCCCGCCATCGAGTTCGCGTCCGACGAGCGCCCCGACTGCGGCGCCAATGATCAATCCGGTCGTGCCATTCTCGCGGCGGCAGTGGTAGCGGCCATCCTTGCTGCGCCAGATACGGTCATTGCGCGAAATTCGGCGAGGTTCGTAGTAGCGCCCATTTCCGTCATACAGACCACGATCCTTGGCGCGCTTTCCGTGTGCCGGCGCCCAGGGCGGCGGATCCGCAAGCGCCGGACCGGCGGGAACGGCGAGCGCAGCGAGGGCCACAGCGGCAATAAATTTCTTCATGGCGCATCTCCTTCGTTGATCAAACAGACCTAGCGTCTTCGCCCGAACGGAGGCTGAACGATGTCCTGTGGGGATAGAGGAGTATTTTCGGTTGCCGCGTCGATCGCCGCCCATCGCCGAGCGCACCGCGACTAGTCTGCGAAACCCGAGGTGCAAGTTTCAGCTCGCACGACGGACAAGATTTCAAAGAGCTCCAGCGGCAACATGGAAAAGCCGGGCTACGCGAGAGCAACGCGGCGCGGCTCCGGCGGAAGCATATTGGAACGACCGGCCTTCTGCGGCGTCATTCCAGCAAACTGAATCCGGACGATCGCGAACGATGCCGATTACCGGACGTTAAGACGATCGGAGCAGAATCGACCCCATGAACAGATCGGCCTCCCAGACACCGATCGCGACGCCACTTCGCCGACGCATCTTTCCCGACCCGGCCTTGCTGCCGCTGCCGGTCTACCGGGACTTCGTCGACATGCTCTACAGCATGCGGCTCCCCGTTCTCGGTCTGGGCGCCGTTTTCGGGGGCATCTGCCTCCTCGTGGGGCGCCAGCTCCAGAATGATTTTCTGCTCGTGCTCGCCGCCGTCGGCACCGTCGCGACGCTCGCACGGCTCGCGACAATTCGCGCCTTTCATAATGCCAAGGTCCAAGGTTTCGACGATCTCAGGCGCTGGGAACGCCGCTACGGGGCAGGAAATCTCGCGTCGGCCGCGCTGCTCGCACTTCTCAACATCGCCGCCATGGCGGATCATAATCCGGTCGTGCACCTCATTACGGTGAGCCTCGTGTTCGGGTTCGGTGCGGGCATCGTATCGCGCACCTCGGTAAGGCCCGCCATCTGCGTCACAAGCCTGCTCGTCGCCACCGTCCCGACCGTTATCGGGCTGGCCCTCCACGCGGCGCATCCGAACGGCGATCCGCTGCATGCGGAAATGTTTCTCGCCGAGGCGGCCATCGTCGCCGCGATCACCGGGCTCAGTCTCCAGACGGTCGCGCATCTCTACAGATCCGCAGTCGAACATCACACACAGCGGCACGACATGGCGAAGCTGGCGCGTACCGACGCGCTCACCGGCCTTTCCAACCGGCTGCTGCTGCGCGAGCAATTCCAGGATCGCGCCGCAACGGCGGTGCGCGCAAAGAATCTGGTCGCGCTTCATTATCTCGATCTCGACGGCTTCAAGGCCGTAAACGATCGCTACGGCCATCCCGCGGGCGACGCGCTTCTTTCGCAGGTCGCGCGGCGGCTCGAGGAAATGGTGCGTGCCAACGATGTCGTGGCGCGGCTCGGCGGCGACGAGTTCATCGTGCTGCAGGCCGGGATCGGCGCGGAAAGCGAGGCCGAAATGCTCGCACGCCGGATTATCCGCGAACTCAGCAAGCCCTATGTCATCGACAATATCGCAATGTCGGTTTCGGTAAGCGTTGGCATCGCGACGGCGCCGAAGCTCGGACTCGAACTCGAGCGGCTGCTCGCTTGCGCTGATGCGGCGCTCTACCGCGCGAAGGCCGGCGGCAAGGCGCGCGCGCTGTTCTGCCTGGAGGCCGATGCGGCCGACGCCGAGATGGCAGCCTGACGGCATCGCTGTCGACGCGAGTCGCCCGCAACAGCTAAGAGACGGTGCCGCTTCCATCGCGGCGACCGTTCGGGCTTTCGACAGCCGAGTGCAACCAGGCTGGCGGATCCTGCGACCATTTCGTCAGCCAGGCCGGAACGCGCTCGACCCCGATCGCGCGGCTGACGAGATAGCCTTGCGCAATGTCGCAGCCGAGCTCGCGGAGCTGGACCATTTGCTTCTCATTCTCGACGCCTTCGGCGACGGTCGCGATCCTCATGCGGTGCGCTATGTCGATCACGCCATGCACGATAGCGAAATCGGTGCTGTCTTCGCTGTCGAGGCGCGAAATGAAGGACCGGTCGATCTTCAGCACATGGACCGGAAATTGCTGAAGGTGGGTGAGCGATGCGTAGCCGGTGCCGAAATCGTCGAGCGCGATCGAAACCCCCTCGGCAGCAAGCGTCTGCAGGGCTCGGGCGACGTTGGCGGCGAGGTGGTCGACGAAGACGCTCTCGGTCACTTCGAGCTCGAGAAGCGACGGCGAGACCCCCTTCCGGGCGAATTTCGAGAGAATGCGGTCGGCGAAATCATCGCGACGGAAATCCGCCAGCGAGCCGTTGATGGCGATCCGGCCAAAGGCCGCGCCCTCGCCGCGCAGACGCTCGATATCGACGAGGACACGGTCGATCATCCGATCGGTCAGCGCGCTCGCGAGCACGCTGTCTTCGAATGCGGCGCGAATAGCGTCGGGCGGCTGGAGGCCGCGGCGGTGATGGTGCCAGCGCAGCAGCGCCTCAAAGCCGACGACAGCCCCCGTCCCGAGATCGATCTTTGCCTGATAGAAGGGAATGACGCGGTCGTCGTTAAGCGCATCGCGGGCCTCGCGCAGCATCGCCTTGCGGGTCTCGGCGGCCTCCCGCATCTCCGGCCGAAAGGCACGGATGACCCCCGCGCCGTCGGCCTTCGCCGCATAAAGCGCGAGATCGGCGCTCTTCAATATGGCTTCTGCATCGCTCCCGTCGGCAGACCAGACCGCGGCCCCGGCGCTGATGCTGACCTCGACGAGAGCTTCGTCGACGGTGATCGGGTCGGCGACGCCGTCGAGAATAGCCGTCGCAGCCGGAACGATCGGTTCATCGCAGGCGAGCCCTGTCAAAATGACCGCAAATTCGTCGCCGCCTAGGCGGGCGACGTTCGCATCAGCGCCGAGATTCGCCTGGAGCCGTGCCGCCACGGTCCGCAGTAATTGATCGCCCGCGGCATGGCCCATGCTGTCGTTGAGCAGCTTAAACCCGTCGACGTCGATGACGATGACCCCGACACAGGTGCCGTCCACCGAAGCCGACCTCAGGGAAGTCTCCAATACCTCGCCGAAGAGCTTGCGGTTCGGAAGCCCCGTCAGCGGATCGTGGTTGGCCGCAAAGCGTAATTCCTTTTCGGCCTGCCGCGCGTCGGTGACGTCAAGAAGTGCGCCGATCGATCGCACGGCCTCGCCGCCTGCACCGCGTACGACATAGCCGCGGGAGAAGAGATTGATATATTCGCCGTTCGCCGCACGGAAGCGATATTCATGGCTCCAGCTGTCCTGGCGGTTCGCAAGGACGCGGTCATAGATCGCATTCACCGCGTCGAGATCTTCGGGATGGATGCGCCCCTTCCACCAGTCAACGGGGGTACCCCCTGCCGCCTCGGGATAGCCAAGGACCTGTTCGGCCCCGTTACCCCATTCGATCCGGTCGGTACGATGCGACCAGTCCCAGATCACATCGTTGGTTGCGCGAGAGGCGAGACGGTAGCGCTCCTCACTCTCGCGAAGACCGAGTTCGGCGGTAACCTGGTCGTGAATATCCTCGAGTGTCCCGTACCAGCTGATAATGCGGTCTTCGTCGTCGCGCCGCGGATTCGCACGGGCGCGGCACCAGCGGAAGCTTCCATCGGAATGTCGGACGCGGTAGCGCACGTCGGCGACCGCATTGTCCTCGGAGGTCAGCGCCTCGTTCCAATGCGCAAGAACGTCGGGCTTATCGTCGGGATGCACGGCGTCGGTCCAGCCCCAGCCGAGCGCCGCTTCGGACGGAACGCCGGTGAGCTCTGACCAGCGCGGTCCGACCTCGACGATGCGGCCTTCGGGATCGCTGATCCACGGTATCTGCGGATTGAGTTCGACCGAATAGCGGTAATGTTCTTCGCTGCGCTGAAGCGCGGCGATGAGCGCCGCCATTTCCGAACGCGCGCGCAGCGATTCATAGACCGCCGAGCGCGTGGTTGCGATCGTCCGCACGATAACGCCGGCGCCGAGCAGAAAGGTGAGCCCCATGCCGGTAAAATAGAGGTCGCGGGACAGCAGCAGTCCGACCGTTACCGGCATCGCGCCGAACAGCAGAACGAGCCGGGCGGCTGCGGGAAGCGCTTGTAAGCAATAGCAGCAGCTGATCGACCCGACGAATATGAAGAGCGCGATCGCGGTGGTGTGGAACGGGTCGGCGGACAGGAAGAGATAGAGACCCCAGCCGCCGAACAGGAAGCTGAAGGCGCCTGCCCGCATGATCGTGCCGCGAAGATATTGCTGCATCTCTGCGTCGGTCACGGCGCGTAGGCGCCGCCGGTACCATGCCGCCCCACGCACCGCGATGATCGCTGCGAGGATGAGCGGCGCAACGAAGCTGATCGCCCAAGAGGCGCCGTCGCTGGTGACAAGCGCGAGGAACAGCACATTGAGAAACATCAGCGCGTACATCAGCGGAACCTGCCGCGCGAGGCTCGCATATTGCTCGCGCACGACGGCGTCCGATTGAGCTGGCGTCTTGCCGCCGGCGACGAGGGACATTTGCATTGCTATCCCGCTAAATCCTCACCCGAGCGATATTCTTCCGTCCTTAACGACAGGTATAACCCGCAGTTGCGTAGTTCGCGAATATATCCCGGCACCAGGTAAGGCGAAATTGACGCAGGTTAATTTGGCCGGTTGCGGTCAGTCGGCTTCCAATCGGCAGACCTGCGATAGTTGCCTTACTCTGAACGTTCTCGGGCCTGTTGCATCCGCTAATATGTTCAAGATGGGCCATTCCCGCTCGAATGGCCCTTGGCCGCCCTTCTGCCCGTGATATTAACGAGAGCAGTTACGTGCATCGGGCGGGGCTTCAGGGACTTGAGCGACTATCGAAAGAAATTGGCAGGCTGGTTAAATGATGCGGCAAAATGGCTCAACCAGCCGAAGAGCGACACCGAAAGTAAATCGAGATTTGTCGACCTTGCCCCTACAGACAAGGCCGACCCGTCCGGCGTTTACTCCGACGCGCTGACCGAAGCGACCGACAACCCACGAGTGTTGAACATCGCGCTCACCGGCCCGTATGGGTCCGGTAAAAGCAGCATCATTCAGTCCTTCCTGAAAAAATATCAGCGCCCCGCCCTGCAGATATCTCTTGCAGCCTTTCTTCCCGACGCCGCATCAAAGAGCAGCGACGTGAGCAGACAAGAGATTGAGAGGAGCATCTTGCAGCAGATGCTCTACGGCGCAGATGCGAACCGGCTCCCTCTCTCCCGATTCAAGCGCATTCAAACACCCGGAAAGTGGGCGGTAGCTGTATCGCTCTATATCTTGCTGGGGGTCATCAGTCTCTCGCATTTGATGCAAAATCGCGCCGAGATCATCAATGGCGCGTACTTCCTTCCTCTTGACACTAGCAACTGGTTCAATTTTGCGAGCCTCCTGCTGGGTGGCTCGTTTCTGTGGCTGGCGCTGCACCATTTTTATGTCGCTAGCTTCGGGATTTCTCTCAAGAGCGTATCGCTGAAGGATATCGAAATCACTCCCAAGGCGGCCACGGAGGAGTCGATCCTCAATCGCCACCTCGACGAGATTATCTATTTCTTCCAGTCGACGAGGTACGATCTGGTCGTCATCGAAGATCTTGATCGGTTTGAGAATGCCGACATCTTTGTCACGCTCAGAGAAATAAACAGTCTGGTAAACGCTAACTCGGGCGTGAGGCGGACCATCCGCTTTCTTTACGCTCTTCGCGACGACATGTTCGTCAATACCGATCGGACCAAATTCTTCGAATTCATCATACCGGTCATTCCGATTATCAACAGCTCCAACTCGATCGACAAGGTCTTGGAGCAAGGGCAGAGGCTGGAGATAGACCGCAGGCTGAATCAGCAATTCTTGCGCGAAGTATCACGCTATCTCAACGACCTAAGGTTCATCCAGAATATATTCAACGAATATGCGATCTATATCGCCAATCTCGAAACCGATGGCGACAATGCTCTGGATGAGACCAAGCTGCTGGCGGTTCTAATTTACAAGAACGTGTTTCCCAGCGACTTTGAAAGCCTGCATCGCGGAAAAGGCCGTTTGGCTGAAATACTCGGCCGCTATGACGCATTTGTCGCCAATGCCGAGGCGACCTGCAAGGCGCAGATTGCCAACCTACGGCGATACGGTACTCGCTAGAAGGGCCGCTGGGGCCGTCATGCCTGACACATTGCGTCCCAATTTTGAGCGCTTCCTTCCTCTCTCCTGCCCTCTTACCGATGACCGCTACCTGAAGCGATAGCTGTCATTTTGATGCGCCCGCTCGGTCATTTTTGCCCTGCGCGACCATTCGCCGGTCACGGACTGACCGGCGCATCATCGTCGTCGCTGGCGATGATGATGATTGCGGCAACCCCGGCGAGCAGGCCGACCAAGCCGATGATCCAGCCCGACCCGCCGCCCAGTTCGTTTGCACCGCGGACGCTCGACGTCGCGCGGGCATTTTGGAGGCCCGTGGCAGCGGACGCCGCGACCGGAGAGGCGATGATCGACATCGCGGCGAGGCCGATGGCAACGTTGCGGAATTTTTTCATTTCAATCCTCCTGATAGCGTCTCTGTCGGCACTACCAATCCGCGCCGGACGCCAATGGCTCCGTGCGGCGCAGGACATCCTGCTCGGTTTATCCCCGATTCGGCACAGTCCGGGGACGGACCTCCCCGGCAAGCCGCTCAAGCGAAACGGAGCCGCCGGTATTGCCGCGGAAATAGAGCAGCGGATCGCGGTGCGGCTCGAATTGCGCGCGCACCACCCGACCGACAAGGATGAAATGGTCGCCTGCCTCGTGCAGCGATTCGCATTGGCATTCGAACGAAACAAGCGAGCCTTCCAGCAGGGGCACTCCGGTCTGCCCCGGCGCCCATGGCAGGTTTGCAAAACGATCCTCGCCCCGTGTGGCGAAGCGGTTCGATGCAGGCTGCTGTCCGATCTGGAGCACATTGACCCCGAAATGCGCCGCATCGCGAAGGATCGGTGCGGTTCCGGACGTATCGGCAACGCAAACGAGGAGCATGGCGGGTCGAGCGAAACCGAGGTAAAACTGTTCGCGGTGAGCCCGGCGGGCGTTCCGGTTGCGTCGAGCGCAGTGACGATCGTTACCCCGGTCGCGACACAGCTCATCGCGTCGCGAAGCGTGCGCGGATCGGATCCTGCCTTGAATTCCATGGCCTCGCGCGGCTGGCGCCGTTCGAGAAAGTCGAGCAACTGCCCGAGAAGAGCATCTGTCCGGTCGGTAACGAAAGCCAGATCGGCTTCCTCGATATCGACGCTCTCGCCGATCGGCAACGCATCGCGAAACGCATCGCTGGCCGGGGTGCATTCCGCCGGACTGAAACCACCGCGGAGCATCAGCGTCGGCAAGCCAAGCCGCTCGGCGACCTCATCGGCGGCGGCGTCCTCGTCGACCGGCATGTCGACGAGCACGAGTCCCGCCGCCAGATGCGCCCCGTCGGGGGCAAGCGCCCGCGCCGCGATCCATCCGCTGCGCCGCGCCGCGACGACAACCGGGCGCGAGCCCAGTTGTGCGAGCACAGCGCGCCGCCACGCCGCGCGCGTCTTTCCCGCATCGGGCAGCAACAGCACGACCGGATCATTGTCGTCGCCAAGCATATCCGCGATCAGACGACGCCCGCCAAACCACTTATACTCGACGATCGGCAAGCTTCTTCCCCGGCAGGACCGGCGACGCGCGCCGGCGGATGATGACACCCGCACAGCAGAGCGATAGCTGCCATGCCGCCGCAAGGCGGCATGGCATATCGATCAGGCGCGGAACGATGCCAGGCGCTGATCGATGATCGCGTCCGCTTCGGCAATGATGCGGTCGATCAGTTGCTGGCAGGTCGGAATATCGTGGATCAACCCCTGAACCATGCCGGCCCAGAAAACCCCCTTCGTCAGGTCGCCGGTTTCGAGCAGCTCGCGCCCCGCCTTGCCGTTCACCAGTTCAGCGACGTCGGCGAAGGTCGCATCGGGTTGAGCGAGGCGGCGCACCACCTCTTCCGACACGGCGCTCTTTCCGACGCGCGCGGTGTTCTTGAGGCTGCGGAAAATCAGGAAGCTGCCGCGCTCGTCATTCTCGACATAGGCCTGCTTCACATTATCATGGATTGGCGCTTCCACCGTCGCGCAGAAGCGCGTGCCCATATTGATCCCTTCGGCGCCCAGGCTGAGCGCCGCAACCAGACCGCGGCCGTCTCCGAACCCGCCTGACGCCAGCATCGGAATCTTCACCTTGTCGGCCGCTGCGGGAATCAGGATCAGCCCGGGGATGTCGTCCTCTCCGGGATGCCCCGCACATTCGAAGCCGTCGATCGAGATGATGTCGCAGCCGGCCTTTTCAGCGGACAAGGCATGACGAACCGCCGTGCATTTGTGCAGGATCGTCACGCCGTGCGGCTTCAGCATTTCCCAGATTTCGCGCACCGCTTGGGTGCCCGCGGTCTCTACGATCTTCACGCCGCCGTCGATAATCGCCTGCGCATAGGCCTTGTAATCGGGGGCGTTGATCGTCGGGAAAACCGTCATGTTCACACCGAAAGGCTTGTCGGTCATCGACCGGCAGCGCTCGATCTCTTCGCGCAGCGCCTCGGGACTCGGCTGCGTCAGCGCGGTTAAAATGCCAAGGCCGCCGGCGTTCGAAACCGCGCTCGCCAGTTCGGCATAGCCGACGCTCTGCATCCCGCCCTGAACGATCGGATGCTCGATCCCCAGCATTTCCGTGATGCGCGTCTTGAAAGCCATGTCATTCCTCCCTGATCAAACCTTACCTTACGGCATTGCTGCGTGCTGGCATGAATTAACTTGACGCTTACGTCAACGTCCGGTTGAGAGAATTCCGTTAGAGTATGAAGGGAATCAGGATGACGGCGACAATGCATAGCGGAATTTCGGATCGGGCCCTGGCGATCGCCGCGAAGGTCGAAACCTTCGTTCGCGAGATTGTCGTCCCCTATGAACAGGATCCGCGCCGCGACCATCACGGAGCCCCGACCGACGATCTGATGATGGAAATGCGCGAGCACGCGCGCGCTGCCGGTGTCCTGACCCCGCACATCCTGTCCGACGGAAGCCACCTGAACCAGCGCGAAACCGCGGTGGTCCTGATCAAAAGCGGCCTGTCGCCGCTCGGCCCCCTCGCCTGCAACACGATGGCGCCCGACGAGGGCAATATGTACCTGCTCGGCAAGGAAGGCAGCCCCGAACTCAAGGAACGCTTTCTGAAGCCGATGGTCGAGGGTCGCGTCCGCTCGGCCTTCTTCATGACCGAACCCGCCGAAGAGGGCGGCGCCGGATCCGACCCTTCGATGATGCAGACGACGTGCCACCCCGACGGCAACCATTGGGTCGTCAACGGCCGCAAAACCTTCATTACCGGGGCCGACGGAGCGCGCGTCGGGATCATCATGGCAAAGGCCGAGCAAGGCGCCTGCATGTTCCTGGTCGACCTTCCCGACCCGGCAATCCGTATCGACCATGTCCCGAACACGATCGACAGCTCGATGCCCGGCGGCCATGCGACACTGACGATCAACAACCTCCGCGTCCCCGCCGACCAGATGCTCGGCCAGGCCGGCGAGGGCTTTCGCTATGCCCAGGTCCGCCTTTCGCCCGCGCGCCTGTCGCATTGTATGCGCTGGCTCGGCGCCTGCATCCGGGCGAATGAAATCGCAACCGACTATGCAAACCGTCGCATGGCGTTCGGCAAACCGCTAATCGACCATGAGGGCGTTGGCTTCATGCTCGCGGAGAATCTGATCGACATCAAGCAGGCCGAACTGATGATCGACTGGTGCGCCGGTGTGCTCGATACCAGCTCGCTCGGCACCGCCGAAAGCTCGATGGCAAAGGTCGCTGTGTCCGAAGCCTTGATGCGGATCGCCGACCGCTGCGTCCAGGTCATGGGTGGGATGGGTGTCACCGACAAGACGATCGTCGAGCAGGTGTTCCGCGAGGTTCGCGCCTTCCGCATCTACGACGGTCCGACCGAGGTGCACAAATGGAGCCTCGCGAAGAAGATCAAGCGCGACTGGAAAGCCGGCCTTGCCTGAAAGCCGGCCCCGCCTGACAGGGACGCCAGTTGACCATCGTCGATCCGTAACGTCAAAACACTTGACGTTTACGTTAACGTCCGGATGATGACGCGAAACGATAGGGAGAGGAAGCAGGCCGATGTCGATTTTGTACGACGAAGGGCAGGAGGCAATCGCGACCGAGTCGCGTCGCGCGCTCGAGGCCCGGATGAACAAGGACGATCTGCTACCGCTTCTGCAGGTGAGCGGCCGGTATCACGACGGCTTCTGGACGATGGCGAAGGAGCAAGGCTGGACCGCGCTCGCGCTTCCCGAGGAGCATGGCGGCCTCGCGCTTGGCCTTGTCGAACTCGGACTCATCGCGCATCAGGCGGGGCGGTCGCTGAGCGGCGCGCCCTTTCTGACCTCCAGCTTCGGCGTCGCCAAGGCGATCGAGTTTTACGGAAGCGACGCGCAGAAGGCGCGCTGGCTTCCCGCACTCGCGAGCGGCGAAGCGATCGGTGCGGTGGCCTTCGCCGCGGGTCCGGATCCCCTGCCCCGGCAGCCCGGCGTCACGCTGACGGGTGACCGGCTCGATGGCGTTGCCGGCGGCGTATCGGGCGGCCTGTTCGCCGATGTCGCGCTGGTTTTCGCCAACGGCTCCGGTTCGCCGGTCCTCGCGCTCGCCGAGCTTTCGGGTGTCGAGCGGACAGTGATCGAAAGTTTCGACAACAGCCGCTGCATCGCCGACCTCGGCTTCGCCGCGACACCGGCTGAAACACTCGCGGTCGGCGAAGCGGCGCGCGCTGCCGCGCTCGACATTCTGGCCCTGCAGGCGGTCGTAACCGCGCATGAACAGACCGGAGGCGCCGAGGCACTGATGGAGATCGCACGCGATTATGCCGTGACCCGCAAGGCCTTCGGCCAGCCGATCGGCGCGTTCCAGTCGATCAAACACCGGATCGCGGAACTGTACGGCCTTGTCGAACTTGCGCGAGCCAACTGCATTCATGCCGCATCGCGCGAGGGCCAGCCCGATTTCATCACGGCCGCGGCCGCGGCACGCCTGTCCGCGACCGAGGCCTATGACACCGCGGCACGTGACTGCGTCCAGATCCATGGCGGGATCGGCGTGACGTGGGAGATCGGACTTCACCTTCATATGCGCCGCGCACGCACGCTGGCCCTCGAACAGGGCAGCAGTTTCTTCTGGGAAGATGTGCTGGTCGACCGTCTTGCAGGAGAAGCCGCATGAGCGATCTCGAAACCTATCGCAGCAAGGCCGCCGAATGGTGCCAGTCGATGGTCCCGGCCTTCGGCAAGAACGCGCGCAAGGGGCTGTCCGTCGAAGAGGATCTGGCGCTCGGTCGCCGGTACCAGAGCGCGAAATTCGACGCGGGCTATGCCGGGATCAACTGGCCGACCGAGTTCGGCGGTCAGGGCCTTGGCCATATCGAGAAGATAACGTTTGAAGCCGAGGAGATGAAGCACGGCTTCCCGAACGTCTATTTCGGCATTTCGCTCGGCATGCCGGTGCCGGTGCTGATGCAGTTCGGAAGCGACCGCGATTTCGTGAAGGAGCGCGTGATCAAGGCGCTGAAGGGCGAGGAAATCTGGTGCCAGCTCTTCTCCGAACCGTCGGGCGGAACCGACCTTGCCGGCCTGCGCACCCGCGCCGAGACCGACGGCAACGGGTGGAAGATCAACGGCCAGAAAGTGTGGACGAGTTGGGCACAATATAGCGATTATGGCGTCATCGTCGCGCGCACCGACCCCACGGTCCCGAAGCACAAGGGCCTGACCTATTTCTGGGTCGATATGAAGGCCCCGGGTGTCACCGTCCGCCCGATCAAGCTCGCGGGCGGCGACAGTCACGTCAACGAGGTGTTCTTCGACGATGTGAAGATCACCGACGATCACCGTATGTCGCCGGTCGGCGGCGGCTTTGCCGTCGCGCTCACCACGCTGATGATCGAACGCTATGTCGCGACCGACAGTGCGGGGTTCGGCCCGCACCTCGACCTGTTCATCGACCTTGCGAAAGAGCAGAAGCTGGGCGGAAAGCGGGCGATCGAGGATGGCCGTATCCGCCAGCAGATTGCACGCAACCACGCGATGCGCGCCGGGCTCGACTCGATCAACCGCCGCGCGCGGTTAATGATGCAGGCGGGGATGACGCCCGGCCCCGAAGGTTCGCTCAACAAGCTGGTCGCAGTCCGGTCGCGGCAGAAGCTGTCCGAACTGGCGCTCGATCTGCAGGGCGCCAACGCCTTTCCGTTCGACGAACATGCCTCGCCCAAGGACGACTGGGCGTCGAGCTGGATCAACGCGCCGACGGGCCGCATCGCGGGCGGGTCGGACGAGACTTTGCTCAATACCATCGCCGAACGCATTCTCGGCCTGCCGCAGGACCATCGCCCGGACAAGGGCATTCCCTTCAACCAGATTCCAGCCTGAGGAGCCTCCCCATGAAATTCGATGCCAGCACAGCAGCCGTTGTCACGGGAGGCGCGTCGGGCCTCGGTCGGGCGACCGCCGAAGCCCTTGCCGCAGCGGGGGTGAAGGTGACGATCTTCGACATCAACGACGCGCTGGGCGAAGAAGTCGCTCGTTCGATCGGCGGGCTGTTCGTCCATGTCGACATCACCGACGAACAATCGGTTCTCGATGGCTATGCCAAAGCGCGCGCCGCGCACGGGCAGGAGCGTATCTGCGTCCACTGCGCGATGACGTCGCGCCGCGGCAAGACGCTCGCCTTCGACAAGGCGACGGGCAGCTATCGCCGCACGCCGACCGCCGACTATGCCTTTGGCGTCGAGGGCATCCTGACCGCCAGCTACCGGGTCGCGTCGATCTCGGCCGAGGGTATGGCGACCCTCCCCGAAATGGAAGACGGCGAACGCGGCGCGATCGTGCTCACCGCCTCGGTCGCGGCGCAGGACGGCCAGATCGGCCAGGTTATCTATGGCTCGGCGAAGGCGGGGGTAAACGGCCTCGTCCTGCCGATGGCGCGCGACCTGATGGATCTCGGCATCCGCGTCAATTCGATCATGCCGGGCGTGTTCGGCACGCCCTTGCTCAACAATATGAACCCGAAGGTAAAGGAGAGCCTCGAAGCATCGGTGCCCTTCCCCAAGCGGCTCGGCAAGGCCGAGGAATATGCCAGCCTGGCGATGGAGATGATCCGCAACACCTATTTCAACGGCCAAGCCGTCCGCCTCGACGGCGCGATCCGCATGGCCCCCCGCTGAACTCCCCGCCGGACCCGCTTTTCAACCGACCTCCGACCTTCATAGAATCTCACGAAAGGAACCTTCCATGGCCGAAGCCTATATCATCGACGCCGTCCGCACCCCGCGCGGGATTGGCAAGCCCGGCAAGGGCGCGTTGTCGCACCTGCACCCGCAGCATCTCGCCGCGACCGTGCTCAGCGCGATCCGCGACCGCAACAATCTCGACACCGCGACCGTCGACGACATCGTCTGGTCAACCTCGTCGCAGAACGGCAAGCAGGGCGGCGACCTCGGCCGCATGGCCGCACTCTCGGCGGGCTATGACATCAAGGCCAGCGGCACGACGCTCGACCGCTTCTGCGGCGGCGGCATCAGCGTCGTGAACTTCGCCGCCGCGACGATCATGTCGGGCATGGAAGATTGCGTCATCGCCGGTGGCACCGAGATGATGAGCTACACCACCGCCTATGCCGCCGAACAGGCCAACGCCGGCCTGCCCCCGCGTATGATGGGCTCGGGCCACGAAGCGCTCGACGAACTCCACCCGCAGTCGAACCAGGGCGTTTGCGGCGACGCGATCGCGACGATCGAGGGCATCAGCCGCGAGGTTCTCGACGCGCTGGCGCTCGTCAGCCAGCAGCGCGCCGATCGCGCGATCAAGGAAGGCCGCTTCGCCAAATCGGTCGTCCCCGTCTATAACACCGACGGCACCGTCGCGCTCGACCATGAGGAATTTCCCCGCCCCGAAACCACCGCCGAAGCTCTGGCGGCGCTGAAGCCCAGCTTTGCCGCGCTCGCGGATTTCGACCTCGGCGGCGGAGTGACCTTTCGCAAGCAGATCAACCGTCGTTATCCTGACCTGGAAATCCAGCACTTCCACCACGCCGGCAACTCGTCGGGCGTCGTCGACGGCGCGGCCGCGGTGCTGCTGACATCGAAAGAATATGCCGATAAAAATGGCCTGAAGCCGCGCGGACGCGTCGTCGCCTACGCCAATATCGGCGACGATCCGACGCTGATGCTCAACGCTCCGGTTCCGGCTGCGAAGAAGGTTCTCGAAAAGGCGGGTCTGACCAAGGGCGACATCGATGTCTGGGAAATCAACGAAGCCTTCGCGGTCGTCGCCGAGAAGTTCATCCGCGACCTCGATCTCGACCGCGGAAAAGTGAACATCAACGGTGGCTCGATGGCACTCGGCCATCCGATCGGCGCGACGGGCTCGATCCTGATCGGTACCGCGCTCGACGAACTCGAGCGTTCGGGCGGCCGCTACGGCCTCGTCACCATGTGCGCCGCAGGCGGCATGGCGCCGGCGATCATCATCGAACGCATTTAATCCGACCGCCGCCATTGCGCGCGACGCGAAGCAACCCGGAGCGCCACTGGCAGCGCCGGGTTGCACCGGCGTTTAGCTCCCGCAATGGCTGCACGCATTTTGACACGGGAGTTTGACATGGCAGGACCGCTGACGGGCATCAGGATCATCGAATTTGCGGGCATCGGCCCCGGCCCCTTCTGCGGCATGATGCTCGCCGACCATGGCGCCGAAGTGATCCGGATCGATCGACCCGGCGGGTTCATGGACCCCCGCGACCCGCTGTCGCGGAACCGGACGTCGATCGCGCTCGACATGAAGAACCCCGACGCGGTGCAGATCGCCCGCGACCTGTGCAAGAGCGCCGACGGGATCATCGAGGGGTATCGCCCCGGGGTGATGGAGCGTCTGGGTCTTGGCCCCGATGTGCTGCTCGCCGACAATCCGCGGCTCGTCTATGGCCGGATGACCGGTTGGGGCCAGTTCGGCCCCTATTCGCAGGCGGCGGGCCACGACATCAACTATATCTCGCTGTCGGGCGTTCTCCACGGCATCGGCCGCGCGGGCGAAAAGCCCGTTCCGCCGGTCAACTATGTAGGCGATTTCGGCGGCGGTGGCATGATGCTGGCGTTCGGCATGTCGAGTGCGCTGCTGCACGCCGCAAGGACCGGCGAAGGCCAGGTCATCGACTGTGCGATGACCGACGGCTCGGCGCTGCTTGCGGGCATGACCTGGGGCTTCCTGGCCGCTGGCCGGATCAAGGACGAGGCGGGGGTCAACATGCTCGACGGCGCCGCGCATTTCTACGACACCTACGCCTGCGCCGACGGCAAGTTCATCTCGATCGGGTCGATCGAGCCGCAATTCTATGCGCTGCTCCGCGAAAAGACCGGGCTGGATGCAGATCCGTCGTTCGACGCTCAGATGGACCCGTCGCAATGGGGCCCGCTCAAGGAGAGGCTGACCGCGCTGTTCGCGTCGAAAACACGCGACGAATGGTGCGCGATCATGGAGATGACCGATGTCTGCTTCGCCCCCGTCCTGTCGCTGACCGAGGCGCCGCAGCATCCGCATAATGTCGCGCGCGAAACCTTCGTCAGCGTGGGCGGCGTGACCCAGCCGGCCCCCGCGCCGCGCTATTCGGCGACGGTCAACAGCACCCCGACTGCCGCGCCCGCCGTCGGTGCCGATGGCGATGCCGTGCTGGCCGCGCTCGGCTATGATGCGGGGTGGATCGCGACGCTTCGCGACAGCGGCGCCGTCCGCTGAACGCTGCGGCAATCGGGCGCAGCATCGCGCCCGGTTCGCCGTCACGGACTTGCAAGCACCCACCGCGAGGCTTAGCCTGTGCGCGGAACAGGAGAGTTATCGATGGGCGAATTTCTGAGTGTCGAACGGCGGGGCAAGATCGCGATCCTGACGATGATCAAGCCCGAAAGCATGAACGCGATCGGCACGCATGCGGACTGTGACGACATCGTCGACACCCTTCGCGCCCTGGGCGAGGACCGCAGTGTCAGCGCGATCATCCTGACCGGCAGCGGCAAGGCGTTCAGCGCCGGCGGCAACCTCAAGTCGATGCAGGATCGCAAGGGCATCGGCGTACTCGACCAGCCCGATTCGACCCGCGCCAATTATCGGCGCGGCGTTCAGGCGGTGATCCGCGCGCTGATGGACTGCGAAATCCCGATGATCGCGGCGGTCAACGGCCATGCCGTCGGGCTCGGCTGCGACCTCGCCTGCACCTGCGACATCCGCATCGCCGCAGAGAGCGCGAAGTTCGCGTGCAGCTTCATCAAGGTCGGAATCGTCCCCGGCGACGGCGGCGCTTGGCTGCTCCAGAAGGTGCTGGGTTATCCCCGTGCCGCCGAACTGTTCCTGACCGGCGACCGCTTCGACGCCGCGACCGCCAAGGAGTACGGCCTTGTAACCGAAGTGGTGCCGGATGCAGAGCTTCTCGACCGTGCCATCGCGATCGCCGAGCGCATCGTCTGCAACCCGCCGCGCGCGCTGCGGCTGACCAAACGCCTGCTCCGCGAAGCGCAGCACAGCCGGATGAGCGACATCCTCGAACTCAGCGCCGCCTATCAGGCAATCGTTCACGAAACCGCCGACAACCGCGAGGCGATCAACGCCTTCGTCGAAAAGCGCGCGCCCGTTTTCACAGGAGACTGATCATGCTCGCCGAGCGCGTCCTGCCCTTGTCGGGAATCCATAATTTCCGCGACTATGGCGGCTATGCCGTCGAGGGTGGAGGGCGGCTGCGCGAAGGCATGTTGTGGCGGTCGGCGCACCACGAAGCCGCAACCGACGAGGATCTGACCGCGCTCGATGCGCTCGGACTGGAGACGGTGATCGATCTGCGCGGCGACGACGAGCGCGAGATGCATCCATGCCGCCGTTCGGATAATTTCGCGGGCCGCGTGCTGTTCGCGGGCGGCATCACCGCCGGGCTCGCGCCGCACTTGCAGGCGGCAGGCGGAACGATCGACCTCGAGACCGCACGCGACCGGATGATCGATACCTACGCCGGCATGCCATACCGCCCCGCGCTCGTCGCGACGCTGCGGCTCTATCTCGCCGCGCTCGCCGACTATGACGCGCCCAGCCTTGTCCACTGCGTCGCTGGCAAGGACCGTACCGGCTTTGCCGTCGCGATTGTCCACCGTCTGCTCGGCGTCCATGAGGACGATCTGATGCAGGATTATCTCCTCACCAACACCGCGGGCAAGATCGAGGAACGGATCGCGCAGGGCGCCGCCCATATCCGATCGCGATACGGCAACGAAATCCACGACGACGCGATCCGTGCGCTAATGTCGGTGAACCCCGCCTATCTTGACGCGGCGCTGGCAACGGTGCGCCGCGATCATGGCGACATCCCGACCTATGCCGAGGCGGTGCTCAACCTGACGCCGCAAATGCGCGAGGCCATGGTCGACCGCCTGGTGATCTGAACTCAAATCGTCATTGCGAGGAGCCGCAGGCGACGAAGCAATCTCCAGCTATCGTTGCCGATGATCGCCGGCTGGAGATTGCTTCGTTCCGCTCGCAATGACGCTCAAAATCCCTTCACCAGCGCGCCGCCCTTCACCACCGCATCGACATGTTCGAGCCGGGTGACATCCGTCAGCGGATCGCCTTCGACCGCGATGATGTCGGCGTAACGCCCCACCGCGATCGCGCCGATGTCGCCGGTCATGCCGAGCGCCTCGGCGCCGTTGACCGTCGCCGCGCGGATTGCCTGTAGCGGGGTCATCCCCCACTGGACCATTTTTGCGAACTGCCGCCCGTTGTCGCCGTGCGGGTAGACGCCGGCATCTGTACCGAACAGCATCCGCACGCCCGCCTTCACCGCGCGCTGGAAGGTCTGGCGCTGCGCGAGCCCGATCGCCTTTTCCTTGTCGAGGCTTTCCTGCTCGGTGCCGTTCGCGGTGCCGGTGGCGAGGATATAATCGTCGTTATAGATGTCCATGTCGAACCAGGTCTTGTGCGCGACCGCCAGCTTGATCGTTTCGTCGCTGGCAAGGCTGCAATGCTCGATCGTGTCGATGCCCGCGAGGATCGCGGTCCTGATCCCCTCGTCGCCGTGCGCGTGCGCCGCGACCTTCAGGCCCAGCATATGCGCTTCGTCGGCGATGGCCTTCATCTCCTCAAGCGTCAGTTGCTGCGCGCCGACGCTGTCGCCCAGCGAAAAGACACCGCCGGTCGCGCAGATCTTGATCGCGCGCGCGCCATATTTGTGAAGCCAGCGGACCTTCGTGCGCGCCTGTTCGGGGCTGTCGATCACCGACGGCTCCTTGCGGTCCATCGACGGCGGAAGGCCGCCGCTATCGCAATGTCCGCCCGTCGCACCGATCGCCCAGCCCGCGGGGATGATGCGCGGCCCGACGATATAGCCGCCCTCGATCGCCTGCTTGAGCCCCACATCCTCGAAGTCGGCAGATCCGACATTGCGTACGGTGGTAAAGCCCGCGTCGAGGGTCTTTTTCGCATTGGCGACGCCAACCACGGTCCAGAAGCTGTCGGTGTAGCGCAGCCCCTGATAGCCCCCTACCTCGGCGAGCGAGGTCAGGTGGACGTGCATGTCGATCAGGCCGGGGAGCAGCGTCCGCTCGCCAAGGTCGATATGCTTGACGTTGGCCCCCCAGCGCACCGTGCGCGCGTCGGCGATATTGGTGATGCGCCCGTCGGCGCCGACGAAGATCGCCGGATGTTCAACCGTCTTGCCCGTTTGAACGTCGAGATAGCGCGCTGCGGTGATGACCGTCTGCCCGGCGTCGTCCTGCGCCAGCGCCGGCAGCGTGGCTACCCCGAAAAGCGCGGTTGCGCCGAAAGCGATTCGCCGCAGAAAACCGCCGAACTTTACACTGGATTGCATATCCCGCCCCCTATTGTCCTCGTGCCTGTCCGATAGATGGCAAAACGAGACTTTTTAGGACAGCGGAATTTTAGTGATCGTACGATCTTTCGCTCGACGCCACCGAAGCGGGCCGCGACGCCCACCACGCCCCGAGGAGCGCGAAGGCGATGCCGAGCATCGTCCCGCCGACGATATCGCTCGCCCAATGTACACCCAGCATGATGCGCGAAAAGCCATTGAGCAGGATCATCGCCGCGGCGAGGGTCCAGGCCAGCGGACGCCAGCGCGGCGGCGCGAGCCAGGCGAGCAGCAGGTAGACGACGGCCGCGCTCGTCGCATGACCGCTGGGATAGGAGGCGCTGTTCACATGGTCGAGATGCTCGATGATATCGGGCCTTGCGCGGCCGAAGCCGAGCTTGAGCAGGCTCGACGCGAGGTTCGACAGCAGCGACGCGCCGCCAAGCGCGACTGCGCAGCGCGGCCCGCACCAGTGCCAGACGAGCCCGCAGAGCAGGATGACGATGATCCAGCGCGGCGTGCCGCCGCCGATCCAGCTCGCGCCTTGCATGAAGACGATGAACGCCGGGCTGCTTTCGTCTACGCGGATCGCGAGGCTGTGCGAGATTTGCCAGTCGGCTGCCTCGGTCCAGCCCGCGCCGACGGCGAGGCCGAGCAAGACCACGGCGAGGATGAGTACCGCTGCGATAGCGGGAAAGCTTGAACGTCGAAGCAAAAAGGTCCTCCCTGTGGCGCAGCCATGGGGAGGTGGCGGCCCCGCAGGGGCCGACGGAGGGGCCCCTCCACCCCAACCCTTTGGGGGGCGGGGCCCCCCCCCCACGCGGC
>JAEWIL010000111.1 GCA_023387085.1 Pseudomonadota bacterium | reverse complement strand
GCCTGCGCCCGTCGCGCCGCGCGTTTCTGCGACTCCCGCGCCGTCCGGTGTGCTGACGATTCCCTCGCCGCTGGTCACCCGCCCCAGCGCCGAACGGCGCGCAAAGGTGGCGATGGCGCTCGATATTCGCGGCATCCGGATGACGGTCGATCAGTTGATCGTCGCCTTCACGCTCCGCCTTCGCAACGAGGGCGCGGTAGCCGCGACGGGATTGATGGTGCGAATCGCGCTCAATCAGGGGTCGGCGATGACCGAGCCGGTGCTGGCGCGCTTCTTCGATGGTGCGGGCGGCAGCGTATTGCGCGACGACATCGAAATCGCGCCCGGCGGGGGTGAGCAGCTTTCGACCGAAGTCATGCTGCCGCGCGCCGCGGTCGATCCGCTGATGATCGGCGGCAAGCCGATGCTGGTTCCCGTGCTGGTATTCGACGTCACCTATCATTGGGACGGCGAAGGCGAGGCGTTCGGCCAGAATGCCGGCAGTTTCGTCCTCGGCCGCGAACAAGGCGCGAGCGGCAGCGAAAAGCTCGCTCCCTTGCCGCTCGACCGGCCGAATCTGGTCGTCAACCGCCCGGGTGCCCGCATCACCGCAATGCGGCGCGATCAATAGGTTTTCTGTTGCAGTGCAGCATCGGCTCGGGCAGACCTCGACCGTGCTTGAAAAAGGGCACGCCGGGGCATAGGCTTGCCGTCCCCGGAAAGAAAAAAGCGCAGCAGGACTGGCCGCCAGGGACGAGCAAACAGGTTCCGACGGTCGCAACAGGAGCATGACATGGACGCCTTGGTCTCAACCGACTGGCTGGAACGCGAACTGGGGGCATCGGACCTGCGGGTCGTCGATGCGACGAAATTCATGAGCGGAACCGATCGCGATGCGCGCGCCGAATATGAGGCGGGCCACATTCCCGGCGCGGTGTTCATCGACCTGGCCGAACTCGCCGATGCGAACAGCGATATCGAGAATATGGCGCCGCCGGCCGAAAAATTCGCGAGCCGCATGCAGTCGCTGGGCCTCGGAGACGGCAGCCGTATCGTGATTTACGACGACAGCCCGCTGAAGAGCGCGGCGCGGGCATGGTGGCTGCTCAAGCTGTTCGGCGCCCACGACGTCGCGCTGCTCGACGGTGGTCTTGCCAAGTGGAAGGCCGAGGGCCGCGCGCTCGAAATGGGCAAGCAGACGCTGCGCCACCGCCATTTCACCGTGTGGCGCGACGCGAAGGCGGTCCGCACCAAGGAACAGATGCTCGAAAATCTGGCGCTCGGCACCGAACAGGTCGTCGATGCGCGTCCCGCCGCGCGCTTCACCGGGGAGGAACGCGATCCGCGTCCCGGCATGGCGCCCGGCCATATTCCCGGATCGGTCAGCCTGCCGCACGCCAATCTCTTCAACGCCGACGGGACGTGGAAGCGCGGCGACGACCTCAAGGCCGCGTTCGATGCCGCCGGGGTCGATCTCGACAAGCCGCTGGTCACAACCTGCGGCAGCGGCATGACCGCGACGGTCGTGGCGTTCGGCGCGCATCTTCTCGGCAAGGACGATGTCGCGGTCTATGACGGCAGTTGGACCGAATGGGGCGCCGATCCGGCAACCCCGAAGGCGACCGGCGTCGCCTGATGGCGGCAAGCGCGGCTTGGCCGCCGCGCTGCTTTTTCTTTCTTGTCGCGCCCCGATACGCTGCGTTAGGCATCGTGTATCGGGGCGAGGCAACCTCCCGGTCAGGCATCCGCCCAAGCGTTGCTTTTTCACCCGGCACCGCCGGATGGAGAAGTATGACCGATGACCGGATTACCCGATGACGCCCGATCCATTGCGCCGCCGACGTTCGCCGAGGCCTTTCGGACCTATGCCCGTATCGGCTGCCTGAGCTTCGGCGGCCCCGCCGGACAGATCGCGCTGATGCATCGCGAGTTCGTCGACGAACGGCGCTGGGTCGACGAGTCGACCTTTCTTCATGCGCTCAATTTCTGCCACCTGCTCCCCGGGCCGGAGGCGCAGCAACTCGCAACCTGGATCGGCTGGCGGCTGCATGGCTTTCGCGGCGGACTTGCGGCCGGACTGCTGTTCGTCATTCCCGGCGCGCTCGTCATGCTGGGACTGTCGCTGCTCTACGTCATGGCGGCGGGCCTCGGATGGTTTGCCGCACTGTTCCTCGGCATCAAGGCGGCGGTGCTCGCGATCGTCGTGCAGGCGCTGCTCCGCATCGCCGGCCGCGCGCTGAAGACGCCGCTGCTGCGGGTCATCGCGCTGCTTTCCTTCATCGCGATCGCGCTGCTCGCCTTGCCTTTCCCGCTCGTCGTGCTGATGGCGTTGCTCACGGGCTGGGCCGTGGCGCGCTGGCGGCCGGACTGGATGAAACTCGCGCCGGCCGGGACCGATCGCATGGTTTCCGCGCGGTCGGCGTGGCGGCAGAGCCTGAGCGCGGTCCTGTCGTGGGGGCTGGTCTGGGCGGCGCCGATGGTGCTGATCCTCGTCACGCTGGGGCGGCAGCATGTGCTGTGGGATATCGGCGCCTTCTTCTCGCAGCTCGCGGTCGTGACCTTCGGCGGCGCCTATGCGGTGCTCGCCTATATGGCGCAGGAGGCGGTGAACGGATTCGGCTGGCTGCGACCGGGCGAAATGGCCGATGGGCTGGGGCTTGCCGAGACGACGCCGGGGCCGTTGATTCTCGTAACCCAGTTCGTCGGCTTTCTCGCGGCGTGGCGCGACGCCGCGCCGTTCTCACCGCTCGTGGCCGGGATCATCGGCGCCGGGTTGACGCTGTGGGTGACCTTTGCGCCCTGCTTTCTGTGGATCTTCGCTTTTGCGCCGTGGATCGACCGGCTCGAACGCGCGGCGGGGCTGAAGGGCGCGCTCGCGGCGGTGACCGCGGCGGTGGTCGGCGTCATCGCCAATCTGTCGCTCTGGTTCGCGCTGCATGTGCTGTTTCGCAAGCTCGAGCGCACGGCGTGGGGTGTCGAGGTGCCGCTGGCTTCCAGCCTCGATATGCCCGCACTGCTGCTGTCGATCCTCGCCTTTGTGCTGCTTTTTCGCTTCAAGCTGGGGATCGTGCCGATGCTGGCGATCTGTTCGGCGGGAGGACTGATCCTCGGACTTGGCGGGCCGCTACTGGATTTTGCCTAGTGGGACGCTAACAAGGCGGGATGAGCGACAGCGACGATCAGAACCTCCGCCCCGCGACGAAACTGGTGCAGGGCGGGCGACGGCCCGAATGGACCGGCGATCCGCGCCTCGGCGGCAGCATCGTCAATCCGCCGGTGTGGCGCGCCTCGACGATCCTCTATGATACCATCGCCGACCTGAAAGCGCGCGGTCACGCGACGCACGACAAGCTTTATTACGGCCGGCGCGGGACGCCGACGGTGTGGGCGCTCGCCGACGCGCTGACCGCTATGGAACCGGGCGGCGAGGGAACCTTGCTCTATCCGTCGGGCGTCGCCGCCAATTCGGCGGGGCTGCTCGCCTTGCTCTCGCCCGGCGATCATCTGCTGATGGTCGACAGCGCCTATGAACCGACGCGCGCTTTCTGCAACGGCATGCTCGCGCGGATGGGGGTGCGGACGACCTATTATGATCCGCTTGTCGGCGCGGGCATCGCCGACCTGATCGAACCCGAAACTAGACTGATCTTCCTCGAATCGCCGGGCAGCCTGACCTTCGAGGTGCAGGATATTCCGGCGATCACCGCAGTGGCGCGCGAGCGCGGCGTGCTGACGATGCTCGACAACACGTGGGCGACGCCCTTGCTTTTTCCGGCACTGGCGCATGGCGTCGATGTCACGATGATGAGCCTCACCAAATATGTCGGCGGCCATTCGGACGCGATGATGGGCAGCCTGACCGCGACCAAGGCGGTGTGGCCGAAGCTGCGCAGCGCGGCCTATCAGCTCGGCCAGGCGGTCTCGCCCGACGATTGCGCGCTGATATTGCGCGGCCTCCGCACGCTCGATGTGCGGCTGGCGCGGCATGGCGAGAACGGGCTTGCGGTGGCGCGCTGGCTGGCCGGGCGGGGCGAGGTCGGCCGCGTCCTGCACCCCGCGCTGCCGGACAATCCGGGACATGCGATCTGGGCGCGCGATTTTACCGGGACGAGCGGCTTGTTCGGTTTCACGCTGAAGAGCGTCGACGAGGCCGCGCGGACGCGCTTCATCGATTCGCTCGCGCATTTCGGCATCGGCTTCAGCTGGGGGGGCTATGAAAGCCTGGTCGTGCCGAGCGATCCGGCGACGATCCGCACAGCGACGCGCTGGGACGATCCCGATCCGCTCGTCCGCCTGTCGATCGGCCTCGAAGACCCCGCCGACCTGATCGCGGATCTCGAACGCGGCTTTGCGACCCTATGAGCCTCGACGGTCTTCAGACCGGCGCTGCGCGCACGATGGACACGATGAAGGCGATCGGGCTCGACGTCGGCTCGTATCGTCTGTCGCTCTACGGACTCTTCTCGACGATCATCGTCGTCGTGCTGCTGTGGATCGCGGTGAAGGCGATCATGCGCGGAATCAAATGGCTGCTCCGCCGCAACACCCAGATCGACCAGGCGCAGCGGCTGCTCACCGAAAAGCTGATCGCGATCGCGCTCTTTTCCTTTGCGCTGCTGTTCGGCATCGACCTCCTCGGGATCGATCTCACGACCTTGGCGGTTTTTTCGGGTGCCGCGGGGCTCGCGATCGGCTTCGGGCTCCAGAAGACCGTCGGCAATCTGATTGCCGGGATCATCCTGCTGATGGACCGCTCGATCCAGCCGGGCGACGTGATCGTTGTCGGCGACGGCGGCGCGATGGGCGGCACCACGCTGCCCGGCGGGATGCCCAATGTCGGACGCGTGGCGAAGATCGGGGTGCGCGCGGTCAACGTCGTCACCCGCGACGGCAAGAAGCATCTGATCCCGAACGAACTGCTGATGACGCAGCCGGTCGAGAACTGGAGCTATTCGAGCCGCGACGTGCGCGTGCGGATGCGCATTCCGGTGCCCTATGAGTGCGATTTGCGCGCGGCGCAGGCGATCATCGTCGATGTCGCCAAGGCCAATCCGCGTATCCTCGCCGATCCCGAACCGGTGGTGTGGATTATCGCCTTTGGCGAACGCGCGGTCGATCACGAGCTGCGCTACTGGATTTCGGACCCCGAATCGGGGCTCGGCAATATCCAGGGCGAGGTGTTCCTGGGGATATGGGACCGGTTCCGCGAGGCGGGCATCCGCATCCCCTATCCGCGGACGGATGTGCGGCTGGAGGAGCGGCCTGAATTCTGAGATGCGTCATTGCGAGCGGCGATCCAGAGCGGGCGGAAACCGCCCTGGATTGTTTCGCAATGCTCGCAATGACGAAGGTCGGTGACGCTTAGACGCCGACCTTCTTCGCGCGTTCGATCCCCTCGAGGATGATGGCTTTCGCTTCGTCGACGTCGCCCCAGCCGCCGAGCTTGACCCACTTGCCGGGTTCGAGATCCTTATAGTGGGCAAAGAAATGCTCGATCTGCTGAAGCACGATTTCGGGCATATCCTTGTAGGTCGCGACCTTGTCGTAATAGGGGAAGGTCGAACTGACGGGGACACAGAGCAATTTCTCGTCGCCGCCGGCATTGTCTTCCATCCGGAGCACGCCGATCGGGCGGCATTTGACGACGGCGCCCGCGACCACGGGCGAGCGCGCAACGACGAGCGCGTCGAGCGGATCGCCATCGTCGCCCAGCGTGTGCGGGATGAAGCCGTAATTGGCCGGATAGCGCATCGGCGTGTGCAGAAAGCGATCGACAAACAGCGCGCCGCTGGCCTTGTCGAACTCATATTTCACCGGTTCGCCGCCGATCGGCACCTCGATCAGCACGTTCAGGCTGTCGGGCGGGCTGTCGCCGGCGGGAATCAGGTCGATGCGCATGGGAGAAGTCCTTCGTGCTTTTTTGATTTGCGCGCGCCTTTAGCGCCGGAAGCGGCGCAAAGTCGAGGGCTAAGGGGACAAATCCTCCCTGTGCCGCAGGCATGGGGAAGTGGC
>JAEWIL010000250.1 GCA_023387085.1 Pseudomonadota bacterium | reverse complement strand
CCCCGCGCCGCCCCGTGGGCGGCGGCGACGTTCGGGATCATCGGCTCCGGGTCGCCCGCATTGAGCAGCGAGAAACGATCGGAGCCACTCGCCTTTGCCGCCGCCGCGACGCAGGCGGCGAGTTGATCTGTCACCGCAAGCGGTGGCGGGTTGGCGGACCAGCGCCCGCCGAGCGCCAGATTGGGTTCGTTAAAGGTCAGCGCGTGACTGATGCCGTGTGCCATCGCGCGGGCGACCCTGTCGCAGTAACGTGCGAACAGGTCGGCGGCATCCCCGTTCTCCCAGCCGCCGGCGGCAGCGAACCAGCGCGGCGTCGTGAAATGGTTGAAGGTGACCACCGGCGCCAGCCCCTGGTCGCGGCACTCATCGACGATGCGGGCATAATGATCGAGAAAGGCCTGGCTGAACTGCCCCGGCGCCGGTTCGATCCGCGACCATTCGACCGAGAAGCGATAGCAGTTGAGCCCGAGCGCCTTGACGATGGAGACATCCTCGCGCCAGCGGTGGAGGCTGTCGCATGCATCGCCCGACGGTTCGGTGAAAATGGTCGGCTTTACCTGCTCGAGCAGCCAGATGTCGGCATTCACATTATTACCCTCGACCTGGTGCCCGGCGGTTGCGGCGCCCCAGAGGAAGGGATGCGAGGATGGAGCGGCGCGGAGCGGGCCGGCCGCCGCGGCGGCAACCGCCGCGGCGCCGAGGCCGATCATCTCGCGCCGGTCGAACCGGGTTCCGGTCGTCATGCCGGGCTCAGAAACGATAGCGGGCCTGCACGCCATATTGTGCCGGCTCCCCGTAAATCGAGTTGGTGAAACCGGAGCTGTTATAGCCGGGATTTGCGGTGACCCGATATTCCTTGTCGAAGATGTTGGTACCGAAGACGGCCATGTCGACCGGCGCGCCGAACATGTTGTTCCATTCGAACCGCAGGTTGACGAGGCCATAGCCCTTGATGGTGTCGAACGGCTGCGCTTCGGGAGTCACGCGCTGGCTGGACTGATAGGACCAGTTCGCGTTGAACGCCATTTCCCCCACGCCTTCGACGACCGGCAGATCGATCCGGCCGTTGAGGCTGAACTTGTGCTTCGGAACAAAGGAGAAAGGCGTGCCCGAGAGGTCGCGGCTCGGCTGCGCGGCGGTCAGTGCCTCAGGGATCGCCGGGATCGCAATCGAATCATATTCGAGATATTTCGCCGAGTTATAGGAATAGACCGCGCTCAGCGTCACGCCACGAACCGGCATCAACTGCCCCTCGAACTCCAACCCCATGACCCGCGCCCGTTTGGCGTTGGTCAGAATGTCGGCGCCGGAGATAGCGGCGCGCTGAATCACCTGGATATCGTTGTACCAGGTATAGAAACCCGCAATATTGGTGCGCGCCCTTGCATCGCCGCCGAGATCCCAGTCCTTCTTCATTCCGATTTCGACGTCGGTGACCTTTTCGGGGCGCACCGCGAACAACGGGTGCTGTTCGCCGAGAAACAGCGACACGATCGGATTGGTCGCACCCGATTTATAGCCCCGCCGCGATACCGCATAGAGCAGCGTGTCGGGATTTGCCTGCCAGTCGAGCCCGATTTGCCAGGTCGGTCCGTCGCTCTTGCCCTTGAAGCTGGGCGTCGTGCAGTTGGGATAGTAGAGCGTCGGGAAGCCACCGGCAGCCACCGCCTGATAGGCATCATAGACGCACAGATTGGCATTGAGACCGATGACTTGCGCGGCCTGCGCCGATGTTATCACGCCCAGCGCCGCGAGCTGGTTGAACACATCATAGCTTTGCGGATCCTGATAGGCCTGAATCTCGCCGCCAAAACGGTCCCAGGTCCAGCGAAAGCCGGCCGTTGCGGTGAGATCAGGCGTCAGCTTGTACTGCACCTGCGCATAAGCCGCCTTGCTGCGAGCGGTGACGCGCGCTTCGGGCTGGAGGCTGAGCGCCGGCAGCAAGGGTCCGTCGACGCCGAGCGCTGCCTGCAGGACGGGCGGCAGGATGATCGGCCCGCCGCCGAGCAGTCCCAGTTGCTGCATCGGGTTTATCGTCCGGAAGGTCAGCGGCGACGGCGTCTTCTGATCGAGGAAGAAGCCGCCGGCCTGAATACGCAATGTGCCGTCGTCATAGCGAAGCTGCAGTTCCTCGGTAATCGTGCGCAGGTTATTGTTATAGCTGCCCGGGTACGAACCCAAGAGGTCGGAGATCGGCAAGGGGGTCGAATCGCGGTCGCCCGCATAGGTCGACCGGTTGCGGGCGTAGCTGAAGACATTCTTGAGCGTCAGCGTATCGCTCAAATCGAATTCGCTATTGTTGAGGATCAGAAGATTCTTGGCGATTTCGCGCGTCGGTACGCTGAGCGCCGTTTTCCGTACGCCGCGCGCCTGCTGGGCCTCGAGATATGGCTGAAGCAACGCCGCGAAGGGACCGTCGGGATTGACAGCCAGCAGGACGCTCCCGCCGCCATGCTCCTTGATGTCGCTGTAGGTCACCGCCGTATAGCTGCGGATCGTTTCGGTCGGATTGAACTGCAGCCCGAAACGGACGCTGTAATTGTTGCGATTGAGGTAATCGAACCCGGTAATGATGTCGCGGGAATATCCGTCCCGCTTGTCGAACTGCCCGGCGACACGGATGGCCAGCACGTCATCGATCAAGGGGATGTTCAACGCACCTTGTCCGCTGCGGCGGTCATAATTGCCGAGCGTGAGATCGACATAGCCTTCGACCACGCCCATCTTCGGACGCGCCGGCTCGAGCAGTACCGCGCCGCCCGTCGTGTTTCGGCCGAACAGCGTTCCTTGGGGACCCTTGAGAACCTGCAGCGAGGCGAGATCATAGAAATTGCCCGGTCCGCTGGCGCTGTAGGGTACTTCGGCAAAATAGCCGACCACACCGGGTCCGCTGCCTGTCCCCTGCCCTGCGCTGCCGCCCATTCCGCGCACCGAATAGGTTTCATCGTTGCGCGCGACATTGCCGAGGGTCGAAAGCGATGGCGTGAAATTCTGGAGATCGGTCCCGTTGTTGATGCCCTTCGTACGCAGGCTGTCCTGGTTGAAGGCCGTAATGGAGACGGGAACCTGCTGGGCGCGTTCATCGACACGGCGGGCGGTTACAATGATTTCCTCGATACCGCCGCCCGACGCCGTATCCGCACCGGCGGCCTCCTGCGCCATGGCCTGCGACGGACCGAATGCGATCACTATCGGAGCAGCGCCCCAGCAAAGCGACATCAGATATTTGCGCATGATTGCCATCATCATCCTCCCTCGGCGGGCTGTGTCGCCCGTTCGCCCACTCTGATATATTTTTATGAAATGCATTTCAACAACAAGTTTCATAGCGATATGATCGGCGATTGCGCGCAGACCGCCGGTGCCATATGAACAGCCCATGGCGGGCAAAAACAGCGATATGATGACGATGCCGCGCACGTCGCGTCCGACGATGGAAGATGTGGCGCGCCTTGCAAAAGTTTCAAAGCCAACCGTATCTCGGGTTCTGAGTGGAAGTCCGCTGGTCAGCGCCGAAACGCGCGAACGCGTGCTCGCCGTCGCCCGCGAACAGGGCTATGCGCTCAATCGCCATGCGCAAAAGCTGCGGCGCGAGCGCGCCAATGCGATCGCCGTCGTGCTCGATTTCGGGTCGCATCGACAGGGCGCCATCGGGGATCCATTCATCTTCGAATTGCTCGCCGGCATTTCAGAGGCGCTGTCGGTGCGCGACCTCGACCTTCTCCTGTCGCCGTCTGGCCTCGAAACCGTCGAAGGTTTCGTCGACCTTTATCAATCGCGCGGCGCCGATGGTTTCATCGTGCTGGGACAGGGAACGCGAGACGCGCTGCTGCAAAAGGTCGCGCGCAAGAATATTCCGATGGTTGTGTGGGGCGCGGTCAACGAGACGAGTGCCTATTGCGCGATCGGGAGCGACAACAATCTGGGTGGACGCCTTGCCGGCGAACGCTTTCTCGCGAACGGACGGCGCCGCTGGCTGTTCATTGGCGATTGCCGGTATGAGGAAATCCGTCTGCGTTTCGAAGGACTGCAGGCGGCCGCACGGGTAAGCAAGAACGTCGAAATCGATATTCTCTCGATCGAATCGATGGCCTTTTCCGCGATCCACGATCAGGCAAGCGCCTATCTGAAGGCCTGCCGGGAACGTCCCGACGCGGTCTTTGCCTTTTCCGATACGGCGGCCATGGCAGTCATCGGCGCCTTCAGCGGTGAAGGGCATCTCACGCCGCGCGACTATTCGCTCGTCGGCTACAACGACATCCCTCCCGCCGCGCATTTCACGCCGTCGATCACCACCATCGCGCAGCAGACGGGGGTCGCAGGGGCGCTGCTGGTCGAGAAACTGATGCAAGCATTGGACGGGAGCAGGCCCCGATCCGCAATGCTGCCAACTCAACTTGTCATTAGGCAAACTTGACGGAGGGGTCGTCAACGGCAGCTTCGAAGCGATGATACAATAGGCCGGCGACCTGGCTCATTGTGCAAAGAGGCCGGGATGGTCGTGTGGCTGCGAGCGGAGATATTGCGGCGGTGCGACGACGCGGGCGCCAAGGTGCGCGGCGGCATGCCACGGCCAGCGCGGATCGAACAATATCCCACGCGCCAGCGCGACCAGATCGGCATCGCCAGACGCGATGATCGCTTCCGCCTGATCATAATCGGTGATGAGGCCCACCGCGACGACCGGCATCGCGACATTCTGTTTCACCGCGCGCGCAAGCGGCACCTGATAGCCCGGGCCGACCGGAATCTGCTGTCGCGGGTCGAGCCCGCCGCTCGACACATGGATGGCGTGGCACCCGCGCGCCTCCAGCGCTCGTGCGAACTCGATCGTCTCGTCGATCGTCCAGCCGCCGTCGACCCAGTCGGTGCCCGACACCCGGACGGTCACCGGTCGATCGGCGGGAAAGGCCCGCCGTACCGCGTCGAAGACATCCAGCGGGAATCGCATCCGGTTTTCGAGGCTGCCGCCATAGTCGTCGGTGCGGCGGTTCGACAGCGGCGACAGGAACTGGTGGAGCAGATAGCCGTGCGCCGCGTGGATCTGGACCGCGTCGATGCCGAGCCGCGCCGCGCGGGCGGCCGACGCGCCGAACGCCTCCGCGACGCGGTTCATACCGTCGGGGTCGAGTGCGGTCGGCGCCACCTGCCCCTCGGCGAACGGCAACGCCGACGGCGCGACGGTCTGCCAGCCGTTGCGATCGGCGGGCGGCAGCTGCGCCCCGCCCTTCCACGGCACCTCGGTCGATGCCTTGCGGCCCGCATGGCCGAGCTGGATCGCGATCGGCATGTCTGAACAGCGGCGCACGCCGTCCAGCGTTCGCCCCATCGCGGCTTCGGTCGCATCGTCCCACAGGCCCACATCGGCATGACTGATTCGCCCCTCGGGCAGCACCGCAGTCGCCTCGATCGTCAGCAGCGCCGCACCCGACAGGGCGAGGTGGCCGAGGTGGATCAGGTGCCAGTCGGTCATGCAACCATCGATCGCCGAATATTGGCACATCGGCGCGATGACGATGCGGTTGCGAAGCGCAAGGCCGCCGACCGTGATCGGCGTGAACAGCTTGGGATCGGTCACGGTCACTCCACGAACTGGGGCGGTCAAACGCCCATCATACCCGCCGTCGTCGCCCCGTCGATCACATAGTCGGCGCCCGAGATGAAACCCGCCTCGTCCGACGCCAGAAAGGCGACCAGCGCGCTCACCTCGTCCAGCTGCGCCATGCGCTTCATCGGCGCCATGCCTTCGAACGCGGCGCGCGCGGCGGCAGGATCGGGCGCGCGATCGATGACACCGCGGATCATGTCGGTCTCGACCACGCCGGGCAGCACCGCGTTGACGCGGATCTTGTACCCCTTGCCCGCGCAATGAATAGCGGCCGATTTGACGAGCGCGACCACCGCCGCCTTGGTCACCGAATAGGCGAGATAATTGCCCATCGCGCGGTGGGCGTTCATCGACGAATTGACGATGATCGCCCCCGCAGCCCCGCCGGGATTCCGCGCCATGGCGCGGATTGCGTGCTGAACGGTCAGCATCACGCCCGTCTGGTTGACGCCGACAATATGGTTCCAGGCGTCGATGCCGATATCCTCGACGCTTGCGTCGCCCGCTTCGGTCCCTGCATTGGCAAAGGCGATGTCGAGCCGGCCATGTTCCGCTTCGATGTCCGCCATCAGCGCGTCCCACGCCGATGCGTCCTCGACGCGGTGGGCCCGGAACAGCGCGCCCGTCCGCGCGGCGACCGCATCGGCCGCCTCGGCGTTCGACCCGGTGAAAACGACCTTTGCGCCCTCCCTGCTCAACCGCTCGACCGTCGCCGCGCCGATCCCGCTTGTCCCGCCGGTGACCAAAGCAACCTTGCCGCCCAGCCTCTGCTGCATCGCGCCTCTCCTCTCGCCCGCCCTCTTGCCAGTTTCGTTTGGCTCGGGAACCTATCAATACAGCAAGGTGACGCGCGCGGCCCCTGTCCGCATGATAGCACCATAACAGGAGGGAGAGGACCGACGATGAGCGACAGCGAGCATCCGCCCCGCATCAACTGCGTATTGATCTGCGGCGGCGTCTGGCACGACATGGATTTCGCGCGGCTCGAGCTTTTGAAACTTCTTGCCGAGGATCAGCGCATCCGCACGCGGGTGTTCGAGAATTACGACAATATCGACGCGATCGAGAATGCCGACATATTGATCACCTATACCTGCGACGTTACCCCGTCGCTGCCCGCGCAAGAGGCGCTCAAACGCTGGCTGACCAACGGCGGGCGCTGGTACGCGCTCCACGGCACCAACTCGATCCTCCGCCTGCTCGACAGCGGCGTGTGGGACGCGCCGCGATGGGCGCCGCTGATGATGGACCTGCTCGGTTCGCAGTTCATCAGCCATCCCGCGATCGAGCCCTATACCGTCCGCGTCGCCGATCCCGACCACCAGCTGACCAAGGGCATCGAGCCGTTCGAAACGACCGACGAGCTCTATCATCTCGAAACGCATGGCGACCTGCACGTCCTGCTCGACACCGAATGCACCGGCCCTGGCACGGGCTTCGTCGAGGCGGACGATGCGCCCGGCACCTACCCGGTCTTCTACATCAAGCAGCATGGCGCCGGCGCGGTGCTCTATCTGACTCTCGGCCACTGCCGCGGCCATTATGACCTGCAGCCGATGACGGACTGGTGGCCGACCGTCGACCGCTGCGCGTGGGACCTGCCGGTCTTCTATGACCTGCTCCGCCGCGGGATCGACTGGCTCAAGGAGCGCGAAAACGCCTGAGCGGATACGGCTGGTTTCGACCGATTGCGGACGTACTAATCCTCCCTGTGGCGAAGCCATGGGGAGGGGGACCGCCGCCGCAGGCGGTGGTGGAGGGGCCAGCAACGTCGCGACACCGGCCCCTCCGCCAGCGCTGCGCGCTGCCACCTCCCCATCGCTACGCGACAGGGAGGATTGTCAGGGGGCGACCGATTGTGGCCCTAAAGCCGTGGGGTTCGAAACTTCGCGCAATGCCGCTGGTCCCACCCCAAAGCAGCCACACAGGTCACGTGACCGCCCGCAACCGTCGTCGGTCCTCGCGGATCAGCCCGGCTGCGCGCAGCGCGAGCGCCATCGCCGGCGCGTTGGTGTTGCCCGTCACGGGCGAGGGCATCACCGAACAGTCGACGACGCGCAGGCCGCGTACGCCGTTGACGCGCAGCCGCGGGTCGGTGACCGCGCGATTGTCGCCCCCCATCCGGCACGTCCCGACGCCGTGCAGCCCGCACGTCGCAAGGCGGCGGAAGGCGGCGAGAATATCATCGTCACTCTGCACCTCCGCGCCGGGCAGCAATTCGCGCTCGATCAGATCGGCGAGCGCCGGCTGCGCCATATAGCGGCGCATCGCGTGGACCGCGGCGATCGCGGTCTCTTCATCCTCTGGGGTCGATAGCCAATTGGGGGTGATGACCGGCGGCGCGTCGCTGCCCGGGCCGCTGACATGGATGCTCCCCTCGCTCGTCAGGCGCAGCAACTGGCCATAGATGGTGATCCCCGGCTTGCGGTCGATCTCGTTGAGCGGCACCGGATGCTTCTCGTCCCCCAGCGCGAAGGTATAACCACCCAGATAGAGTTGCAGGTCGGGCCGTTTATCGGCGCTGGTCAGGTTCAAAAACGCCCCGACCTCGAACGGTCCCGTCGCCATGATCCCGCCGCGCGTCAGCATATATTGGGCCATCGCGCGCATCAGCCCGATCCCGAAAAAGCTGCGGTTGCTGCCCACGTCGCGCGACAAGCGATGCGGCATCGAAAAGCCCAGATGTTCGCGTAGCCGTCCGCCGACGTCGGGCGCGTCGACCAGCGGCGTGATCCCCGCGGCGCGCAGCGCGTCGACCGGGCCAATTCCAGACCGCTGGAGCAGCAGCGGGCTTTCCAGCGTCCCGCACGCGGCGATGACCTCTCCGTCGCAGTCGAACCGCCTCGGTTGGCCCTCGACTCGCGCCTCAACCCCGGTGACGCGGCCATTTTCGACGATCAACCGCTCGGCCATCGCGTGCGTGACCACATGCAAATTGGGCCGCGAGCGCGCGCGGGCAAGGAAGGTTGTCGCCGCGCTTTCGCGGCGCCCGCGCCGAACATTGTGCGAATAAAAGCCGACGCGATCGCGCGTCGATCCATTCAGATCGTCGACAGGTTCCAGACCCATTTGAGCGCCCGCCTGCACCATCGTTTCGGCGAGCGGGTAGCTGTGAATCTTGGGCGCGATTGCGACGGGGCCGCCCGCGCCGCGCATCGCGCTTGCGCCAAGGCCATGATCCTCCAGCCTGCGAAAGGCGTCGGTCATCGCGTCGCCGTTCCAGCCGGTGCAGCCGAGCTTTTCCCATTGGTCATAATCGGCGGGCTCGCCGCGGCTCCAGATCATGCCGTTGATTGCCGACGATCCGCCCAGTCCCTTGCCGCGAATCCACACCTCGTCGGGCGCTTCGCCTTCGCTGCGCGGCTGCGACACGCCATAGGCCCAGATATGGTCGGGGTTGGTGACCAGCTTCGCTACCCCTTTCGGGATCGCGACCCAGCGGCTGTCGTTGCGCCCCCCGGCTTCGAGCAGAAGGACGCGAATTTGCGGATCGGCGCTCAACTGTTCGGCGACGACGCAGCCCGCCGACCCGGCCCCGACGACGATATAGTCCCAGTTTTCCGCCATGCCGCCCCTCCTCTGGCCAGACCTGACAGTAGCTCCCGTCGCCCGCACCTAGCGCATTGAATAGGCTCCCCGCGCCGCGGCTGCATGATAGTCCGGCGACAAAAGAGGGAGGACAGGATGCCGGACAAAGGCCGTATCGCGGGCAAGGTTGCGTTCGTCACCGGCGGCGCGTCGGGGCTTGGCCTCGACATTGTTCGCCGCTTCGTTGCCGAGGGCGCGAGCGTCGTCATCGCCGATATCGACGTTGCGGCGGGCGAAGCGCTCGCCGCCGAGACCGGGCAGCGTTTCGTGAAGCTCGACGTGTCGCAGGAGGCGGACTGGCTCGCGGCGCTAGGAACGTGCGACCATATCGACATCCTCGCCAACAATGCCGGGATCACGACCCACGGCTCGATCGAGGATCTGACGCTCGAAGCCTTTCGGCACGAATTTTCGGTCGACGTCGATGGCGTGTTCCTCGGCTGCAAGCACATCATCCCCAAGATGAAGGACCGCGGCGGGTCGGTGATCAACATGTCGTCGATGTGCGGGGTCAAGGCCCAGGCCGATCTCGCCGCCTATAACGCCGCCAAGGCGGCGGTCACGCACCTCACCAAGTCGGTCGCGCTGCACTATGCGGCCAAGGGCTATGGCATCCGCTGCAACTCGGTGCATCCGGGCGCGATCCATACGCCGATCATCGACAAGGTGATGGCACAGGTCGACGACCCCGAAGCCCTTTATGCAGGCTTCGTCGCCTCGCACCCGGTCGGGCGGCTGGGCAAGCCGGAGGAGGTGTCGGCGATTGTCCTCTATCTCGCCTCCGACGAATCCAGCTTTGCGACCGGGGCGGAATTTCGCATCGATGGAGGGAGCTCGCTGTGAGCGAAAAGGCACGTCTTGCGGGCCGCAGGGCCCTCGTCACCGGAGCGGGATCGGGCATCGGGCGCGCGACCGCGCGGCGCCTCGCCGCCGACGGCGCCGACGTCGTGACAACCGACATGGCGGGGGACGTCGACATCACCGCCGACGTGACCGAAGAGGGGATCAACGCCCGCATCGTCGAACAGGTCGTCGAACGCCTCGGCGGTCTCGACATCGTCGTCGCCTGCGCCGGGATCACCGGCTTCCAGACGCTCGAAGGCCATGAGGACGCTTATTTCGACCGCATGATGGCGGTCAACGTCACCGCCGTCTTCCGGCTGATGCGCGACGCGCTGCCCGCGCTCAAACAATCGCCAGCGGGGCGGATCATCCTGATCGGGTCGGTAATGTCCAGCTTTGGCGCGACTGGCCTCACCGCCTATGCCGCGTCGAAACATGCCGTCCTCGGCATGACCAAATCGGTCGCCAGCGAAGTCGGTGCGTTCGGCATCACCGTCAACTGCATCCAGCCCGGCGCGATCGACACACCGATGACCGCGCCCACCTTTACCGCGCAGCCCGAGGCCCGCGATTATTGGGTGTCGCGGTCGGCCCTCGGACGGCTCGGACAGCCGGAAGACATTGGGGACGTAGCGGCATTTTTGGCGAGCGACGACGCCCGCTTTGTGTCGGGACATGGCATTTTCGTCGACGGCGCGGCCACACAAAGCACATAAAAACAACGTTCTATTATAATTTATTTGCGCCTGATATTTTTGATGATTGTCCATTGGCGGGACAAAGCGGACCTTCCTCTAACGTGACCGGCAAACCGATGTGCCGGCACCGGAGGGAGGAATCACGATGACCACGCATGCCCGAATGCTGCCCGCCATCTATGCCACCATTTCGCTTGGAGCGCTTGCGGTTGCCACGCCGGCATTGGCGCAGGACACCACTGGGGCGGATGAAGACGTTGGCGGAATTCGCGAGATCGTTGTTACGGCGCAAAAACGCACGGAAAGCGCGCAGTCGGTTCCGGTCGCGATTACCGCGCTAGACGAAAAAGCGCTCGACACCGGCATGGTGCAGGACATTCGCGATGTCGCGGGGCGCGTTCCCAGCCTGGTCATCGACAGCGTATCGGCTGGCCCCAGCGCCGCCGCGATTTCCATTCGCGGCATTTCGTTCGAGGACATCGAAAAAAGTTTCGACCCGACCGTCGGTGTCGTGGTCGACGGCGTGTTCATCGGCACGAATACGGGGCAATTGCTCGACAGCTTCGATCTCCAGAGCTTGCAGGTGCTGCGCGGTCCCCAGGGGACCTTGTTCGGCCGCAACACGATCGGCGGCGTGATCGAAGTCAAGCGCAGCACGCCCACCGACGAATTCGGAGCCAAGGGGCGGTTGTCCTATGCCCGGTTCGATACCAAGAGCGCACGCCTGGTCGTGAACAGCGGCAAGCTGGGCAATTTCATCGCGTTCAAAGCCTTTGGATATTATGACGATACCGACGGCTTTGTCCGCAACCTGGTCACCGGCAAACGCCAGGGCAAATATGAAACGCTGACCGGCGGGGTCACCGCGCTGATCGAACCAAGTCCCGATTTTTCGGCTGAACTGACCTATGAGCATAGCCGCGAGCGCGGTGAAACGGTCGCGATCCCCGTGTCGTCGAGCCTTGACCTCATTTGCTTGGCCGCCGGCGCGCCGGGGTTTGCTCCAGTCGAAGAATGCAACCGGTTTTCGCTTCCCGATCGCGGGATGAACGGGACCTACCAACTCGCACCAAATGACGTTTCCAACGACACGGATGCCCTGACCGCCAATGTCACATGGTCGTTGGGGGACCGGGTCACTCTCTATTCCGTGACCGGATATCGTACCAACGACGAGAATGTCGCGCAGGACTTCGACGGCAGCTCGGCCGACTTTTTCGCAACCCGCCGGCTCCAGCAATTTGAACAATTCAGCCAGGAGCTGCGCATCCTCGCCGAACTGAACGACCGGATCAACCTGCTCGTCGGCGGCTATTATTATACCAGCAACTACCAGCTGGATCAGTACACGCGGCTTGGTCCCGTTCCGTCGGGCAGCCCCACCGGGGCGACCCTGCGCGCCTACACCGACAACCACGCGAAGTCCTACGCCGGATTTGCCGACGCGCAATTCACCTTGACCGACAAGTTCAAAGTGTCGGTCGGCGGTCGTTATACGCGCGACAAAAAGTCAGCCTACAACAATTACGGACAAGTGGTCGGTCTCGTCGAACTCAGTCTCCCAGCCTTCGACGGAAAGAGCTGCGTCGCCGCGGTCGGGGTCTTTCCGGCAGGGCCGCTCGCCGGTCTGCCGGTGTTTGCCGACGCCAATAATTGTTCAGGTCAAAAGTCGTTCGGCAAATTCACCTGGCGAGCCAATGCTACCTATGAGGTCGGCGACCACAAGATCCTCTATGGATCCTACTCGACCGGCTTCCGGTCGGGCGGGTTCAACGGTCGGGCGGCATCGCCGACGTCGCTCGGGCCCTATTTCCCCGAAACCGTCGAGGCTTTCGAGGGCGGCCTGAAGGCCGACTGGCTGGATCGCACGTTGCGTACCAACATCGCGGTGTTTCACACCAAATATAAGAACAAGCAGGAAGAGGTGGTCCAGCCTTCACCCCCGGGAGCGGCGCAGCCGCAGGAAACGGTGGTCAGCAACGCCGCCTCCGCAAAGATCACCGGCGCCGAACTGGAACTGATCATCCAGCCGTCCCCGTCGCTCAACTTCACGGCATCGGCCAGCTATCTCGATGCGAAATATGGAACCTTCCTCAAGGATCTGAATGGCGACAATATTGGCGACGATGTTTCGACGCTGACCCTGCGCCGTGCACCGAAGTACCAGATTTCGACCGGCGTCAACTATTCGAGAGAAGTCGGTTCGGGGCGGTTCGACGCGAATGTGCTGCTTCGCTTCCAGAGCAAGACAGCCACCTGCATCGCCAATGATCGGCCGATCGTTTTCGGTGCCGTTACCAATGATTTCCGCTGCTTCACCAAGGACCGCGAAAATCTGTCGGGCCAAATCTCCTACACGTTCTTCACGGGCAGCGGGGAAGTCAGCATCGCCGCCTTCGGTCGCAACCTGACCAATGTGCGCGATATCGGCAGCACCTTGCCGGTGGCCGGTCTCTTCACCTTCTCCGGCGCGATCGAGCCCCGGACCTACGGCGTCGAACTCGGCTTCCGCTTCTAGCAAAGACCAGCCGTTCCCGCCGGGGCACAGGCGGGTTCGAAAAGGGGGGACGGACAAGGGGCGGCGCATGGCACCGCCCCTTGTTTGTGGGACGCAGACAAAGGGGGATTTTCAGATGACCAAGGCCTTTTTCGACCATCCCTTCTTGTCGGGTCACCACGAGCCGGTGCGCTTCGAGGCGACCGCGCCCGACCTGATCGTTGACGGCGAGATTCCTGCCGACTTGGCCGGCGTCTTCTATCGCAACGGCCCCGAGCCGCTCTATCCGACGCGCGAGGGCGAGTATCACTGGTTCGACGGCGACGGCATGGTTTACGCGTTTCATATCGCCGACGGCCGCGCCTCGATGCTCAACCGCTGGGTGCGCACCGAAAAGTTCGAACTGGAGAAGGCGGCGGGCCAGCGCCTGTTTGGCCTCTTCGGAAATCCGATGACCGCCGACGCGTCGGTCCAGAACAAGCGCTATAACACCGCGAACACCAACATCATCGTCCACGGCGGCAAATTGCTCGCCCTGATGGAGGGCGCGCCCGCGGTCGAACTCGACCCGCGCACGCTCGAAACATTGGGCGAGGAACATTATGGCGGGACAATCACCACGACCTTTTCGGCGCACCCCAAGGTTGATCACGCGACGGGCGAATTGATCAACCTTGGCGCGATGATCAACGGCCCGATGGGGTCGCCGCAAATACGTTACGACGTGATCGATGCGAACGGCGTGCCTCGCAAGGCCGAGTTGATCGACATGCCGCACAATGCGCTGATGCACACCTTTTTCCTGACCGAGAATTGGGTCGTCTTTCCGGTCATTCCGATCGACGCCGACCTCGGCCGTTTCATGAAGGGTGGCCCGATGACCGCCTGGGTCAATGGCCGTCCGACCAAGTTCGCAGTCATGCCGCGCGAAGGCACCGCCAGCGACGTGCGCTGGTTCGAATATGAAGCCCGGCACATGTTCCACGAGCTCAACGTCTGGGAAGAAGATGGCAAGATCATCGCCGATGTCGCGGCCGCCAACGGTACCGCGCTGTTCCCCGACGAAACCGGGGTGCGCAAGACGCATGGCGACACGCAGCAAAGCCTGCGCCGCTGGACGATAGATCCGCGCACGAACAGCAACGGCAGCTGGCTCAAGGAAGAGACGCTCAACGATCGCGACATCCAGTTCCCCCGCCCCGACGACCGTTTCATGACCCGCGCGACGCGGCACGGCTTTGCCAACATCAACCTCAATAGCCGCGACGGCCGCGCCGAGGGCATGGACGGCGTGCTGCGCTTCGACACGGTGAGCGGCACCGAGGATTATTATCATTTCGGCAACGGTGCCTCGTGCGGCGAACTGATCTTCGCCCCGCGTGTCGGTGCCGTCGGCGAGGGGGACGGCTATGCGATGGCGATGGTTCATCGCGCCGGGGCGGCATCAAGCGAATTGGCGATATTCGACGCCCTCGATATCGCGGCGGGTCCGCTGGCCTCGGTTCGCATCCCCTTCCGCGTCCCGTCCGGCTTTCACTGCAATTTCTATGCGGCCGACTCTGCCCTGTACCGCCAGGCGTTCGGCACCGCCTGACCGCGAAGGTGCGCGCGCCGGTCAGCCGGCCTGCAGTTTCGCCATCGCCGCGCCGACCGACGCAGCAATGTCATGCTCCTGCGGATTGCCGCGCAGCGTCAGTCCGCCGTTCGGCTGCAGATTCTCCCCAGTGACAAAAGCCTCGTCGCTCGCCAGCCACAGGCAGGCATTGGCGACGTCCTGCGCCGTGTTGAGGCGCCCCAGCGGGTAGCGCGGCAGGAAGGCATCGACCAGCCCTGGCGTCGCGAACGCCCCCTCGGTCATCGGCGATTCGGTGAACGCCGGCGACACGATATTGGCGCGAATGCCTGCCGCTCCGAAATCATTGGCGACGCAGCGGATCAGCGCCTCCGACCCCGCCTTGGTGCCGATATAGGCGGCATGGTTGCCAATCGGCGCGCGCGTCGTCGCCGAAGACAGCTGGATGATCGATCCGCCTGTCGGATCGTTGGCCAGCATCGCACCGACGAACGCCTGCAGAAAATGGTGCACGCCCTTGAACTGCAACGCGACGATCGCTTCCAGTTCTTCCTCGGTGACTTCCAGCAGCGGCTTGAGCAACCCCCAGCCGCTGGCGTTCATCGCAATGTCGACCCCGCCCATACTGGCTTTCGCCGCGTCGGCGAGCGCAAAGACCGAGGCCTTGTCGGTGATGTCGCATAGCGCCGCATGGCCGCCGATTTCGGCCGCCAAGGCGTCGAGCGGTTCGGCCCTGCGCCCGGCGACCAGGACCGTCGCCCCTTCGCGCGCGAACAGCCGCGCGGTGACCTGCGCCATATTGTCCTGCGATGCCGCGCCAATGATGACGGCGCGCTTGCCGGCCAGCCTGCCCATATGCCTCTCCTTAGAGTTTCAACAGCTGCTTGCCGCGATTCTCGCCGCTGAACAGGCGCTTCAAGGTCGCGGGGGCATTTTCGAAACCGTGCTGGACATCCTCGCGATAGGTGAGCCGGCCATCGAGGACGAACCCCTCCAGCCGCTTGCGAATCTCGGGAAACTCGGCTGCCCAGTCGAGAACGATGAACCCGGCCATCGATCCGCGGCGAAAGATCAGGTTGAAATAGTTCTGCGGTCCCGCGGGCAGCGACCCGGTTTCATAGCGGCTGATCCCGCCGCAGACGGCAACGCGCGCGCCGGTCGCTATCTCGCCCAGCATGTCGTTGAGGATCGCGCCGCCGACATTGTCGAAGATGACATTGACGCCGCCGGGGCAATGCGCGCGAATCTGGCGCCGCACGTCGCCCGCCTTATAGTCGATTGCCGCGTCATATCCGGCTTCCTCGACCAGCCAGCGGCACTTGTCCTCGCCCCCGGCGATGCCGACCGCGCGGCAGCCCGCGATCTTCGCCAGCTGGCCGACAACCGATCCCGTCGCTCCTGCCGCGCCCGACACGAGCACCGTGTCGCCGGCCACGGGCTTGCCGATCTTGAACAGCCCGCAATAGGCGGTGACCCCGGTCGTCCCCAGAACCGACAGCATCGCAGTCGGCGGCAGCGCCGTCTCGATCTTGACCAGCCCCTCGCCGCTCGAAAGGTGCCATTCGGTCCAGCCCGTCGATCCCATTACGCGGTCTCCGGGCGCGAAACCGGGGTGGCGGCTCTCGACGACTTCACTGATCGCGCTGCCGCGCATCACGTCGCCGATCGCCATTGGCGCGACATAGTCGGCGATATTCTCCATCCAGCCTTTTTGCGCGGGATCGAAACCCAGATAGAGCGTCCGAAGCAATATTTGTCCCTCGTCGGGCGCGCCGACCTGTGTTTCGACCAGGGTAAAATCGCCGTCCTCGATCCCGCGTCCGCGCGGATGTCCGTTCAGCAGCCATTGGCGCGATGTCGGCATCGATACTCTCCCTGTTTCGGGATCGAAATTGCGCCCCTGCCCCGCCGCCAGCCACCGCCAAAAGTGTCAGTCGCGCCGCGGAAGCAGCAAGCTAGGTTGCAACGAGGGAGAGAGAGATGATGCCCGAAGTCCATCGCAGTTTCTGCCGTTTCTGCCACGCCAATTGCGCGATGCTGGTCACTGTCGAAGACGGCCGCGTCACCAAGGTGGAGGGCGATCCCGAAGATCCGGTCTATGGCGGCTATACCTGCATCAAGGGCCGGCAACTGCCCGAGGCCCATCATGGCCCCCAGCGACTTACCGTATCGCGCAAGCGCACGCCCGCCGGCTTTCAGGACATCGACAGCGAGGTCGCGCTCGACGAAATCGCGGACCGGATCCGCGCGATCGTCGACGAACATGGCCCGCACGCGGTCGCCCTCTATGCGGGGACCTATGCCTTTCAGAACAGCGCCGCTTACGGCGCCGCCCAAGCCTTCGCGCAGGGTCTTGGCACCCGCAACTTCTACACGTCGGTCACCCTCGACCAGCCGGCAAAGGTTTATACCACCTTCCAATATGGGCAGTGGATGGGCGGGCTGCACAGCTTTGCCGACGCCGATGTCGTTTTCCTGATCGGCAACAACCCGATCGTGTCGCACTATGGACCACCGGGCGGGCTCCCCCCCTTCTCGCCCTCGCGCAGCCTGCGCGATGCACTGAAGCGCGGCGTCAAGGTGATCGTCGCCGATCCGCGCGAGAGCGATGTCGCAAAGCTTGCCAGCCTTTATCTGCCCGTGCGCCCCGGCGAGGACCCGGCGCTGCTGGCCGGGATCATCCATGTCATTTTGGAGGAAGGACTCTACGACAAGGGCTTCGTCCAGCAATATGTCGACGGGCTCGACGAACTGAAACAGGCCGTCGCCGCCTTTCCGCCCCCGGTGGCGGCAGCGCGCGCGGGGGTCGAGGTGGAGCAGCTCGTCGCAGCGGCCCGCATGTTCGCCGGGGGCCGGCGCGGCGCGGTATCGGCCGGAACCGGGCCGGAAATGAGCGGTCAGGGCACGCTCACCCAATATCTGATCTCGGCGCTCAACATATTGTGCGGGCGCTTCTATCGCGAGGGAGAAATCAGCTCGATCCCGCGCGTGTTCACGCCGGTCATGGCACCGCGCCGCGCGCAGGTCGCCCCGCCGACGAAGATGTGGGGCGAAGGCTTTGCCGCCTCGCGAATCCGCGGGCTGACGCAGCTCGGCTTTGAAATGCCGTGCAACGTGCTGGCGGACGAAATCCTCACCCCCGGCGAGAGCCAGGTCCGTGCGCTGATCTCGATCGGCGGCAACCCGCTGGTTGCGTTCCCCGATCAGGCAAAGATGACGCGCGCGATCGACAGTCTGGACCTGATGGTCAGCATCGACGTCAATGGTGAAGCCGCGACGGCGAAGCGCTCCCATTATGTGCTCGCGCCGACGCTGTCGCTCGAACGCGAGGACATCACCAACCTGTCCGAATGGTGGCACGAAATCCCCTACGCCCGCTATGCCGAGGCGCTGATCGCGCCGCCGCCGGGGTTGCTCGACGAATGGGAAATGATCTGGGGCATCGCGCACCGGCTCGGCACCCAGATGCCGCTCGCGGGCGGCCCCTGCCCGATGGACGCCCGGCCGACGAAGGAGAAATTTCTCGACCTGATGGTCGCGGGCTGCCTTGTCCCGCCCAGCCAGGTGCGCGCCGACACGGTCGATGGGCGCCCCGTCATCTATGACGATCTGAAACAGGTTGTGGAGCCGGGAGACACCGAATCCTCCGCCCGCTTCGACCTCGCCGCAGGCGCGATGCCCGACCAGTTGACCGCCTATGCCGGCGCGGACAGCGCAAACCTGGCCTTTCCGCTTCGTCTCGTATCGCGCCGCAGCAAGCACCGGTACAATTCGACCGGCCAGAATTTGTCGGCCCTGACGGCCAAGCGGACGACCAACCCCGCCTTCATCAATCCCGCCGACATGGCGCGCATTCCGTGCCGCGACGGCGACATCGTCCGCATCCGGTCGGCGACGGGCGAGCTGGTGGCGGTGGCAAAATCGGCCGACAATATGCGGCAGGGCGTCGTATCGATGGCGCACGCCTTTGCCGGCCCCGACGTGACCGAGGATCAGGTCCGCGAACGCGGCAGTTCGACCAACCGCCTGATCAGCGATACCCAGGGCTTTGACCCCATCACCGGCATGGCGGTGCAAAGCGCCATCCCGATCACCATCGTCCCCGCTTGAGGAGTTTGCATGTCCGTCAATCGCCGTTTTCTGCTGGTCCGCCGCCCCGATGGCGAACCGGTGCGTGAGGATTTCTCGCTCGTGAGCGAAGCCGTGCCCGAAATCGGCGAGGGCGAGTTCCTGATCCGCAACCACTATGCCTCGCTCGACCCCGCGATCCGCGGCTGGATGGACGATACGCCAAGCTATATGCCGCCGATCCCGCTCGGCGCGCCGGTGCGCGCCACGACGGTCGGCGTCGTCGAGGCAAGCAGGGCCGCGGGGTTCGAGCCCGGCCAGTGGGTGCTCGGGCTCAACGGCATCGAGGATTATTCGGTCGGCACCGCCGGCGGCTTCACCCAGGTCATCGACGCAACGCTGGTGCCCAGCGTCACCAACTATCTGTCGGTGCTCGGCGCGGTCGGGATGACCGCCTATTTCGGCTATCTCGAGGTATGCGAACCCCGGGGCGGCGACGTGGTCCTCGTCACCGGTGCGGCGGGAGCCGTCGGCTCGATCGTCGGGCAGATCGCGAAAATCAAGGGCGCAAGCAAGGTCATCGGCATCGCGGGCGGCGCCGAAAAATGCGCGAAGCTGACCGAGCGTTACGGCTTCGACGCCGCGATCGACTATCGCGGCAAGGATGTGGCCGCGCTCACCGACGCGATCCGCGCCGAGGCCCCCGACGGCGTCGACATCATCTTTGAAAATGTCGGCGGCGATATCCTCGACGCCGGGCTGATGAACCTGCGTCATGGCGCGCGCATCGGGCTCTGCGGCCTGATCAGCGAATATAACAGCGTCGAAAAGGTCGGCGCGCGCAACATCTGGCAGCTCATCGTCCATCGCGCCTCGATCCGCGGCCTGCTGGTCGCCGATTATATCGAGCGCTTCGCCGAGGGCGGCGCCGAGATGGCCGGATGGCTCCAACAGGGCAAGCTGATTGCGGACGAGCATGTCGACGAGGGGATCGAGAATAGCTTCGACGCCTTCATGCGGCTCTTTTCGGGCAGCAATCAGGGCAAGATGATCCTCAAGATCGCGTGACCGTCTTGCGCAGTCTCGTCGTCCTGTCGGGCGGCCACCCCTATAATGCCGACGCCTTTGCCGCCTTGCTCGCAAGCTTCGACGGGTGGGCGATCACGCACCTGCTACATCCCGAAGCCGAGACGGCCGTTGGCGCGGGCGCGGTCGAAGACGCCGATGCGATCCTCTTCTACGACATGCCCGGCTATCGTTTTGAGGGAGGCGCGGCGGCCACCCGGCCGCCCGCCTTCACCTATCGGCGCGCGATCACCGACTATTTCGCACGTGGCGGGGGCGCGGTCGCGATGCACCATGCGATCGCCGCGTGGGCCGAGTGGCCCGAATGGTCGGAGATGATCGGCGGGCGTTTTCTCTATGAACCCGGCGCCATTGCGGGCGAGGCGCATCTCGATTCGGGCTACCGCCACGATGTTCGTTACGACGCCGTCGTTCTTGATCCCGGCCACCCCGTAACCGCGGGACTTCCAGCCCGGTTTACGCTTTGCGACGAGCTTTATCTCGCTCCCGTGTGGGGCGCCGCAAAGCCGTTGCTCCGCGCCGACCACGATTTTGTCCGCGACAATTTCTATTCCGCCGCACAGGCGGTGGGCGGACGGATGTTCAGCAACGAGGGCTGGAACCATCGGCCCGAATCCGATCTGATCGCTTGGGAAAAGCCCGTTGGCGCCGGCCGCCTTGTCTATATCCAGCCGGGCGATGGCCCCGCCGCCTATGCCGACCCGAACGTCCGCCGGCTGCTCGCCAACGCGCTCGCCTATGTCGCCGCTTCCTAACGAAAATGTGCATCGCGCGGGCGGTGTCCAAGAATATAGTCGGCCATAGACAAAAGAATGAGGGAAGAGGCGCGTGAACGATATCGCGGCAAGCAGTTTTTTCGACCCGCAGGTCATCGCCGACCCGTTTGACTATTATCGCGCCTTCCTGCCCGACACCCCCGTCGTCCAACTCTCGGAGGGCATGTTCCTTGTCCTGTCCTACGAGTTGTGCGCCCAGGCGACGGGCGAGGTCGAGACTTTCTCGAACAATTTTCAGGGCACGCTGTCGGGCGCGATGGCGGAGGATGCCGACGTCGCGGCGATCCTGTCCGAAGGGTGGCCGCAGGTCGACACGCTGCTCACCGCCGACCCGCCGGTTCACACGCGCTTCCGCAAGCTGGTCAACCTCGCCTTTTCGATGAAGCGCGTCGCCGCGATCGAAGAGGATATGCGCGGCGTCGTCATCGGCCTGATCGACCAGATGGCCGCAAAGGGTGAAGCCGATTTCGTCCGCGATTTCGGCATCCCGCTGCCCGTCGCGATGATCGCGAGCCAAATCGGCATGAGCAATGACGATCTCGGCAAGGTGAAACGCTGGTCGGACGCCTTCGTCGATCGCCTTGGCCGCATGATTCCCAAGGAGCGCGAGATCGAATGTGCGCGCGAGGTCGTCGAGTTCCAGCATTTCGTCAAGGCCAAGATCGACGAGCGGCGGACCGATCGCACCGACGACCTGCTCTCCGACCTCGTTCATGCCGCAGTCGACGGCGAACGCCCGCTCGAAGACGCCGAGATACTGTCGATCATGCAGCAATTGATGGTCGCGGGGAATGAGACGACGACATCGGCGCTCGCCGGCGGTCTCCTGCGATTGATCGAGAATCCCGACCAGATGGAAAAGGCGGTTGCCGCCGTCGATGCGGGCGATGAACGGACGATCATCAATCTGGTCGAAGAGGTGCTGCGGTTCGAAAGTCCGACCGCGGGCATGTGGCGCATGGTGCTTAAGGATACCGAGCTCGGCGGCGTCGCGATTCCCAAGGGCGCGATGGTGCAGCTGCGTTACGCGGCCGCGAACCGCGATCCCGCCAAATATCCTGACCCCGACCGTTTCGACCTCGAACGCGCGAATGCACGCAGCCATCTCGCCTTCGGCAAGGGGATCCATATGTGCGTCGGCAACATGCTGAGCCGCAAGGAAATGGCCGTCGCCTATACCGAATTGCTCAAGCGGCTGACCGATTTCCGGCTCGCCGAGGGGTATGTGCCGAGCTGGCCGCCCAACATGCTGCTGCGCGGGCTGACCACCCTGCCCATCACCTTCCGGCGGCGCGCGTGAACTTCGATCTCGACGAGGACCAGCAACTGACGCGCGACACGATCGCGCGCTTTTTGGGGCCGGTGGACATTGCCGCGCGCCACGCGATGCGCAAGTCCGAGGGCGGCTACGCGCGGACCCGCTGGCAAGAGATCGCCGATCTTGGTCTGCTGGCGCTGGCCGCGCCCGAAACCATGGACGGAATCGGCGGGACGATGGTCGACCTTGCGCTCGTCGCCGAAGCCCTGGGCAAGGGGGTCGCAATCGACCCCTGGCTCGAGAATGGCGTCCTGCCGATCCGCCTTGCGGCCGCTGCGGGCGATCGCGCGCTGGTTGGCGAACTCATTGCGGGGACCAGCTTCGCCGCCGTCGCCTTTGCCGAACCAGGACGCGGTTACGACACCGAAGCCGCCAGCACCGCCGCCGACGGCGATCAGGTCGAGGGCGCCAAGACTTTCGTGCTCGGCGCAGCGATCGCCGATGTCCTGCTCGTCACCCTGACCGACCAGCGACTGGCGAGGATCGCGAGCGACGCCAGCGGCATCATACGCCGCGATTATCCGGTGATCGACGGGTCCATCGCCGCAACGATCGACTTGCACGGCGTCCCGGCCGCGATTCTCGACCTCCCTGCTCCAGCCTATGGGCGCATCACCGGCGATGCCCGTCTGCTCGCCGCCGCCGAGATGTTGGGGCTGGCGCAGACGATGTTCGACGACACCCTGACCTATGTCGGCGAGCGCCAGCAGTTCGGTGCGCCCATCGGCAGTTTTCAGGCGCTCCAGCACCGTCTCGTCGAATGTTATGCGGCGCTCGAACAGGCGCGCTCCATGGTGCTGCGCACCGCGATGCTCGATCCGACCACGGACGATGCCAACTGGCCGCGGCTCGCCGCCGGGGCCAAGGCCTTTGTCGGGGAGGCTGCGACACGGATCGGGCTGGAGGCCGTCCAGATGCACGGCGGCATGGGACAGACCGACGAGCTGGCGATTGGCCACGCACTCAAGCGCGTCATGCTGCTCGACAAATTGACGGGCGATCAGGAACATTGCCTGCGCAGCTTTGCGAGGGCGGCGTGAGCTCGCTCCTCCCCATCGCGCCGGGACTATGGACCGACGAGCCCGAACCGCGGCTGATCGGCGCGCGGCGCGCCAATGGGGAGATTGTCTTTCCGGTCCCCGACGGCGATGCCGCAGCCGATGTCGAACCCGTCGCGCTGTCGCGCCACGGAACGCTCTGGTCGTGGACGACGCAGGGCTTCGAGCCGAAGGAGCCCTACAGCGGGCCGCAGCCCTTTCAGCCCTTCCTTGTCGGCTATGTCGAATTGCCCGGCGAAGTCATCGTCGAAACGCGAATCGTCGACGCCGATCCCGCCCACCTTACCATCGGCATGCCGATGAGATTTGCCGTGGTCCCCTTCGACGACCGCCGCGCAATCTATGCCTTTCGCCCGGAGCCCAGCCATGAATGACGACGTCTATATCATCGGCGCGGGTATCCATCCCTTTGGCCGCACCGACAGCCGATCGGGCCGCGATCAGGGGGTATATGCCGTACGCGCGGCGCTGAAGGACGCCGGCATCGAATGGGGCGACGTCGAATTCGCCTATGGTGGATCGGCAGCGGCCGGATCGGCGGACATCATGGTCAACGAATTGGGATTGACCAGCGTCCCCTTCATCAATGTCGCGAACGGATGCGCAACCGGCGGCAGCGCTTTGACCGCCGCGCGCAACGCCATCGCGGCCGGCGCGTGCGACATTGCGCTCGCGGTCGGCTTCGACAAGCATCCGCGCGGCGCCTTTAACGCCAAGCCCGCCGAATATGGCCTGCCCGAATGGTATGGCGAATCCGGGCTGATGCTCACGACCCAATTTTTCGCGCTCAAGATCCAGCGCTATATGGCGCTGCACGGGATCAGCCGCCGCACACTTGGCCTCGTCGCCGAAAAGGCCTTTCGCAACGGAACGCTCTGCGACCATGCCTGGCGCCGCTCGCCGGTCGATCTCGACACCATATTGAATGCGCCGATCGTCAATGACCCGCTGACCAAATATATGTTCTGCTCGCCCGCCGAAGGCGCGGTCGCCCTGATCCTGGCGAGCCCGAAAAAGGTCCGCGAACTGGGCGCCGACGCGGTGCGGATCGCCAGCGTGGCCTTTCGCACCCGCCCCGAAGGATCGTTCGAGGTGTTTGCCCCGTCGATCAAGGTCGGCGGCGGCGGCAAGCCGACCGAACTCGCGAGCCGCGCCGCGTTCGAGATGGCGGGGATCGGCCCCGAGGACGTATCGGTCGCGCAATTGCAGGACACCGAAAGCGGCGCGGAAATCATGCACATGGCCGAAAACGGCTTTTGCGCCGACGGCGAACAGGAACAATGGCTCGCCGAAGGGTGGAGCGAGATCGGCGGCAAGATGCCGATCAATACCGATGGCGGCTGCCTTGCCTGCGGCGAGCCGATCGGCGCGTCCGGCCTGCGGCAGGTTTACGAAAACACGGTGCAGCTGCGCGGACGCGGCGGCGAGCGCCAGGTGCCGAACGACCCGAAGGTGGGCTATTCTCATGTCTATGGAGCGCCCGGCCTTTCGGCGGTGGCAATCCTCGAGCGCTAGCGGATTTATGGATCTCGATCTCACAAAGGCCGAACTCGATTTTCGCGAGGAGGTCCGCGACTTCCTCCGAACGTCGCTGCCCGATTTTGTCCGCGACGGGGCAAGCCGCACCCCGGGCGTTTTCGTCGAGCCCCACATCGGCCTCGTCTGGCACCGTATCCTCAACGACAAGGGGTGGGTCGCCTATCACTGGCCGGAGGATTGCGGCGGCACTGGCTGGACGCCGATGCAGCGCTATATCTTTGAAAAGGAATGCGCGATCGCCGGGGCGCCGGCGCTGTCCGTGCTCGGCCTGCGTCTGGTTGGTCCCGTCATCTGCGCCTTTGGAACGCAGGAGCAGAAAGACCGCTTCCTTCCCGCCATCCGCGCCGGCACCGACTATTGGTGTCAGGGCTATTCGGAACCGCAAAGCGGGTCCGACCTCGCCTCGCTCCGCACCCGCGCGCGGCGCGAGGGTGACGAATATGTCGTCGACGGAACGAAGATCTGGACGACCCACGCGCACCACGCGAACTGGATCTTCTGCCTCGTGCGCACCGACGGAGAGGTCAAGAAGCAGGCGGGGATCAGCTTCCTGCTGGTTCCGATGGACCAGCCGGGCGTGACCGTCACCCCGATCATCACCATGGCGGGCGACCATGAGGTCAATCAGGTCTTTCTCGACGCTGCCCGCACCTCGGTCGACAACCGCATCGGCGAAGAGGGGCAGGGCTGGACGATCGCCAAATTCCTGCTCGAGAATGAGCGTGGCGGATCGTTCCACGCGCCGCGCCTGATCCGCGCGATCGATCATCTCGAAAAGCTCGCCGGTGTCGAGCCAGGCGGTCGCGACGGAAGGCGGGGCGGCGACACGCAGGTCGCAACGCGGATCGCGCGCCTGCGGTTGGAAGCGGAAGCGCTCGAAACGACCGAACTGCGCATCCTCGCCGACATGGCGAAAGGCCGCCCGGCCGGGCCGCAAACCTCGCTGGTCAAGCTGCTCTCATCCGAAATCCACCAGCGAATCGACGGCCTGGCGATGGATTTGCATGGTTATGACGGCCTGCAGCTGCCGACGGTGCGGCCGCTTTACGGCAATGGAGCGCCGCCGCCGATCGGCGACGACGATGCCCAGGTCGCAGCCGCCCGCTATCTCAACAGCCGCGCGTGGACCGTTTTCGGCGGTTCGAGCGAAGTCCAGAAAAACATTATAGCCAAGACGGTGCTACGCCTATGACACATGCATTGCGACTTGCCGGCCAGTGTGAAATAGTCCCACCCATGGGAGAGCAGGCAGCCAAGCTGCCCGACGACGGGTTCGCACCGCCAAATGCGAGGGAGCTGGTCGACGCGGTCACGGTCCGCGGCGTGGAGGATATCCACGACGCTGCGGTCGCGCTGCGCGATTTCGCGGCCAGCTATGATCTTCGCGTCGCGCTCTGCGACGATATCGCCTCAAAGGAAACGATGGTCGACGCGGACGGCGCGGTACTCGCCGCCGACCTGTTCGGCTGGCTCGGCGATGGCGAACGCTGGTGGGAGGATCACCGTCTGGCACTCCATTCCCCGCTGCCGCGGTCGTGCCGTTATGAAAGCGAGCCCTTCTGGTGCAATGGCGACGGCTTCCGCACGGCCAATCCAAACCCCTATCTCGACGACATCGACCTGTCGCGCTACTTCGCCGCCAACGGGCGGTACCGGGCGGCGATCGTCGTGCCGGTCCACCTGCCCTTCGGCCAGATTTCAGCGAACAGCTTTCACCCGAAGGATGAAAATGTCACCGATCTGGGCGATTTGTTCGCCGAAATCGGCCCGGTCCTCGCTGTCGCGACGCGGCGCTTCATCTCGGGCTATACCTCGGCGATGCGCACGAAGCGCCGCATTCCGTCCGACTGCGAACTGTCGAAGCGCGAGGTCGAATGCCTGCGCTGGGCGGCGATCGGCAAGACGGATCGAGAGATTGGCATGATCATCTCGCTGAGCCACGCGACGGTGCGCTATCATGTCCACCGGGCGGGCGAGAAACTCAACTCGGTCAACCGCGCGCAGACGATCTTCAAGGCCGGTCAGCTGGGCTATCTGGGCGCGAACAGCTAACCCAGCGAGCGCAGCGGCTCGCTGCCGTCCCAGCCCTTCGCCGCATCGCGCATCATCGCGAACAACTCGCGCGTCCCCGCCTGCGGCTCGAGCAGCTCGACCAACGTCCCCGGACCGGTTCCGGGATCGGCATAGATCACGCCCCCCGTGTCGCCGACCGGCGCCTCGAAAATAATCTCCGCGCCGACCTCGGCGCAGCGGGCGCGCGCCTCGGCGATCGAATCGACGAGAATGCAGACATGATGCAATCCCTCGCCCACCGCATAGTCACCGCGATAGAGCAATGTGTCCGCATTCTCCGGCCGGATCAGCTCGATCTGCATCTCGCCCCAATAGCCCAGTGCCATGGTGAACAGCGGATCGCTCGGCGCGCCGCGATAGCGCCCGCCAGGAAGCGACACGTTCGGCAGCAGGAAAAAGGGCCCCGCCCCCATCACCTCGGTCCAATGGCGGATCGCGGCGTCGAAATCCGAAGGCACATAGGCGAGCTGCATGATCTCGCCGAGCGCCGCGATCGTTCCGGGTGCAGCCATCATCCTCTCCCCCTCAAAAGCACTAGCGCACAAGCGCCTGCCTTTGTGCGATAAGCTTTTCGAGACCCGGAATCATACTGGGCAAAATGTGAGGAGAGCCATGGCCGAGTCCGATCCGAAGATCGCGCCGCAGGACTGGTTCGCCGTCCGCAAGCGTAACGCCCGCGCGGGCCTGCGCAAGCTGGTGGCGATCATCGCGGAAAATCGCACCGACCGGGCCGACGCGCCGCTGCCGCTGCACAAAGCCGTCTACACCAGCGAAGCGCGCAACGCGGCCGAGATGGAGCATATTTTCCGCAACGAGCCGCTGGTCGCGGGCCTGTCGGGCGATATTCCCAACGCTGGTGATACATTGTTGTTCGATTCGGCGGGTCCGTCGATCCTCGTCACGCGCGGCAAGGACGGCATCGCGCGCGCCTTCCTCAACATGTGCACCCACCGCGGGGCCAAGTTGGTCGAGGAGAAGGAGCCTTGGCAGGGAAGCCGCCCACGGCTGGTGTGCCCCTTTCACGCATGGACCTTTGACCCTGCCGGCAAACTGGTCGGCCAACCGGGCAAGGAGGGTTTCGCGGGGTGCGACATCGGCGCCCGCGACCTCATCGAGCTGCCCTGCGCCGAACATCTGGGCCTGATCTTCGTGCGCGCCAGAGCGGGCGGCGCGCCGATCGACGCCGAAGCGCATCTGGGCGATTTCGGCCCGGTGCTCGCCCAATTGGAATTACACCGCGCCGAACCGGTCAAAAAGGGCATCCTGACCGCCGACGCCAATTGGAAGTTCGCGCTCGACACCTATGGCGAGAGCTATCATTTCAAGATGCTCCACGCCTCGACGATCGGCGGCACGCATTACAGCGACCGCAATGTCTATGAACCGATCGGGCGTCACCATCGCGTCAGCTTCCCCGACCTGTCGGTCGGCGCGCTCGTCGGCAAGGACGAAAGCGAATGGCCCGAAACCGACTATGGCGGCGTCCACTATCTCTTTCCCAACACCGTCATCTTCTTCGGCGCCGTGACTCCCGGGGTCTATTTTACGCAGGTGTTCCGCCTCTTTCCCGACGGCGCCGGAAAGATGTTCTGCCAGTTCGCGGTCTACGCCCCCTTCGGCGTCGAAAGCGATGAGCACAAGACGATGTGCGAGATGGCCTATGACATGACCGCCACCGTCGTGCAGAGCGAGGATTATCGCGTCGCCAGCAACGGCTACGCCAATCTGATGACGGCGCCGGACGATTACCACGTCGTGATCGGCGCGAACGAGCCGGCGCTGCACGGCGTCCACCGCTCGCTCGCCGCCGCATGCGGCATGCCTCTCGACCAGATCGCCTGAATTTGCGGAGCCCTTGATGAACGACCTTAGCCCTCCCCAGGCCCAGGACCGCGACGATCGCTGCCCCGGCACGACCTATACCGACATGCTGAACGCCGACACGCGGCGCGCGCCCGATTATCTGCTGGTCGAATCGACGCAGGAGCTTGGCGACGAACCCATCCCGATCAGCCGCTATGTCAGCGACGACTGGGCGCGCCTCGAACGCGAAAAGATGTGGCCCAACATCTGGCAATATGCCGCGCGCGAAGAGGATATGCCCGATCCCGGCGACACCGTCGTCTATGACATCAATGAAAAGAGCATTTTGCTCGTCCGTCAGAAGGATGGATCGGTAAAGGCTTTCTACAACGTCTGCCTTCATCGCGGTCGCAAGCTGCGCACCGAAAGCGGGCCCGCGGTCAATCTGCGCTGCCCGTTCCACGGCTTTTCCTGGCACCATGACGGTCGCTTCAAGGAAGCGCCATGCGCTTGGGATTTCAAGCATCTGGCCGACAAGGACATGAGCCTTCCCGAGCTAAAGGTCGATCGTTGGCAAGGGTTCATTCTCGTCACCGAAAATCACGATCTGCCGCCGTTTCGCGAATGGGTCGGGCCGGGGATCGAGCATTATGACAATTGGCGGCTCGACGAATGCTTCACGGGCGCGTGGGTCGGCCGCGTCGTCCCGGCGAATTGGAAGGCGGTGGCCGAAGCCTTCATGGAGGCGTGGCACAGCATCGTCACCCATCCCCAGATCCTGGGCTTCACCGCCGACGCCAACACCCGCTATGATCTTTATGGCGATTTCCTCAACCGGGCGATCACCCCGGCGGGCGCCATGTCGCCGCACATCAAGGGCAAGGACCAGTTCTACGTCCTGAAATCGCTCGAGGATTTCATCGGCGCCGGCGACAGCCGCGCCCGGCGCAGCAGCGGGTCAGCCGCCGACATCAAGGGTTTCGACCCCGACGATCCGATGCTGGCGCGCAAGGTGTTGGCACAGGCCAACCGCGACGCCTTTTCGGCGATGAACGGGCATGATTATTCGGACGTCACCGACGCCGAAATGCTCGACAACTTCACCTATAATGTCTTTCCCAACTGGTCGCCGTGGGGCGGGATGGTCCCGAATATCGTTTATCGCTGGCGGCCGTGGGGCGATGTCGACCATTGCCTGATGGAAGTGCGCATATTGATGCGCACGCCCAAGGGCGAGAAGCCGCCGCGCTCGGCGCCGATGCACCTGATCCCCGACGATCAGCCCTTTGCCAGCGCGGGGCATTTGATCGGCGCCGCCCTCGCCGGCGTGTTCGATCAGGACATGGAAAATCTGCCGCATGTCCAGACCGGCATGAAATCATCGCCCAACGGCGTGATCGAACTCGGCCATTATCAGGAAAGCCGCATCCGCCATTTCCACCGGACGCTCGGCAAATATATGGACGGGCAATTGCCATAAGAAGCGTGAGCATGTCTATTTGCGAACCGGTGGAACGAACGTCGGCTTTGGGGTGGGAAGCGGACGTTCCTCTTTCCGTTCGTGTCGAGCGAAGTCGAGACACCCATCGACGACAAGCCTAGCTCGAGGGGCATCTCGACTTTGCTCGATGCGAACGGGGTTGGGAGAGACGGCGTGTTTCCGGTCGCTTCCCACCGTTCGTCACCCCGGACT
>JAEWIL010000211.1 GCA_023387085.1 Pseudomonadota bacterium | reverse complement strand
ACCAGATCGAGCGCGACCTCCTTGCCCTTGAGGACGACCTTCCCCGCCTCCATCGGTCCGCCCGACACGAATACGACGGGAATATTGATCCGCAGCGCCGCCATCAGCATGCCGGGCGTGATCTTGTCGCAGTTCGAAATGCATACCATCGCGTCGGCGCAATGCGCGTTGACCATATATTCGACGCTGTCGGCGATCAGGTCGCGGCTCGGCAGCGAATAGAGCATGCCGTCGTGCCCCATCGCGATCCCGTCATCGACCGCGATCGTGTTGAACTCCTTGGCGACACCGCCCGCCGCCTCGATCTCGCGCGCAACCATCTGGCCGAGGTCTTTCAGATGGACGTGGCCGGGCACGAACTGGGTGAAGCTGTTGACCACTGCGATGATCGGCTTGCCGAAATCCTCGTCCTTCATCCCCGTCGCACGCCAGAGCCCGCGCGCGCCCGCCATGTTGCGGCCATGAGTGGAGGTTCGAGAACGATAAGAAGGCATTTTGCACAATCCTGATAATTTTATTTCAAAAATATATGGAGAGACGCGCGTCTACACACCTATCCGGCAAGATTCAATGCAAGCTTGCTGCACATGCGAGAAAGATAGTCGGCAAATCGCGCCTGCCCGGTCTTGTCTCCCACCAGATCCTGCCGCATCTCGATCCCCACATAGGGAATGTCGTTCGCCTCGGCATGGCGGTTCATCGTCGCGTTCAGCAATTTGCCCGAATAGGGAAGCTGGTCGCCGACGGTAAGACCTTCCTCCGCCAACGCGGCAATGGCAGGTGCCGCCAGCCGCTCGTCCTCGTTGTACAGCACCCCGACGTGCCACGGCCTCGCCTGCCCCGGGTCGCTCGCGAGTGAGGGCGTAAAACTGTGTAGCGACAGGATCATCGCCGGACGATGAGCCGCGATCGTCGCCGCGATATGGTCGTGATAGGGACGAAAAAAGCGCGCCATCCGCGCTTCGCGTCCTGCATGATCGAGCGCGTTGCCGGGGATCGCATGGCCGTCGCTCGCAACCGGCACCGCACCCGGCGCATCCTCGTCGCGGTTGCAGTCGACGACAAGCCGCGACACCCCGCCGAGGATCGCCGCATCGACGGCGCCCCCGTCGACCAGCAGCGCCGCGACTTCGGCGACGCCAAGGTCGATCGCGATATGCTCGCGGAGCAGCGCGGGATCGATGCCGAGATCGATGTCGCCGGGAACATGCGCCGACGCATGATCGCCGATCAGCAAGATACCGCCGCCGCGCGGCCTCCCCAGCTGGCGCCACGCCTCGCTCATCGCAGCGCTCCCGCCATCTGCCACCAATGCGGGTGGCTCGCTGCGAGGTGCGCCGCGGCGGCATCGCGCTCGGCGGGCGCCTCGAACAGTGCGAAACAGGTCGCGCCCGATCCCGACATGCGCGCCAGCCAGGGTTTAAGCGCTCCAAGCTCGGTAAGAACATCGACGATGGCCGGGCACTGCGCGATCGCCGCGCGCTGCAGATCGTTGCGCGAGGCAAAAAGCTGCGCTCGAACGTCGGCGCCGGTGAACAGCGGCCCGCGATCGACACCGTCCCAAGCCGCAAACACCGGACCTGTCGCGACAGGTTGGCGCGGATTCACGAGCAGTACGGGGGTTCCCGTCAGCGACAGTTCGGGCACCGCGCTCAACTGTTCGCCGACCCCGATGCCCAGGCAGGTCGCGCTCGCCACGCAAGCCGCGATATCGGCTCCGAGCGGGCTCACCATTCGTGCCAGCGGTGCGTCCCCGATGCCGGGCAGGAAATGCCGCCGCACAAGCCGCGCCATCGCGGCCGCGTCGGCCGAACCGCCCCCGATCCCCGCTGCAACCGGCAGCGTCTTGGTCAACCGGATTGCCAGCGGCGGCACGCGGTGCGCGCCATAGCGCTCGCGCATCAGATCCAGCACGCGTAGCACCAGATTGTCGGCGCCGTCTGACAATCCCCCGGCGAATTCGCCGTCGAGGATCAGTCGGTCGGCCTCCGCCACCTCGGCGGCAATGTGATCGCCCGCATCGACGAACGCGAACAGCGTCTCGATCTCATGATAGCCATCCGCCCGCCGCGCGCGGATATGCAACGCAAGGTTGATCTTAGCCCAGCCGGTTTCTTGCAGGATCGCCATCACGGAGCCGTCGTTGCGGCTGTCAGGCCATCGCGCAGCTTGGCGGTCAGCCGCGCCGCCATCTCATCCTCGGCAAGCAAGGCCGCCGCGCGCCAGGTATAGCGTGCCTGGAATTTGCGCCCGGCTTTCCAATAGGCATCGCCCAGATGCTCGACGATCACCGCATTTGCCGGCTCGCTCGCCTGCGCCTGTTCGAGCAAGGGAACCGCCTCGGCGGTGCGATCGGTGAGGAAATAGGCCCACCCCAGCGAATCGGTGATCGCGGCGTTCTGCGGCTCGGCGTTCCATGCGGCCTCGATCCGCGCCAGCGACTGTTTGATGTCCTTGCGCCGCTCGATCGCGGAATAGCCGGCGAAATTCAGGATCGCCGGATCGTCGGGCCGTAGCAGCACCGCTTGTTCGATGAGCGACGAGGCCCCATCCCAGTCATTCGCCTGGAGCCGCAGTTCGGCGCGGGCGACGAGCAGCGTGCCATGGAGCGCGCGGTCGTCGGCTGTATCGCCCAGCGTTGCTTCGATCGCGGCATAGGCGCGCTCGGTCGCCTCGCGATCCTCTGCACGCCGCGCAATATCGGCAAAGCGCACGAGCATGCTCCGCGCTGTCGGAGCCCCGCGCGCCGCGTTCTCTGCCAGCTTGGCCGCGCCCGCCGGATCGCCCGCATCGGCCATCAATTCGGCACGCCGCATCTCGAGCACCGGCGGCAACGCAGCGCGGCTTCCCGCGAGCAGCGTCATCGCGTCGCCAGATCGTCCGCCGCGATCGAGCGCCTCGACCAGCGCCGAACGCACCGCCCAGTCACGATCGTCGAGCCAATAGGCCGCGCGCCCGAAAAGTATCGACAGCTTCGGGCTGCCGTTCGGCATCCGCGCAAAGCCGTCGCCGAGCATGCCGAGCCATTGCGCCATGGCCGCGCGGGGTGTCGAAATCGGCTGGTCGGGCAAAAGCAGCATCGGATCCTCACGCCCGCCCGCCGCCATCGCGATCCGCGCGCGCAGCGCCTTTGCGGCCTCCGCCTCGCCCACCCGATCGAGCGTCGCGGCAAGGCGAAGCGCCACAAGCTGGCTCGTCCGGTCGGTCGGCGAGGTGCGGGCGGCCAACGCAATTGCATCGGCAGGACGTTTCGCGGCGATCTGGACCAGCGCCGCCTCGAACGCGAGTACGGGTTCGGGGCGCCCCTTGACCGCCGCGTCCAGCAAATGTTGTTCGGGCACGTCCGCCCGCGCGCCGACATCGATCCAGCTATGGAACGCGGGCTGGATCAGTCTGGAGATCGCATCGCCCCCCGTCTTGTCCGAACGCCCCCCGATATAGTCGCGCGCGGCGCGCCAGTCCGACCGCCGTATGGCATCGACAGCCAGCACCAGTTGCGCGTCGAAGCGTCGATCTCCGCCCTGCCACAACCGAAGCGCGGCGTTCCGTGCGGCGGCGAGGTCGCCGGCGTCGATCGCCTGTTCGAGCATCCGCCCGCGCAGGCCGGGAAGATCGGGTACCTCGCTCGCGACGCGGGTCAAGGCTGCAAGTGCGGCCGCCGGATCACCCGCTTCCTCGGCAAGCCGCGCCCGTACCAGCGCATTCAGGGCCGCCCCGCTGTCGCCGGGCGCCGCTTGCAAGGTTCCGGCGCCGGCAACGGCGCCGACGACCAGCAGCAGGCGCGCGAACTTACATGTTCGGGTAATTGGGGCCTCCGCCGCCTTCGGGAGTAACCCAGTTGATATTCTGGGTCGGGTCCTTGATGTCGCAGGTCTTGCAGTGGACGCAGTTCTGCGCGTTGATCACAAAACGCGGATTGCCCTCGTCCTGCCCGACAACCTCGTAAACCCCTGCCGGACAATAACGCTGCGCCGGCTCGTCATAGAGCGGCAGGTTATATTCGATCGGGATCGACGGGTCTTTCAGCTGCAGATGGACCGGTTGATCCTCCTCATGATTGGTGTTCGACAGGAACACCGAGGACAGCCGGTCGAAGGTCAGCACACCGTCGGCCTTCGGATAATCGGGCTTCTTCATCTGGTCGGCGCGGTAGAGCGTCGTGTTGTCGGGATGATGCTTCATCGTGAAAGGTACGCGAATGCCCAGTGTTTCGAGCCACATCGTCATACCCGACAGGATGGTGCCCGCCAGATCGCCGAACTTCTCGACGAGCGGCAGAACGTTACGGACGACGCTCAGTTCCTTCTTCACCCAGCTGCTGTCATAGGCATCCTGATAGGCGGTCAGCACGTCGCTGGTCCGCCCGGCCGTCACCGCCGCGAAAGCCGCCTCGGCGGCCATCATGCCCGACTTCATCGCCGTATGCGTGCCCTTGATGCGCGGCACATTCAGGAAGCCCGCAGTGTCACCGATCAGAGCGCCGCCCGGGAACGCCAGCTTCGGAACTGATTGCCAGCCACCGTCGCTGATTGCCCGCGCGCCGTAAGAGACGCGCTTGCCACCCTTCAGGATCTTTGCGATCTCGGGGTGCGTCTTCCACTTCTGCATCTCCTGGAACGGGGAGATATGCGGATTGCGATAGTTGAGCCAGGTCACGAAACCGAGTGCGACCTGCCCGTTCGCCTGATGGTAGAGGAATCCGCCGCCATTGGCATTCTCGTCGAGCGGCCAGCCCTGCGTGTGGATGACACGGCCCGCGGCATGGTTCTCGGGATCGATGTCCCACAATTCCTTGACCCCGATGCCGTAAACCTGCGGTTCGCAATCGGCGTCGAGCGCGAATTGCGGCTTGAGCATCTTCGTCAAATGCCCGCGCACGCCCTCGGCGAAAAAGGTGTATTTGGCGTGGAGTTCCAGACCGGGGGCATAGTCGGGCTTGTGGCTGCCATCGCGCGCAATGCCCATATCACCGGTGGCGACGCCCTTCACCGATCCGTCCTCATTATAGAGGATTTCCGCGGCCGCAAATCCCGGGAAGATTTCGACCCCCAGCCCTTCCGCCTGCTCGGCAAGCCAGCGGCAGAGATTGCCTAGGCTACCTGTATAGGTGCCCTTGTTGTGCATGAAGCCGGGCGTGATGAGGTGCGGCACGCCGAACTTCTTTTTTTTGGTCAGCACCCAGTGCTGATTGTCATTCACCGGCACTTCGGCGAGCGGACAACCTTGGTCGCGCCAATCGGGGAGCAATTCGTCGAGCGACTTGGGATCGATCACCGCTCCCGACAGGATATGCGCGCCGACTTCCGATCCTTTTTCAAGGATGCAGACCGACAGCTCGCTGCCCGCTTCGTTTGCCAGCTGCTTCAATCGGATCGCCGCCGAAAGGCCTGCCGGCCCCGCCCCGACGATCACGACGTCATAGGGCATCGATTCCCGTTCGCTCACCGCAACTACCTTTCTGCCGTCCCGCCCCGGATCATTCATCGTGTCCGGCGCTCATTCTGTCACGAATTGCGATGCCCGCCAATTGACGGCCCCGTCAACTGCCTGTTTGAAACAAAATCATGGGTGGGCGAAATTCAGCCTTGCTGGCCGAAAGCTATCACGACTGGTGGTCCTTGGCCGGAATGGATTCGTTCGTCGGCGAAGCGCCGGCGGGCTGGCTCGACGTGCCGGCAGCGAATGACGTTACAGCCAGGCCGAAGCCCCAACGGCTCGCCGAACCCGAAATCGCGCCATTGCCCGCCGCGCTCCAGCGTCAGGAAGCGCCCGCGATCCAGGAACCGAAGGGTCCGGTAGTGTTTCCCGACGGCTGGGATGCCTTCCAGTCATGGCTTGCGACCAGTCCCGACGTTCCGGGAAGCCAGTGGGACGCCCGCCGGGTCCTGCCCGTCGGCAAAGCCGAAGCTCCTTTGATGCTGCTCACCGCGTGGCCCGAAATCGACGACCAGCGCGACGCGGCGCTATTTTCGGGCGCCGCCGGCCAGCTCCTCGACGCGATGCTGCGCGCGATCGGAACGACACGCGGCGACGCCTACCTCGCCAGCCTCGCGGTCACGCGCCCGCCCGGTGGCCGCGTCGACGAAAAGGATGTGGGCGAACTCGATCGTCTGCTCTGGCACCATCTGCAGCTGGCAAAGCCGGAACGCCTGCTTCTGGTCGGCGGCGACATCGTTCGCATGGCGGCGCAGATTTCTCTCCCCGATGCGCGCAGAAGGTTACTCGATATTAACCAAGATGGCGGCAAGGTGGAGACCGTGGCAGTGGCGCACCCCGCCATGCTGCTTGCCCGGCCGGCCCAGAAGGCCGCCGCCTGGGACAGTCTGAAACTGCTCAACCGGGGACGTTGACAGATGAAGAATATGACCATGAAATTTTTCTCTTGCGCGCTCGTCGCGCTCACCGTGACCGCATCACCCGTATTTGCCGCCGATTCTGCCGCACCCGAATTTCTTGCGGCGCCGCAAACGGTGCCCGACATCCTCTCGTCGAAAGAAAAGCAGCTCTACACGCAAGTGCTGGCCGCGATCCGCGGGCAACGCTGGGGCGAGGCGAAGACCTTGCTCGGCGACGACAATGGTCCGCTCGGCGACTTTCTGCGCGCCGAAATGCTCACAGCGGCAAACAGCCCGCGCGCCGAAGTGGCTGACATCATGCCTATCCTCGCGCGCTCGCCGCAGTTGCCGCAGGCCGAACAGCTCGCTCGCCTTGCGACGAAACGCGGAGCGAGCGACCTTCCGACACTGCCCTACCAGAATCGCCTGAGCTGGTCGGGCACCGCGCCGCGCCGCGTCGGGGCCGATAGCGTCAGCGATCCGTTCGCGGCAGGCCTCGCGCGCTCGATTCCCGAGCGGATCAAGAATGACGATCCGGCCGGCGCCGAAGCGCTCTATGCGGCCGTGGCCGACAAGCTAACGCCCGAGGCGCGCGACGAATGGCGCCAGAAGATCGCCTGGTCCTATTATATAGAGAATGATGACGCGAACGCGCTTCGCCTCGCACAGGCCTGCACCGAAGGACGCGGCGCCTGGGCCACGCAAGGGGCATGGGTGCAGGGCCTCGCCTCGTGGCGCCTGCGCGATTACCCCACCTCGCTCGCCGCGTTCGACCGCGTTGCGCGCGAAGCACCTGATGCCGAACTGCGCGCTGCCGCTTATTATTGGGCGGCGCGCGCCGCGATCGCCGCGGGCCAGCCGCAATCGGTGCAGCCGCGCCTGCGCGCCGCCGCTGCCAACGAGGAAACGCTTTACGGCCTTCTTGCCATCGAGACGCTGGGCGTTGAAACCGGAAGCCAACGCGAGAATGTCCGCCCCGACCGCAGCGCCTGGCGCGCGCTCGAGGATCTGCCCAATGTTCGCGCAGCGATGGCCTTCGCCGAGATCGGCGAGGATGGCTATGCCGGCGAGTTATTGCAGCATCAGGCGCGCATCGGCAATCCGAACCAGCATGCCCAGCTCGCCGGCATGGCGCAGGCGCTCAGCCTGCCCGAAACCCAGCTCTATCTCGCGCATAATACGCCGCAGGGCCGCAAGCTCGCCGCAGCGGCGCGCTATCCGCAGCCCAAATGGGAGCCCAATGGTGGCTGGCGGGTCGATCCCGCGCTCGTCTTTGCCCACACGCTCCAGGAATCGCGGTTCCGCCGCGCCGTGGTGAGCCCCGCGGGCGCGATGGGGCTGATGCAGGTGCGTCCGGGTACCGCGTCGGACCTTGCGCGCTGGAACGGCGACGGACGTGCGCCGGGCGATCTCAAATCGCCCGCGGTCAACATGGATTTCGGCCAGCGTTATCTGGAATATCTCAGCAAGGACGGTTCGACCGGCGGACTGCTGCCCAAGGTCATTGCCGCCTATAACGCCGGACCCGCGCCGATCGCCCGCTGGCAGAGCGAGATTCGCGACGGCGGCGATCCTTTGCTCTACATCGAATCGATCCCCTATTGGGAAACGCGCGGCTATGTCGGCATCGTGCTCCGCAATTACTGGATGTACGAAGCGCAGCAGGGCAAGCCCTCGGTCAGCCGCGCGATGCTCGCGCAGGGCAAATGGCCGCGTTTCCCCGATGGCAAGGACCGGACCCGGCTGACCTATGCCGGTTCGGGCAGCCTCGCCAATGCCGATTGACGAGAGCCTGCCGTTCCGGCCGGTCCGGATCGCGATCCTGACGATTTCGGACAGCCGCAGCGCGGCCGAGGACCGGTCGGGCGACAAGCTCGAGCAATTGCTGACCGACGCGGGCCACATCCTCGCTGCGCGCGCGATTATCCGCGACGAAGGTGACCTGATCGTCTCGCGCCTCCACAACTGGATCGACGATCCCGAGGTCGATGTTGTGATCACGACCGGCGGCACCGGCGTCACCGGCCGCGACGTGACGCCGGAGGCATTGCACCGTCTGGACGGCAAGGACATTCCCGGCTTCGGCGAGCTGTTCCGATGGCTCAGCTACCAGAAGATCGGCACCTCGACGATCCAGTCGCGCGCCTGCGCCGTCGTCGCGCGCGGCACCTATATTTTCGCGCTGCCCGGTTCGACCGGTGCGGTCACCGATGCGTGGGAGGGCATTTTGTCGACCCAACTCGATAGCCGACACAAACCATGCAATTTCGTCGAGCTGATGCCCCGACTCACCGAATAGTCGCTTTGTTCTTTATTTGTTCTATAGGCCGTTTTACGATGCGGCGGTGGAATCAACCAAGCCTCTTCCCCCGATCTCGGGCCGCGGCGCGCCGACCAATTTGCGTCCGACGCGCACCGGTTCGCTCGATCGCGAGGCCGACGGCGACTGGCTCGACGCCGCCGAAAAGATTGACGGCGCGCCGCCACCGCTGCGCACGACGGTCAGCGTCGAGCGTCCAAAAACAATCATCTCGCGCAACAGCTCGCCCGACATCGGCTTCGACCGTTCGATCAACCCCTATCGCGGCTGCGAGCACGGCTGCATCTATTGCTTCGCGCGCCCGACCCACGCGTATCACGACCTGTCGCCCGGGCTCGATTTCGAAAGCAAGTTGTTCGCCAAACCCGACGCGGCGAAGCTGCTCCGCGCCGAGCTCGCCAAAAGCGGCTACAAGGTCGCCCCGCTCGCGATCGGCACCAATACCGACGGTTATCAGCCTATCGAGCGCGAGTGGGGTGTCACGCGCTCGATTGTCGAGGTCCTCGCCGAAACAAAACACCCGCTGCTGATCACGACCAAGTCCGACCGGCTGCTCCGCGATATCGATCTGCTCGCCGACATGGCTCGCGACAATCTGATCGGGGTCGCGATCTCTGTGACGACGCTCGATCCCAAGGTCGCTCGCACCCTCGAACCTCGCGCCCCGCACCCGCGCCGCCGGCTTGCCGCGATCCGCAAGCTCATCGACGCGGGCGTGCCGACGCAGGTCAACATCTCCCCGATCATCCCCGCGATCACCGATCACGAGATCGAGACGATCATGGCGGCCGCCGCCGAGGCCGGCGCGATCCGCGCCTCCTATATCCTGATGCGCCTGCCGTTCGAGGTCGCGCCGCTGTTCCGCGCCTGGCTCGACGCTCATTATCCGGACCGCGCCGAAAAGGTCATGCACATCGTGCAGGACATTCGCGGCGGCCGCGACAACGACCCCAATTTCTTCACCCGCATGAAGGGGCAAGGCATCTGGCCGCAGCTGATCCGCCAGCGGGTGACGCGCGCTGCTCGCGAGCACGGCATGGACCAGCGCTTTCCGCCGCTCCGCTGCGACCTGTTCCGCCCGCCCGAGCGCGACGGGCAGATGGAGCTGTTCTAGGCGGTCGCGAGCGACTTCAGCCTGTAGTCCCTATAATCGTCTCGGATCTGCCGCTTCAAAATCTTCCCGGTCGCGGTGTGTGGCAGCTCGTCGACAAAGACGATCTCGTCGGGGAGCCACCATTTGGCGACCTTGTCCTTCAGATGATCGAGAACGCTCGTTTCGCTGATATCGGCACCGGGCTTCTTCACGATCAAAAGGATCGGCCGTTCATCCCATTTGGGATGGAAGACGCCGACCGCTGCCGCTTCCTGAACGCCCGGCGCGCCGACCGCGGCATTTTCCAGCTCGATCGACGAAATCCACTCGCCCCCCGACTTGATCACATCCTTCGCGCGATCGGTGATCTGCATGACCCCATCCGGATGGATCACCGACACGTCTCCCGTGTCGAACCAGCCGTCCGCGTCGGCTGCATCCTCCTCGGCCCGGAAATAGCGCTGGATGATCCAGGGCCCGCGACATTGCAGCCGTCCGCTCGTCTCGCCGTCGCGAGGCAGTTCCTTGTCCTCGTCGTCGACGATGCGCAATTCGACCCCGAACGGCGGACATCCCTGCCGACAGACGACATCGACACGTTCGTCGAAGCTCATCTCGTCCCAGTTCCACGGCCGCTTGCCCATAGTCCCGATCGGGCTCGTCTCGGTCATGCCCCATGCATGGCCGACGTCGACCCCCGCCTTCATGAAACGTTCGATCATCGCGCGCGGGGCTGCGGAGCCGCCGATAATAACACGCTGAAGCTTGCCGTAATCGATGCCCGTCGCATCCATATGGCCGAACATCGCAAGCCACACCGTCGGCACGCCGGCGCTATGGGTGACGCCTTCTTCGTGCATCAGGTCGCAAAGCACCTGCGCGTCGTTCGTCGCCGAAAAGACGAGCTTCGCCCCGACCGTAGCCGCGGCAAACGGAATGCCCCAGCTATTCGCATGGAACATCGGAACGATCGGCAGAATCACGCTGCGGTTCGACATGTCGAACACGTCGGGCTGAATCTCCGTAATCGCGTGAATGACATTCGAGCGATGCTCATAAAGTACACCCTTCGGGTTGCCCGTCGTTCCACTCGTGTAGCAAAGCCCGACCGGATCACGCTCGTCGAGGTCGACCCACTGGAAGCTGCCATCCTCGGCGCCCAGCAAATCGCGATAAGATTTATAATCGCCCTGCGCGGGCGCATCGAACAGGATGAAATGCTCGACACTCTTCAGCTCGGGACGGATGCGCTCGACGATCGGCATAAAGGCTGCGTCGAACAACAGGACGCGGTCCTCGGCATGGTTGATGATATAGACGAGTTGTTCGTCGAACAGACGTGGGTTCACCGTGTGGAGAACACCCCCCATTCCCGCACTGCCGTACCAGCTGACGAGATGGTGGCCATGGTTCATCGCAAGCGTCGCGATGCGGTCGCCCTTCTTCATTCCAAGCTTCACCATTGCGGCGGCGAACCGGCGTGCATCTGTTCCAGCCTCGCCCCAGGTCGATCGCGTCATGCTGCCGTCGGCCCAGCGCGATACGATCTCGCGTCCGGCATGCTCGCGCGCGGCATGATCGATCAAGCTGGTGACCAGCAGCGGCTGACCCTGCATTCCCATGATATTGCATCCTCGATTTATCGTTGCCCCATGGAGATAGGGCGGGAGGCGAAGCGCGCGCAAGACCAAACAGACGAAAGCCGCCGCCGCAAGGGAACTGCTAGCCCGGAAGGCTCAATAGATGTGGGATATCGGCGAGGATCTGCACCTCATTCCGCCCAACCGTCGCAGCAGGATGAGCGGCGAATAGCGGCCGGACCGTTTCGCGTCCGCGGCGCCCTAGCGAACGCGGAAATCGCGCGCGCCGACGAGCGACAGCGCTGTCTCGGTGACGCCGGCAATCATTTGAAGGCGCGAAACGATGTCCGGCCCGAGCGCAAAGCGATTGCCAAGCTCGATACGGATATCTTCGTCGGTCAGCGGATCGCGCGTGACGACGAACATCTTGCCACGCGCGTCGTCGCGTCGCTCCAGCAGCCTGGCGATCTCGGGCATTGCTTCGGCCAGTTCCACCCTGCAACTGATCTGAAGCGCAGCCGTGGCGGCGATATCTGCCAGCGATTGCGCCCCGCGCACCGTGACGCGCGGCGTTTCCTCCCCTTCAAGCAGGTCGAGTTCGACCGACAGGATCGCGCAGCCGCCGTCGGCCGCTAGTACTTCCAGTATCTTGCCGGCCTGCTCGTCAAAACAACTCGACTGAAACTGCCCGCTGCGGTCCGACAGCGTCAGGTTGAGAAAACGGTTGCCGCGCTGCGACACGCGGGCGCGCGCGCTTTCAACCATGGCCGCCATCACCATCGGAATGCGCGTGCCCGGAGTCATTTCGACATTCTCGCAAATGTCGCCGTAAGAGCGCGCGCCGCGAGCCACTATGATCGCCTCATATTGCTCGACCGGATGCGCCGAGAAATAGAAGCCGAACGCTTCCTTCTCGCGCGTCATCCGTTCGGCGAGCGTCCAGGGCTCGGCCGCCGGAAGCTGGAGCACCGGCATGATCGCCACATCGCCGCCAAACAGCCCGCCCTGACCGGTCGAGCGCTCATGCGCCGAGCTGTTCGCGCAGGCGAGCAAGGCCTCGGCACCCGCGTAAGCGCGCGGGCGGTCGGGTTCGATACAGTCGAACGCTCCGCCGGCCGCCAACGCCTCGATCTGCCGGCGGTTCAGCTGTTTGGGATCGATCCGCGCGGCGAAATCGTCTAGGCTCGCAAAGTCGCCCTTGGCGTGGCGTTCGGCGACCAGCACCTCCATCGCCCTTTCGCCGACGCCCTTGAGAGCACCGAGCGCATAGCGAACCTCTAACCCCTCATCGTTTCTGCCGACCGAAAAATCCGCCTCGCTGTCGTTGACCGACGGCGGCGCTACCGCGATGCCCAATCGGCGCATGTCGTCGATGAAGATCGACAATTTATCGGTCTGATGACTGTCGAACGACATCGACGCAGCGAAGAATTCATGCGGATAATGCGCCTTCAACCACGCGGTCTGATAAGACAGCAACGCATAGGCGGCTGCATGGCTCTTGTTGAAGCCATAGCCGGCGAATTTGTCGATCAAGTCGAACAGCTCGTTCGCCGCCTTCGCGTCGATTCCATTATGCTCGCCGCAGCCTTTGACGAAGGTGTCGCGCTGGGCATCCATCTCGGCCTGGACCTTCTTGCCCATCGCGCGGCGAAGCAGATCGGCGCCGCCAAGGCTGTAGCCGGCGAGAATCTGAGCCGCCTGCATCACCTGTTCCTGGTAGACGAAAATCCCGTATGTTTCGGCGAGGATGCCTTCGAGCAGCGGGTGCGGATAGGCGATCGGCTCGCGTCCGTTCTTGCGCGCGCCGAACAGCGGGATATTGTCCATCGGACCCGGACGATAGAGCGCGACGAGCGCAATGATGTCGCCGAAATTCGTCGGCTTCACTGCTGACAGCGTCCGGCGCATGCCTTCGGATTCCAGCTGGAAAACGCCGACGGTTTCGCCGCGCTGGAGCAATTCGTAGACGGCGCTGTCATCCCACGCGAGCGTATCGAGATCGACGTCGATCCCGCGCAGCGCCAGCAGGCGCTTCGCTTCCTTGAGCACCGACAGCGTCTTGAGGCCGAGGAAGTCGAACTTCACCAGCCCCGCCGTCTCGACATATTTCATGTCGAACTGGGTCACCGGCATGTCCGAACGCGGGTCGCGATAAAGCGGGACAAGCTGGTCGAGCGGCCGGTCACCGATGACCACGCCCGCTGCGTGGGTCGAACTGTGACGCGGCAGCCCTTCCAACTGGCGGGCCATGTCGAACAGGCGGCGCACCCCGTCGTCCTGCTTATACTCGGTCATCAGCTCGGCCACGCCGTTCAGCGCACGTTCGAGCGTCCAGGGATCGGTGGGATGGTTGGGCACCATCTTGGCGAGACGGTCGACCTGGCCATAACTCATCTGCAGAACGCGGCCGGTGTCCTTCAGCACCGCGCGCGCTTTCAGCTTTCCGAAGGTGATAATCTGCGCCACCGTATCGCGGCCGTATTTTTCCTGGACATAGCGGATCACTTCGCCGCGCCGCGTTTCACAGAAATCGATGTCGAAGTCGGGCATCGACACACGCTCGGGATTGAGGAAGCGTTCGAACAGAAGGCCGAGCTTTAGCGGATCGAGATCGGTAATCGTCAGCGCCCAGGCAACGACACTCCCCGCGCCGGATCCACGCCCCGGCCCTACCGGAATATCTTGCGCTTTCGCCCATTTGATAAAATCGGCAACGATCAGGAAATAGCCCGGAAAACCCATCTGGGTTATGACGTCGACCTCGAAATCGAGCCGCTCGACATAGGCTTGCCGCTCTTCCTCCGTCAGGTCGGGATAGAGCGCAAGGCGGGCCGTCAAACCCGCGTGCGCGTCGCTCTTGAGCTGCGCAGCTTCGCCCTCGCGGTCGCCGGCAAGGCTAGGCAGGATCGGGGCACGCTTCGGCGCCATGAACGCGCAGCGCTGCGCGACGACGAGCGTGTTGTGGATCGCCTCGGGCAAATCCGAGAACGTATCCTCCATCGCTTCGGCGGGTTTCAGCCAGGCTTCTGGGTTCGAAACGCGCCGGTCCTCGCTTTCGACGTAGGCCGACTGGGCGATGCACAGCATCGCATCGTGCGCGGGATGAAAATTTGGTTCGACGAAATTCGCCGGATTGGTCGCGACGATCGGCAGCGCGCGCGCATAGGCCATCTCGATCAGCGCCGCTTCGGCCGCGATCTCTGTAGCATCGCCGCGCCGCGACAATTCGATATAGAGCTTTCCGCCGAACAGCGCTTCGAGCTGTTCGACATAGTCGTCGGCCGCGGTGTTCTGCTCGTCGGCAAGCAACCGCGCCAGCGCGCCTTCGCCGCCGCCGGTCAGGCAAATCAGCCCGTCGGTCTTGCCAGTGAGGTGCGCGAGCGCGACGTGCGGATCCTGCTCGACCGGCCGCCCCAGATGCGCTGCCGACACGAGCGCGCACAGATTGTCATACCCTTGGCTGTCCTGTGCATAGAGCGCCAGCCAGTCGATCATCGAGGCGCCGTTCGCGAGCCGCTGTCCGGGGCGTGCGACGCTCAGCAAGGTGCCGACGATCGGCTGCACCCCGGCGGCCTTGCACGCCTCGCCAAAGGCCATCACGCCATAGAGCCCGTTCCGGTCGGCGACCGCGATCGCCGGAAATCCGCGGTCGCGCGCGGCTTTCGCGATCAGCTTGGGCTCTATCGCCCCCTCCAGCATCGTGAAACTGGAAAAGACGCGCAGGGGGACGAAGGGGCTGTAGGCCATGGCGAGGACGCTAACGCGGCGGCGGCGATTCGACCATGGCCGGTTTCACAAAAACGTCATTGCGAGGAGGCGGAGGCGGCGCGGCAATCTCCCGCCATCGCCATCGCGCAAGATCGAGAGCTGGGATTGCTTCGCTTCCCTCGCAATGACGAACCGGACTAACCCAGCAGTTCCTCGATCTCTTTCCGGAGTTGTTCGGGCTTCGTCGTCGGTGCGTGGCGCGACACGACCTTGCCGTCGCGGTCGACCAGGAATTTGGTAAAATTCCACTTGATGCCGCTGCCGAGCAGGCCGGTCTTTTCCTTCTTCAGATATTTGAAGATCGGATCGGCATCGTCGCCATTGACGTCGATCTTGGCCATCAGGGGGAAGCTCACATCATAGGTCAGCGAGCAGAAATTCGCGATTTCGGCGGCGTCGCCCGGCTCCTGCGCGCCGAACTGGTTGCAGGGGAACGCCAATATCTCCAGCCCGCGATCCTTATAGTCGCGGTAGAGTTCCTCCAGACCCTCGTATTGCGGAGTAAAGCCGCATTTCGATGCGGTGTTGACGATCAGCAGAACCTTGCCGCGATAATCGGCCATCGATTGCGTACCACCGCCGGGCAGTTTCGCCGCGAGATCATAGAATGCCATCGGATTTCCCCTCGTCTGCCGGCGCTACGCTACGCCTCGATATGCCCTTCGTGCAAGCGCAGCACGCGGTCCATCTTTGCCGCGAGCCGTTCGTTATGCGTCGCGACCAGCGCCGCCGAGCCATGGTCGCGGACCAGTTTTACAAACTGGTCGAAGACGCGGTCAGCGGTCGCCTCATCGAGGTTGCCGGTGGGCTCGTCGGCGAGGACGAGCAGCGGCCGGTTCGCCAGCGCGCGCGCCACCGCCACGCGCTGCTGCTCGCCACCCGACAATTTGCTCGGCTTGTGATGCAGCCGTTCGGCGAGTCCCAGCCGCCCGAGCAGGTCCGCCGCACGGCCGTCGGCTTCGGCCTGCCCCGCGCCGCGGATCAACTGCGGCAGCACCACATTTTCGATCGCGGTGAAATCGGGCAGCAGGTGATGAAACTGATAGACGAAGCCGATCTTCTCACGCCGCGTCTTCGTCCGCTCGCCCTGGTCGAACCGCGTGACATCCTCGCCATCGATACGGATCGTCCCCCCGAACCCGCCCTCCAGCAGGCCGACGGCTTGCAGCATCGTCGACTTGCCCGATCCCGACGGACCGAGCAGCGCGACGATCTCGCCGCGGCAAAGATTCGCATTCACCCCCCGCAGCACGTCGATCGTGACGTCGCCCTGCGTAAAGCTGCGCTGGAGGTCGACCAGTTCGAGCACCGTATCACTCATAGCGCAGCACCTGCACCGGATCGGTGTTCGCGGCCTTATACGCCGGATAGAGCGTCGCGAGGAAACTGAAGACGATCGTCATCACCGCGATGCCGGTGATCTCGAACGGATCGGGCTTCGACGGCAGCTCGGTCAGGAAACGGATCGACGGATCCCACAATGACTGTCCGGTGATGAACTCGAACCCGCGCAGCACATTCTGGCGAAAGAAGAGCAGCCCGAAACCGAACGCCATCCCCGCAACGGTGCCCGCGACGCCGATCGACAGGCCGATCGCCATGAAAATGCGCATCACCGAATCGCGCGGCGCCCCCATCGTGCGCAGGATCGCCATGTCGCGCGTCTTCGCGCGGACGAGCATGATCAGCGACGAGATGATGTTGAACGCGGCGACGAGGATGATCAGCGACAGGATCACGAACATCGCGACGCGCTCGATCGACAGCGCCTCGAACAGGCTGGCGTTCATCGAGCGCCAGTCGGATATCACCGCTTTCGCCGCGACTTTTTCCGCCAGCGGCTGCAAGATCTCACCGACCCTGTCGGGATCGGTCACCTTGACCTCGATCATCCCGACCTGGTCGCCGGAGAGCAGCAACAGCTGCGCATCCTCCATCGGCATCACGATATAGGCCTTGTCGAAATCATAGACCCCGATCTCGAAAATCGCCGAGACGCGATACGCGATTTCGCGCGGGACCGTCCCGAATGGGGTCGCGCGCCCCTGCGGGTTGATAATCGTCACCGTCGATCCGACCATCGCGCCCAGATTCTTCGCCAGTTCGCTGCCGAGCGCGATATTGCCCGAGTTGGGAGTCAGCGAATTGAGGCCGCCCTGCAGCACCTTGCCACCGAGAACGTCGTTGCGACGAATATCGGGGACGGTCATCCCGCGCACCAGTACGCCCTCGACTCGTCCGCTGAAGCTTGCGAGCAGCGGCTGCTCGATCAGCGGTGTCGCCGACACGACGCCGGGCGTCGCCTTCGCCTGTTTCAGCACATCCTGCCAGTGGTCGAGCCGGCCGCCGAATCCCTGGACGACCGCGTGGCCGTTCAATCCGACGATCTTGTCGAACAAGTCGGAGCGCACGCCATTCATCACACTCATCACGATCACCAGCGCCGCGACGCCCAGGGTCACCGCGATGAAGCTGAACGCCGCCGCGACGAAGATAAAGCCTTCGCCGCGCTGCGGCAGCAGATATCGTTTGAAGATGGCGCGCTCATAAGATCGCAGGATCATGGAAAGCGCGGCCTTTGAAGCGCGAAACGCGGAGCGGTCATGCGTTTGCTTTAGGGAGCGCCGGCGAGGCTGGCAATGGGTCCATATCGCCGATTTGTTGCGAGCCATTCGCATAACCTGTTGCCCATCGGCCACAGGAACGCGGCAAAAGGACTCGCGAATCGCTGTGGACGGGTGACAAAGCCTCCCCGGCGACCTACCCACAGGCTTCTGGTTCAACGCGGCCCAAAGGCCCGGCTCCAGGGAGTGCAGACCTTTCGCCGGGTCTGCAACAAAGGGGGATGGCGAGTGTTCGTCACAGGCGCCCGGGTCTCGGAAGAGGCCCGGGCGTTGTGATTCCTACCCCTCGCTTTCGCTGATATCCTCGAGCAACGCAGTGTCGAGCACGCGGACACGGCCCTGCTCCAGCGAAATCACGCCCGATTCTTCCCAGCTCTTCAGCTGCCGGTTGATATGCTCGCGGCTCATTCCCGCGAAATTGCCGAGTTCGGTCTGGCTGAGTTCGACACGGTGCGTCGTTTCCGCCGTATCCTTGCGGATCAGACGCTTCAGATAGCGCGCCAGCCGCGGGCCGGACGCATAAGCGCGGTCGCTCTCGATCGTCTGGTCGGCAGTGCGCAGCCGCCGCGCGAGCTGTTGCATCAGCGACCAGGTGAATTCGGGATGGCTGGCCGAGAAATCCTTGAGCGCGTTGCGGCCGAGCTGGAGTGCGCTCCCCGCGCTCGTCGCGGTGACCGACGCAGTGCGCTCGCCGCCGTCGAGCAAAGCGATCTCGCCCAGCACCGCGCCGGGCTCGGCATAGGCGAGAACGATTTCGCGCCCGCCTGCGGTCAGCATCGATACGCGCGCCGTGCCTTCGGTCAGGATCAGCATCATATCGCCGGGGTCGCCCTGAACGAGCAATTCCTTGCCCTTCGTAAAGCTGATCTGCACCGACCGGCTGGCGATTTCTGCCCAATCCTCGACCGTCAGCCCGGAAAATATCGAGTCGGGGCCCTGAAGTTCGGCAAGTCTTGCGTGATCCATGCCCCTGTAGTCCTTCCTGTTGCCCCGCCCCCGGGTTGTCAGACGAGCCGGCTCTGCTTCACCGCCGCCTCGATGAACCCCTTGAACAGCGGGTGCGGATCGAAGGGTTTGGATTTGAGTTCGGGGTGGAACTGCACCCCGATGAACCAAGGATGGTCCGGCCGTTCGACGATTTCGGGTAACATGCCATCGGGCGACATGCCAGAAAAGACGAGACCGCCCTTCTCCAGGCTGTCGCGATAGGCGCCGTTGACCTCGTACCGGTGGCGGTGACGTTCGCTGATCTCGTTGGTGCCATAGATGGTCGCGACATGGCTGTTCGGCGAAAGTCTCGCCTCATAGGCGCCGAGACGCATCGTTCCGCCAAGATCGGTATTCGCGCCGCGCTTCTGAAGCCCCTCGGCGCTCATCCACTCGGTGATCAGGCCAACGACGGGCTCGCTCGTTGCACCGAATTCGGTACTCGACGCATCTTCGATCCCGCTCGTGTTCCGTGCGCCTTCGATACACGCCATCTGCATGCCGAGACAGATGCCGAAGAAGGGGACGCCGCGTTCGCGCGCGAAACGCACGCTCTCGATCTTGCCCTCGGATCCGCGCTCGCCGAAGCCGCCGGGGACGAGAATGCCGTGCATCGGCTCGAGCTGCGCGGCAAGATCGTCGCCCTTCTCGAACATCTCGGCGTCGAGCCAGCGGATATTGACCTTCACCCGGTTCGACAACCCGCCGTGAACCAGCGCTTCGTTGAGCGATTTATACGCATCGGGCAGCGAAACATATTTGCCGACGACGCCGATGGTGACCTCGCCCTCGGGATGCTGTTTGCGGTCCATGATGTCGTACCACGCCGTGAGGTCGGGTTCGGGCGCGTCGTGAATGCCGAACGCGCGCAGGACTTCGTTGTCGAGCCCTTCGCCATGATATTGAACCGGCACCGAATAGATCGAATCGGCATCGAGTGCCGGAATCACCGCTTCCTTCCGTACGTTGCAGAACTGCGCAATCTTCGCGCGTTCGCTCTCGGGTAACGGCTTTTCGCAGCGGCAGAGCAGCAGGTCGGGCTGAACGCCGAGCGACGCAAGCTCGCGCACGCTGTGCTGCGTCGGCTTGGTCTTCAGTTCGCCGGCGGCGGCGATATACGGCACCAGCGTCACATGCACCGACAGGGTGTTTTCGCGACCCTCCTCGTTGCGGAGCTGGCGGATCGCCTCGATGAACGGCAGCGATTCGATGTCGCCGACGGTGCCGCCGATCTCGCACAGCACAAAGTCGAGATCGTCGGTTTCCGCGCGCGCGAACGCCTTGATCGCGTCGGTGACATGCGGGACGACCTGAACGGTGGCGCCCAGATAATCGCCGCGACGCTCCTTCGCGATGATGCCCTGATAGATGCGGCCCGAGGTGACATTGTCGCTTTGCCGCGCGGCGACGCCGGTAAAGCGTTCGTAATGGCCGAGGTCCAGGTCGGTTTCCGCCCCGTCATCGGTCACATAGACCTCACCGTGCTGATAGGGCGACATCGTGCCCGGATCGACGTTCAGATAGGGATCGAATTTCCGGATACGGACACGATAGCCACGCGCCTGCAACAAGGCTGCGAGGCTAGCCGCCATCAAACCTTTGCCAAGCGAGGAGACCACGCCGCCGGTGATAAAAATGAACCGCGCCATGGGAGGAAAGACTTACTCAACAGGAGGGTGACGGCGCAAGCCGTCGAATCGCAAACGGCGGAAAAAATTCCGCCGCCGCACGAAGAGCCGGAAGCCCGAAGACCTCCGGACGATTTCAGGCTTATTTTGTGGCGGGCGCGGGCGCCGGCGCATTCTGGCTGGCCGCAGCGGCTGCAGCCGCGAGCGGATCATCCGATGCCGGAGCCGTTTGCGCCGGCGCGTTTTGCGCCGGAGCTTGCGCAGGACCCGTCAAGGACGAGGCGGGCGCGCCACTTGTCTGCGCGGACTTCGACAACGAGGTGTCGAGCGTCGAACCGCCCGCGCCGCCCACCGATGCCAGCGCCGCCAGCAGGATCGACAGGCCGACGAACAGCGTGGCGAGGATGGTCGTCAGGCGGGTCATGAAATCGGCGGCGCCACGCGCCGACAATAGGCCTGCCGGGCTGCCACCGACGCCCAGACCGCCGCCTTCCGACTTCTGCATCAATATGACGCCGATCATCGCCGCGGCGATCAGTGCCTGGACGACAAGCAGGAAGGTGAAGAGACTGGACATCGTGAATTCCCGGACTTGCGCGGCCCCATGCGGACCACGCTCGCGGCGCACATAGAGACGAAGCGGCGGGGGTTCAACCCACCTTCCTTGTTCCTCCCTGCCGCGACGCGGTGGGGAGGTGGCAGCACGAAGCGCCGACGGAGGGGCCGTAACGCCGCTCCTCCACCACTCGCTTCGCGCGCGGCCCCCTCCCCACCGCTCTGCGATAGGGAGGATTTCGTCGATTAGAGCCCCGCCGCCGCCTCGACGATGGGGACGAACTTGCCCGCGGTCAGGCTCGCGCCCCCGACCAGCGCGCCGTCGACATCGCCTGCGCCGAGCAGTTCGGCTGCATTCTCGCCATTCACCGAGCCCCCGTAAAGAATGCGCATCGCGTCTGCGGCTCCGGCGCCCGCCACTTCGCTCAGCTTCGCACGGATCGCACTGTGCATGTCGGCGACGTCGGCGACAGTCGGCACGAGTCCCGTTCCTATCGCCCAGATCGGTTCATAGGCGATAGCGAGTGCGCCGGGATCGAAGCTTTGGGGAAGCGAACCCGCGACCTGTGCCAACACATAGTCGATCGCATCGCCTGATTCGCGAACGTCGCGAGGCTCACCGACGCACAGAATTACCGCCAACCCCGCCGCCAGCGCGGCTTCGGCCTTGGCTCGGACATCGGCATCGCTTTCGCCGAAACCCTCGCGCCGCTCGCTATGCCCCACAATGACCAGTCGGGCGCCCGCATCGACGAGCATCGGCGCGGCGACGGACCCGGTAAAGGCACCCGAGGTCTCCGCATGGCAATCTTGACCGCCCACGGCGGCGTCCGGCGCCGCGGCGACCATCGCCCCGATCAGTGTGAACGGCGGACAGAGCGCGACGTCGACCGAAGCATGCGTTTCGGCGGCCGCGAAAATCGCCTTTGCCTCGCCGAGCGCAGCCGTAAGCCCGTTCATCTTCCAATTGCCAACCACATATTTGCGCCGCGCCATCATCTGCTCCTGTCCGTCCGACACCTGGATGCCCGCCCTAGCGGCGCGCGGGCGACAAAGGCAAGCGGGTCGAAGCTATCGCGCTTTCCCGCCTTGAAGCCTGCCCGCCTCCCGCCTAAAGCAGCGCCAAACCGCGCCGACGGCGCACGGCCGAAAGATAGTCCGCTTCATGATTACCGCCCTTCGCAACCTTTTCGGATCCACCATCGGAAAATTCGTCGCGCTTGCCTTCATCGCCCTGATTGGCGTGCTGTTCGCGCTTGGCGATGTGACCGGCAACGCGTCGTTCGGTGGCCTCGGCGGGGCCAATGTCGCAAAGGTCGGCAACCGCGAAATCGGGCTGGGCGAACTGCGCGAGCGGGTAAATCAAGCCTATAATCAGGCGCGCCAGCAACAGCCGGGTCTTACCAAGGCCGCGTTCGTTGAAGGCGGCGGGCTGGACCAGGTGCTCAACCAGCTCATCGACGGGATGGCGTTCGAACAGTTCACGACCGACATCGGCTTCGGGGTCAGCAAGCGCCAGATTGATGGGCAGATCGCCGACATTCCTGCCTTTTCGGGCGTGTCGGGCAAATTCGATCAAAAGACCTTCGAAAACTTCCTGCGCCAGAACGGCATGAGCGAAACGCAGCTTCGCCGCGAACTCAAGCAGCAGCTTCTGCTCGAACAGATCGGCGTCCCGATCGGGTCGATGCCGCGCGTCTCGCTTGGCCTCGCGCGGCCTTATGCGGCGCTGCTGCTCGAACAGCGGCAGGGTCAGGCGCTCTTCATTCCCGCCAGCGCCTTTGCGCCCGCAGGCGATCCCGGCGACGCCGCGCTCAAGACCTTCCTCGACCAGAACCGGGCGAAATTCACCGTCCCCGAGCGCCGTACGCTGCAATATGCGACGTTCGACCGCAGCGCGGTCCCCGTCCCCGCAATCAGCGATGCGGAGATAGCCAAGGCGTATAAGGAAAATGCCGCGCGTTATGCCGCGAGCGAGACGCGCCGTTTCGCACAGGTTATCGCTCCCGATCAGGCCACAGCGAACGGCATCGCGACGAAGGTTCGCGGCGGCACGTCGCTTGCTGCCGCCGCACAGGCCGCGGGACTGTCGGCGTCGACCACCGGCGACCTCGCCCAGTCGGCCTATGCCGCGACGACCAGCGATGCGATCGCCAAGGCCGCGTTCGCGGCGAAACGCGGCGATGTCCTTGGTCCGGTCCAGTCGGGACTCGGCTGGGTGGTCGCACGCGTCGAGGTTGTCAGCGCCAAGCCTGCGCAAACGCTGGCCGATGCGACCCCCGAAATCCGCGCGGAACTCGTAAAGAACAAGGCAAACGAGGCGATCGTCGATTATTACAATGCGATCCAGGACGCGGTGAACAGCGGGGCCTCGATCGAGGAGATCGCCGCCGACCGCAAGCTGAAGCTCGAAGAGACACCCGCCCTGCTCCCGAGCGGCCGCGCCCCCGACATGCCCGGATTCGCGCTGACGCCCGAATTCGCGCAGATGGTCAGCGGCGCCTTCCAGACCGCGGGCGAAGGCGAAGCGCAGCTCGCGACGCTCGTCGAGAACGAGAAATTCGCGGTCTACTCGGTAAAGTCGATCACCGCCGCCGCGCCGCCGCCCTTCGCGAAGATCCGCGCCGACCTGCTCACCGAGTGGCGGTTCGCGCAAGGGCAGAAGGTCGCCCGCGACAAGGCGCGCGCGATCGCAAAGGCAACCGGCGGCGGCAAGACGCTTTCCGAAGCGGCGAGCGCCGCGGGTGCCGCTATGGCCGGCGTCCAGACGATCGGCGGCCGCCGCGCCGACCTCGGCCAGGGTGGCAAGCCGGTTCCGCCCGAACTTGCTTTGCTCTTCTCGATGGCGAAGGGCAGCGTGAAGACGCTTGAAGTACCCGGTAACCGCGGCTGGATGGTGGTCGCACTCGGCGAAGTCGATCGTCCCGATCCCAAGGCGATCGATCCCGCACGGGTGACCGCGATCGCGCAGCCGCTCTCGCCCGCATTCGGCAACGAGCTGGTCGAGCAATTCGCCGCCGAGGCGAAGCGCCGCGTCGGCGTGAAGATCAACAAGGATCTGGTCGAGCAGCTCCGCAAGGAATTGACCGGCACGGCGCCGGTCGGCGAATAAGTGACGCTCGAAGGCAGGGCCGCCGCGCTCGAAGCGTTGGCGCAGGGGCGCGGCGCGGTCGTCTGGCAGCGGCTGATCGCCGATGTCGAAACGCCGGTGTCCGCGGCGCTCAAGCTCATCGAGCCGGGGCGCGGCGACTGGGTGCTTGAATCGGTCGAAAGCGGCGAGACGCGCGGCCGCTACAGTCTGCTCGGCCTCGATCCCGACCTGTTATTCGAGGTGACCGGCGACAGCGCGCGCATCAACCGCAACTGGCGCCACGACAAAAGCGCCTTCGCCCCGCTCGAAGCCGGCGCGCTTCAGGCGCTGCGCGACCTCGTCGCCGAATGCCGCTTCGACGTACCCGAAGGCCTGCCCAAAGCGCTTGCGACGCTCGTCGGCTTCTTCGCCTATGAAACGATCGGCCTCGTCGAGCGCATCCCGCGCGCGCCGGGCGCCGGGCTTGGCCTGCCCGACATGGTGTTCGTGCGCTCGACGACGATCCTCGTCTTCGACCGCCTCGCCGACGAGCTTTTCCTGATCGCGCCGATCTGGCCCGACAGCAGGGGCGCGATCGACCGCATGATCGACGCCGCCGGTGACCGGCTCGACACGATCGCCGCGCGCCTGTCGACCGTCAGCGCGCACGGCGAGCGCGCGGTCACAGACGCGCGTCCCGCCGACATCGCGGCGACCCCCGCAACGACGCCCGAACGCTATGCCGAAATGGTCGCGGCGGCGAAGGACTATATCGCCGCCGGCGACGTGTTTCAGGTCGTGCTGTCGCAGCGCTTTTCGACCCCGTTCGACCTGCCACCGTTCGATCTCTATCGCGCGCTCCGGCGGATCAACCCCTCGCCCTTCCTTTATTTCCTCGACCTGCCCGGCTTCGCGCTGATCGGCTCGTCGCCCGAGATTCTGGTGCGCGTCCGCGATGGCGAGATCACGATCCGGCCCATCGCCGGCACCCGCCCGCGCGGTCGCACCAGCGCAGAAGATGCCGAGAACCGCGAATCCTTGCTCGCCGATCCCAAGGAGCGCGCCGAGCATCTGATGCTGCTCGACCTTGGCCGCAACGACGTCGGCCGCGCCGCGACCGGCGGCAGCGTCACCGTGACCGACAGCTATACGGTCGAGTTCTACAGCCATGTCATGCACATCGTGTCGAACGTCATCGGCCGCATCGCGCCAGACAAGGACGCGATCGACGCGCTGTTCGCGGGCTTCCCGGCGGGCACGGTCAGCGGCGCTCCCAAAGTGCGCGCCTGCCAGATCATCGCCGAACTCGAAGCCGACGCGCGCGGACCCTATGCGGGCGGCGTCGGTTATTTCGCACCCGACGGTAATATGGACAGCTGCATCGTGCTGCGCACCGCGATCGTGAAGGACGGCGAGATGCACGTTCAGGCGGGCGCCGGCATTGTCGCCGACAGCGACGCCGCTTATGAACAGCGCGAGTGCGAGGCCAAGGCCGGCGCCCTCTTCGCCGCCGCGCGCGAGGCGGTACGGCTCGCGGACACTCCCCGCTACGGTCAATAGCTTGACCGCGCCGGGACGCGCGCTAGCGTCCCGCCATGCACAAACTCCTCGCCCCCCTCGCCCTGCTGCTCGCCGGCACCGTCCCCGTTTACGCCCAGACCGTCGAAGGCGCGGTCGAGGGCGACGCGATCCTCAAGGACTTCGCCTTCGGCACCGGTGAGAAACTACCCGAACTCAAGATTCATTACACGACGCTCGGCAAGCCGCAGCGCAACGCAAAGGGCGACATCGTCAACGCAGTGATGATCCTCCACGGGACCGGCGGCACCGGCAAGCAATTCTTCCAGCCGCAGTTTGCAAACGAGTTGTTCGGACCGGGGCAAGTCCTCGACACGAGCAAATATTATATCGTGCTGCCCGACAACATCGGCCATGGCGGCTCGTCGAAGCCGAGCGATGGCCTGAAGATGGCGTTCCCGAAATATGATTATGACGACATGGTCGCCGCCCAATATCGGATGCTTACCGAAAAACTCGGTGTGAAGAGCCTCAAGCTCATCCTCGGCACCTCGATGGGCTGCATGCATGCCTTCGTCTGGGGCGAGACGCATCCCGGCTTCGCCGAACGCCTCGCACCCTTTGCTTGCCAGCCGGTCGAGATCGCCGGCGAAAACCGCATGTGGCGGACGCTCGCGATCGACGCGATCAAGGCCGACCCGCTCTGGAAGGACGGCCATTACACCGACCCGCCGCTTTCCGGCCTTCGTACTGCGGCGTCGCTCACGATGATTGCAGGGGCCAACCCTTATGCGCTGCAGGCACAATATCCGACCCGCGTCGCGGCCGAAAAATACAAGGACGAAGCCTTCGCGCGGACCTTCGGCCGCAACGATGCGAATGACACCATCTATCAGCTTGATTCGTCACGCAATTACAATCCGTGGCCAAACCTGGAAAAGATCGAAGTCCCGGTCCTCTGGATCAACTCCGCCGACGATTTCATCAACCCACCGGGCTATAATTATCCGCAGGACGGCGTCAAACGGATGCCCCGCGCGCGCTACATCCTGATTCCGGCGAGCGCCGAGACCAAGGGCCACGGCACGCACACCTGGGCCAAATTCTGGAAAGACGATCTCGCGAAGCTGATGGCGGAGTAGGATCGCTTGACCTTTCCCGTCATCGCGGCGCAGGCCGCGACCTCGTCCTGTCGCCGAAACGTACCGAGGACATCCCGGCCTTCGCCGGGATGACGGGATAAAGAAAGCCCACTTTGCAGGCTGAGAAGCTTCTATCCCTTCCCCAACCTCCGCAAAGCCGTTAGGGCGCCCCCATGATCCTCGTCATCGACAATTATGACAGCTTCACCTTCAACCTCGTTCATTATCTGATCGAGCTGGGCGCCGATGTTCGCGTCGAACGCAACGATGCGCTGACCGCCGCCGACGCGCTGGCGAGCGGGGCCTCGGCCTTCCTGATCTCGCCCGGTCCCTGCACCCCGAACGAAGCCGGCATCAGCCTCGACCTCGTCGCCGCCTGCACCGATACGAAAAAGCCGCTCCTCGGCGTCTGCCTCGGCCATCAGGCGATCGGCCAGCATTTCGGCGGCACCGTCCAGCGCGGGCACCTGATGCATGGCAAGACCTCGCCGGTCTGTCACGACGGCACCGGACTGTTTGCAAATCTGCCGTCGCCGCTGATCGCAACGCGCTATCACAGCCTCGAGGTCGTCGACATTCCGGACGCGCTCGCGATTAACGCGACAAGCGACGACGGCGCGGTGATGGGTTTCCGCCATAGCGAACTGCCGATCCATGGCGTCCAGTTCCACCCGGAAAGTATCGCGACCGAACATGGCCATGCGATGCTCGCCAATTTCCTGCGCATCGCGGGGATTCCGGTCGCGGCACGGCAGGCCGCATGAACCGCTTCGGTCCGCTTCCCGACCCCGGCGCGCTGCTGGGTCACGACGAGGCGGCCGCGGCCTTCGCCGCAATTCTCGACGCCGACGCGAGCGACGAGCAGATCGCCGCATTCCTGATCGCGCTCTCCGACCGCGGCGAAACGATGGTCGAGATCGCCGCTGCCGCCCAGGCCATGCGCGACCGCATGATCCCGATCGACGCCCCGGTCGGAGCGATTGATGTGTGCGGCACCGGCGGCGACGGGCACCACACGCTCAACGTTTCCACCGCGGTCGCAATCGTCGTCGCCGCGTGTGAAGTTCCGGTCGCAAAGCATGGAAATCGCGCAGCTTCATCCAAGTCCGGCGCGGCCGACACCCTCGAGGCACTCGGCCTCGACCTGGAACGTGCCGGACATATGGCAGAGGCGCAGCTCGCCGATCTCGGCATCTGTTTCCTGTTTGCCGCGAACCACCACCCCGCGATGAAGCGAATTCAGCCGATCCGCCAGACGCTGGGTCGCCGCACAATCTTCAACCTGATGGGGCCACTTGCCAATCCGGCGCGCGTGTCGCGCCAACTGATCGGCATCGCACGCCCGGCTTATGTCCCGGTCTATGCCGAGGCGCTGCACCGGCTCGGTACCGATCATTCGCGCGTGATTTCGGGCGACGAAGGTCTAGACGAACTGTCGCTGGCGGGCGGCAATGAGGTCGCGGTCATTACCCCCGAGGGCGTGCGGATGCAGCGCAGCAACGCCGCCGACGCCGGCCTCCCGAACCATCCGGTCGAAGCGATTCGCGGCGGCGATGCGAAAGCGAATGCTGACGCCCTGCGCGCGCTTCTCCAGGGCGAACCCGGCGCCTATCGCGACGCCGTGCTCTATAACGCCGCCGAGGCGCTGGTTGTCGCGGGCGCGGTCGACACGCTCGTCGATGGCGTCGAGGAAGCCGCTGAGGCCATCGACAAGGGGCTCGCCAACGCCCTGCTCGATTGCTGGATCGCCTATAAATGACCCAGCAGGCATATCGTCGTTGCAAGAGAAGCGAAGCAATCTCAAGCAATCGGCTTTGCGCAAAGGCCGACGGCTGGAGATTACCGCGTCGCCTTTGGATCCTCGCAACGACGCGGAAATAGGGCGCCATACGTGAACAAACTCACCGAAATTCTTGAGACCAAGGCCAAAGAAGTGGCGCAGCGCCGCCAGGCCTATTCGATCGACGATCTCGACCGGATCGATGCCGGGACGCCGCGCGGATTCATGTCCGCGCTGGAACGCAAGATCGGCGCTGGCGACTTTGCCCTGATCGCCGAAATCAAGAAAGCTTCGCCATCCAAGGGATTGATACGCCAAGATTTCAATCCCGCCGATCATGCCCGCGCCTACGCCGCCGGTGGCGCGGCATGCCTGTCGGTGCTGACCGACGCCCCCTGGTTTCAGGGGCATGAGGAATTTCTGATCGCCGCGCGCACCGCGTGTGACCTTCCCGTGCTCCGCAAGGATTTCATGATCGATCCGTGGCAGGTCGCCGAGGCGCGCTCCATCGGCGCCGATGCGATCCTGATCATCGTTGCGGCGCTCGACGACGGCGCGATGCGCGAGATCGAGGCGGCGTCAATCGAACGCGGTATGGATGTGCTCGTCGAGGTGCATGACGACGCCGAACTCGACCGCGCGCTGACCCAGCTTAAATCACGGCTGATCGGCGTCAATAATCGCGACCTCAGGACGTTCGAGACCGATCTGGCCGTCACCGAACGCCTCGCGAAGCGCGTCCCGGAAGGGACTTTGCTTGTCGGCGAAAGCGGCATCGGCAGCCACGCCGATTGTCACCGCCTTTCGCAAGCGGGGGTCCACGCCTTCCTCGTCGGCGAAAGCCTGATGCGCCAGCCCGACGTCGAAGCAGCGACCCGGACGCTACTGAAGGGCTGACAATCGATTTCGGCTTTGGGTGGTAAGCTGCCCTTGAAACCTCGTCATGCTGAACTTGTTTCAGCATCCATGGCCTGAGCTCTCGTCTAGCGCTGTGGCGAAGGAAACGGCAGGCCATGGACCCTGAAACAAGTTCAGGGTGACGAAAATCGGAAGGTCCGCAATCGGTAACTAACTGCCATAGCTCTTGCGTTTTCCGCCCCGCATTGCTTGGTTCACCGACGATGACACACAGGCCGACCCATCTCGATGAAAGCGGCGCCGCGCATATGGTCGATGTCGGCGGCAAGGCTCCCACGGGACGCCGCGCGGTCGCTGGCGGGCACATTGCGATGTCGCAGGGCGCGCTGGAAGCGATCCGCAGCGGTAACGCTCCGAAGGGCGATGTCCTGTCAACCGCGCGCATCGCGGGCATCATGGCGGCCAAGCGTACCGCCGACCTGATTCCGCTGTGCCACCCGATCCAGCTGACCGCCGTTACGATCGACTTCGATTGGGAGGAGGACGGGGTTTCAGTTCGCGCCTCGACCGCTACCACCGGGCCGACGGGTGTCGAAATGGAGGCACTGACCGCGGCCTCGGTCGCGTTGCTGACACTGTACGATATGGCAAAAGCGCTCGATCGTGCGATGGTCCTTGGAAATATCCGGCTGCTCGAAAAAAGCGGTGGCCGCTCGGGCGACTTGCGCGCCGAATGAGCGGGCTGCTTCCCGTCGAGGAAGCGCAGGCGCGCTTGCTGGCGCTTCGCGCGGCGCTGCCTTCCGAATCTATCTATTTTTCGCAATCGCTTGGTCGATATCTTTCGCAGGATGTCGTGGCAACGCGCGACCAGCCCGCGGCGCCGCTGTCGGCGATGGACGGCTATGTGATCCGCTATGCCGATCTGCCGGGCCCGTGGACGATAAGCGGCGAAATCGCGGCGGGAAGCGTCCCCGCAAATCCCCTCGTTGCAGGTAGTGCGCTGCGCATCTTTACCGGCGCGATGCTCCCCGACGACGCCGATACGGTCGTTATGCAGGAGGATGTGGCGGTCGCGGGCTCCTGCCTCTCCCTCTCGACCCGCGACACGATCCAGCGCGGCCAACATATCCGCGGCCGCGCCAGTGACTTCGCTACCGGAAATGTCCTGATTTCGGCGGGCTCCCGCCTGTCCCCCGGAGCGATCGCCGCTGCGATCATGAGCGGCGCGGCGCAACTCGATGTCGGCAAGCGACCGCGCGTCGCGATCCTCACTACCGGCGACGAACTGGTCCAGCCAGGACACAAACTTGCTCCCGGCCAGATCCCCGACAGCAACGGCGCGATGCTTGCCGCAATGCTCGTCGCCGAGCCCGCCGAGGTAAGTCTGCCTCTCCATATCCGCGACGATCGCGCAATTCTATCGCGCGTTCTAAATGACTTGTCGCGACGTCACGACGTCATTGTGACCGTGGGCGGTGCCTCGGTCGGCGACCATGATCATGTCCGCGACGCGCTCGAAGATGCCGGCGGACGGATCGATTTCTGGAAGATCGCGATGAAGCCGGGCAAACCGCTGATCGCGGGAATGATTGGCGACACGGTGTTGCTCGGCCTCCCCGGCAATCCGTCGTCGGCTTTCGTCACTGCAACCTTGTTTCTTGTCCCGCTCGTTCGCCATCTCGCGGGCGCGCGCGATCCGTTGCCCCAAGTCCGCGACGCACCGCTTGCCGCCGCGCTGGGCGCGGGCGGGACCCGCCGCGACTATCTCCGTGCACGATTTGCGAACGGCAAGCTGACGATCTTTGACAGCCAGGACAGCGGCCGCACCTTTCCGCTCGCGGCGGCGAACGCGCTGGTCATCCGCGAGATCGGCGCTCCTGCGGTAGCGGCGGGCGCAATAGCGAGCTATATCGACATCGCTTGACAAGTTCCTCTTTGTTCCACTATCGTTCTCACTATGTCCGGATCGAAGGCCTGTTCAGGCCGTCATGGAGAACGATCGATGTTGACCGCCAAGCAGCACGAACTGTTGCATTTCATTCAGCAGCACCTCGACGTAAGCGGTATCTCGCCCTCCTTCGAGGAGATGAAAGAGGCGCTTGGCCTCAAATCGAAATCGGGCATCCATCGCCTCATAAGCGCCTTGGAAGAAAGGGGTTTTCTTCGTCGTTTGCCCAACCGCGCGCGCGCATTGGAGGTGCTCAAGACACCAGAGGGATCGAAAGCTCCCGTGCGCAACGATCGCGACAATGTCGTTCCGCTTCGCAAGCCCGCTCCCGCGCTGAAGCCGATCGCGGCTAACGACATCATCGAGGTGCCGCTCCATGGCAAGATCGCCGCAGGCGTGCCGATCGAAGCGTTCGAGGATCACAACCAGCTCGCGGTCCCCGCCGCGCTGCTCGGCGCGGGCGAACATTACGCGCTGGAAGTCTCGGGCGACTCGATGGTCGAGGCGGGCATCTTCGACGGCGATTATGCGCTAATCCAGAAGGCCAACACCGCGCGCGAGGGCGATATCGTCGTTGCGCTCGTCGACGGGCAGGATGCGACGCTCAAATTTTTCCGCCGCGAAGGCAAGATGATCCGGCTCGATCCCGCTAACAGCGCCTATGAGCCACAACGTTACGAGGCCGGACGGGTCATCGTGCAAGGTCGGCTGTCGGGACTTCTTCGTCGTTACCACTAAGCTGCAC
>JAEWIL010000191.1 GCA_023387085.1 Pseudomonadota bacterium | reverse complement strand
ATTGCGGACATGGCTTGGGATATCGGGTGCGGCGGCACTGTCGTTCGGCGGGGCACAGGCCGGCGCGGCGGCGCCGCCGGTCGATCTGTCGGTGATGACCTATAATATCCATGGTCTGCCGTGGCCGGTTGCACTTGGCCGCGACGCGGATTTCGTTCGCATCGCGGCGCGCCTGCGCGCCATGCGGAACGACAGCGAGCAGCCGCATGTAATTGTCCTTCAAGAAGCCTTTACGCCGGCCGCGAAGGCGATCGGACGCGCAAGCGGCTATCCGTTCAGTGCAACCGGCCCCACTGCCGCCGAAGCGAACAATCAGTCCCTGTCCGCCAGCGATCGCGCGTTCGCCGCCGGCGCCTCATGGTTTAAGGGCGAACGGTCGGGAAAGCTCGTCGACAGCGGGCTCGAAATCCTGTCCGACTATCCGATCATCGGCGTTCGTCGCATGGCCTTTCCCGCCTTCGCTTGCGCGGGATATGACTGTCTGGCGAACAAGGGCGTTCTGATGGTGGCGCTCGCCGTTCCCGGATCGCCGACGCCGGTGGTTGTCGCCACGGCGCATTTCAACTCGCGCGCCAGTTCGGGGGTCGCCGACGAGCGGTCGAACTATGCCTATGCTCGGCAAGTCGATGCTGCCGGAGCCTTTCTCGCAGAGAGCCCGTGGCGACGTTATCCGATCATCTTCGCGGGCGATTTCAATGCGGGCAAAAGCCTGCCGCGCCGGACCTATCTCGCCACTGCGGTCGCTCACTGGTGGGCGGGGTGGCGACGGGGAGCGGTGCGCGATGCCATGCATAGCTGTCATGGCCAGCCTGGCCACTTTTCGCGTGCTGCGGAAGAAAGTTTCGCGCGCGCGAAGGACTGGCAGTTCTTCGCGTCCACCCGCTTCGCGGCGCTGAGCGCCGATGCAATCTCGGTCCCCTTCGGCCGCGCGACCGATGGCAGCATGTTGTCCGATCATTTCGGCTATACGGCGCGCTATCGTCTTTCATCGAGCCGGGTGCCTGCGCGATTGCGTTAGGCGCATCGTCAATTAGGCTTCCCCGGTTGGTCTTGGCGGCTTTCATCAATCTTGTGATAAAAGCTGCCAGTCCGCTACCGGCCAGAATGGATCCTCTCCGATGAACCTTGGCATTGCGATGTCATGGTGAACGCTTGCTGGGCAGCGCCGCCTTCGGCGCGGGGCCGGCTTCCGGGTTTCGAACGATCCAGCCGCGACCGTCGTTCAAGTCGAGCGTGATGATCCAGTCGTGCAAAAAGGGCATACCCAGATTGCCATCCATAATCATATCTGGGGTGAAGATATGCTCGGATTGGAGATTAACGCCTTCGGCTACCTCGAGATGCCCCGATTGAGGCCCCTCCGCTTCAGTCTGCAGGCCGAATAAAGCCGCATTGTGCTTCGCTACCAAGATGGTGCCGCCATTTCCCGAGTCCAATTCCATCCAAACCGGTCCGCGCGGGCTGTCTACTTCGGCCATGACGGCGAGCGCAGTGCCTTCCACCTCGCGTTTGATGCGGATCGGGAATGGCCGCATCGAATAGACGCGTTCCTGCAGGCTCGCCGGCGATTCCACGATAATTTCGCCTTCGCCAAGATTCAGGGTGATGGCCCGCCCCTCGAACATATTGAGCGCGGCAATCCCCTCCAACTCGGCATCCGCGGGATTTAGCTTTCCCAGATTGATTGCACCGAGAAGCGGCGGCCTGAATGCGCGCCCGGCAACCAGGAGGTCCATGGCATTGCAACGAGGCCCGTCGCCCCGCTCTCCAAACATCCGGAAGCCGGTCACCCGTCCCCAAAGCTCACATTTCGCGGCCGAAAGGACATCCGGATGCAATAAAGTCAGGCCAGCACCCGTGTCGAAGAGAAGCTTGCGTTCAGCACCGCCGAAGTCGACCCGCATGAACCACCGGGTACGCCAGCGTTCCAGAGGAATGATGGCGTCGGGAGCCGCGTTCGTCGCGGGAGTAACCTGCTCTCTCGCATGCGCGACGGACGCGCAGGCGAGTTGCGCCAGGGCGAGGCAGGCTGCGAGAAAAATATGAAACTTCATTCTGCACCTCTTCTATCGGGCGATGCGTTGCCGTCGCTCCGGCCGACCGGGCAGCAACACCTCCAGGATTTGCGTCATACGCCCGCGATGCCGGCTCGGGCGCCGCCTGCTGAAGTGATGCAAGCAGACCCATCGTTGCTCTTAACCCGGAGCGTATCGGCGGCGTCGGAACTGGTCATTGATGAAAACGCGGCTAGTTGATGAGCTCCCTTGGTGAGCATTTTCTTGGCTCTCGACTGTCGTGGCCGGCGAAAATTTTCAGCGGCAGTCGCACCGTGGCGGAGAAGCCCTTTTCGTGAACCGACGTTTCCAATTGCCCATCTGCGCCATAAAGCACCGCCAGTCGCTCACGAATGTTATGAAGTCCGACCCCTGTTCCATTTGTCGGCGCGGCACGTCCTGCTCTTCCGTCATCGCGTACGGATATCGTCAGCATATCTCCCTCCGCACGGGCGGCGATAGTGATGGTGGCGCCGAGCCGGGATGGGGCAACGGCATATTTCACGGCATTCTCCACCAGAGGTTGGAGGATGAAGCCTGGAACGCTCGCGTCGTTCAGCTCCTCCGGGCAGTCGATATCCACGGCGAGACGCTCGCCGAACCGCACCGACTCCATGTCGAGATAGGCTTCGATCGTCGCGACCTCGTCGGCAAGCGCGATGGGCGCCTTCACATCGCTTGCCAGGCTAATGTGTAGGAAGGCGGCTAGTTTCATCGCCATGGCATCGGCATCGGCGGCGCGATCCTGGACGATAAGACTTGATATGGCGTTCAATGTGTTGAGCAGAAAATGCGGATTGAGTTGGAAGCGTAGTGCCTCGATTCGGGCATCATGCGCCTGCGCCTCCGCGATTGCGGCGATCCTTTCCTGCTGCTTTGCGCGCTCGCTGATACCGAGCGCCCAAAACAAGGTGACATTGAGACAGAATGTCCAGGTGTAGAGAATGAAGACGAAGCCGAACCGCGTGAAATCAATCGTGGTCCAGGTACGCCACTCGGGAAACAGCGCGTCGGTGAGCCACTGATAAAGCGCAAGATCGAGTGCGCTCTGTACGATACCGGCGCAAAGGCAACCGACGAGGATCGATGGCCAGCGCAGTGCCGGCCGGCCGGGTTCGAGACGTTGCCAAAGAAAATTAAGCGCCATGGCCAAGCCAAGCGCGGTCAGGCAGAGGGGCAACTGGACGAGGGCCTGCACGACGAAGCCTCGCCCCATCATGCCGGCCAATATCGCCACAAGCGCAAAGCCGAACGCCCACAGGATCAGCGAAACACGCGCGGCAGGCGAGGCGGCTGTGACAGCAATCCAACTGCGATCCCGCATGCTTCCTCCTTGTCGACCCGCTGATCCGTTGATGCGGGTGTCCTTGCCGGGTGATGGAAGGCAAATCCTGGCGGACGACTCGGCTCAACCGACGACGGCCGGGACGCCTAGCCAATATTGCGGCAAACTAGCCGATCGTCGCGACCAAGTCAGACATTTGCAAGACAAAGATCGACTCTCGGCCCGAGTGGCCTGATGAACTCTTTCAGCGGTTTGTATCCCGCGCAGCTACTGAACCTGTTCCGACGCGACAGGGGCGGCCTTGATCGCAATCCCCTCTCTCGGCGGGCAAGCACGGTGCACCCCCGGCCTTTGACCTTATCAATGGGCAAGGAGCTGATAATGCGAAATCTTCAAACCTCGATAC
>JAEWIL010000153.1 GCA_023387085.1 Pseudomonadota bacterium | reverse complement strand
CTGATCGATGCAGAGGGTCTCGTCGTGGGCCGCGTCGCATCGATCATCGCCAACATCCTGCGCGGCAAGCACAAGCCGTCGTTCACCCCGCACGTCGATTGCGGTGACAATGTCATCGTCATCAACGCCGAGAAGGTGGCGTTCACCGGCAACAAGCTGGCCGACAAGCGCTATTACAAGCACACCGGCTATGCCGGCGGCATCAAGGAAACCAGCCCCCAGAAGATTCTGGAAGGCCGCTTCCCCGAGCGCGTGCTCGAAAAGGCTGTCGAGCGCATGATTCCGCGCGGCCCGCTTGGCCGCCAGCAGATGCGCAACCTGCGCATCTTCGCCGGCAGCGAACATCCGCACGAAGGGCAGAACCCCGAAGTGATCGACGTCGCGTCGATGAACCGCAAGAACAAGGTGGGTGCATAATGGCTGACGAACAGACCATGACCGATCTCAAGGACCTCGCCGGCGCCGTCGAAGGCACCGTTGCCGCTCCGGTCTCGAACGCGCCGCTGCGCGAAAAGCAGGTCGACAAGCAGGGCCGCGCCTATGCGACCGGCCGCCGCAAGGATGCCGTCGCCCGCGTGTGGGTCAAGCCCGGCACGGGCAAGATCACCGTCAACGGCCGCGACCAGGAAGTTTATTTCGCGCGTCCGACTCTGCGTCTCGTCATCAACCAGCCGTTCGGTCTGACCGATCGCACCGGTCAGTATGACGTCATCGCGACCGTCAAGGGCGGTGGCCTGTCGGGGCAGGCCGGCGCCGTGCTGCACGGTATCGCGCAGGCGCTGACCCGCTTCGAACCGGCGCTGCGCAGCCCGGTCAAGGCGGCCGGCTTCCTGACCCGCGACAGCCGTGCGGTCGAGCGTAAGAAGTACGGCAAGGCGAAAGCCCGCCGCAGCTTCCAGTTCTCGAAGCGCTAAAAACTTTTTCCGCCGACGGGTGGAGAAGAAAAGGGCGGTCCGGCAACGGGCCGCCCTTTTTCATTGTTTCGGAACCGAACATCGGTCGGTCGCAAAAGCGGAAGCCGAGCTTAACCCGATATTGTGTAAATTTTTCGTGCGGTTAAGCTGACCCCCTGTCGCCGAGTCCACGACCCGGACAAGGCGCCATCAAACTACGGGGGTAGTATATGAATAGTCTCGCTTTTTCGCGGCGCGTGCGCCGCGGGGGTTTGCTGGCGTCGGTATGCGCCGCGGGCCTGATGCAGGTTGCGCCGGCGCTCGCGCAAGAGACATCCGCCTTCTCGTTGACGCGCGATGACATCGTCGCCAACGTCAAGCCGGAGGCGCAAGGCGGCGATGGTTTCATCACCGCGACCGATCCCGAACCGCAGCTTGCGCTAACCGGCGTCGGGCCGACGATCGTCAAGATCGATCCCGAGCCCGAAATCCTGATCGCGAACCCCGGGACGCCAACGACGGCGCGTGATCCCGTCAACATCACCGGGATAGGCCAAATGATCGTCGACAATGTGGGCGTTGACGGCACCATCGGACTTTGCACCGCAACGTTAATCAATCCGCGGACCGTGATTTTTGCCGCGCATTGCGTGAATGGACGTGCCGCCAGCGATTATGGAGCCGACCAAGGCGGCAAGGCGATCGGCTTTGGTTTCGAGACGAATGTACGAGCCAACGCACCGGGGGAGACCGACGAGTTGCTCCAATGGATCTTTGGGGGTGCCGACGGCAGCGGTGCGCACCAGACCAATATCGCGCAGGCCTTCTACAACTCGAACTGGGTCAACTATAATCCCCTTTCTCTCGAGCCTGAGGCGAGGGGGTTCCTTTATGGCGACGTCGCGATGGCTTCGCTCGATACGCCGGCTGCGAATATACCGACCTGGGCGCTGCTGTTTTCGCCGCTTGCCGATCCGGGACCGATCGGCGCCGCGGGTACCGGCTATAACGTCGGGATCGTCGGTTACGGCAACAATGGCACCGGCATCTCGGGCGCGGCGGGTATCGACTACCGCCGCCGCGCGGCCGAGAATATCCTGGGAGCGCTCACCGATCTCGAGACCTTCGAGGGCTTTCTGTTCGGTGGCGCCCCCAACGGGCTCCAGCAGAATCTCTATTTCCTGGATTTCGACGATCCGCGGCGCGGCCTTGGCGGTGCCAGCCCCTTCGACTTCAACGCCTTCCGCGACAACGCCCGCACCAACCCGAATGGCGATTCGCTCGAAGGCATCACATCGTCGGGTGACTCGGGCGGTCCGCTGATTCTGCAGAACTTTTCGAAGCAGGTCGTAATCGGCGTGCTGTCGGGCGGCTATACCCGCTTCTTCAACGGCCAGCCGGCGAACGGCTATGGGACCGTGTCCTTCTATCAACCGCTGTATCTCTATTGGGACTGGATCGCCGCGAACAATCCCTATCATTATGTGTCGGCGAAGGCAGGCAACGGTTCGTGGACCGACCCGGCCCATTGGGTAAGTACGCTCGATCCGTCATATATGATCCTGTCGGGCGGACAGCCCGTAAACGGCATCCCCACCCAAACAGGGGAACAAAACACGGGCACCGGCGGTGACTTCGGCCAGATCTGTTTCCAGAGCGGAGGGGTCAGCGATTGTTATGACACCGCTACGGGGGAAGAGACCATCGAGGCAAGGCCGATCGGGACCGCCGGTGGCGGCCAAGACACGGCCCCGGCCGACGAAATCGCGGCCGGTGCAACTCGCGAAGGCCTGATCCCCGGCATAGAGCCCGAAGCACAGGCTGCGGCGCAAGCGCTGCCGACCGCGACGCTCGCGAACGGGCTGCCCGGCGCGAGCGATTTCGTGCCCGACAATGTCGAACCGGACGGAGCGGGCGCGCCGCCGCGCTATTTCGATGTAACGCTTGCCGCGAACGGTCTCACCACGCTTTCGGGAGCGGACATCACCATCGACCGGCTGGCCATCGCGACGGCGGGCGCCGGGCTTCAGGTCGATTCGGGGGCGTCGCTGACGTCGCTGATGGAGATCAACCAGCTCGCCGGCATGGTCATGGTCAACGGCACGATGTCCTCCGTCGGCGACTATAGCCTTCTGGGCGGCGCGCTGATGGGAAGCGGCCGCGTCAACGCACCGTACCTCACCAGTGTCCTCGGCCAGATCGCGCCGGGAACCTCGACCACGATCGGAACGCTGACGATTGGGGGTAATCTCGTCCTGTCGTCGGGCACCGGGCTGTTCATCAACCTCGGCCCCAATGGCACGTCGGACAAGGTGGCGGTCGTCGCCAACGGCGCTTCGACCGGCGCCGCCGCCCTTGGCGGCGCGGTCAACTTCTCGCCGGCGGCTGGCTATGTGATCAAGGCGGGCGACAGCTACACCTTCCTGACCGCGGAGGGTGGCATCACCGGGACCTTCAGCAATCAGGCCGCGCTCTCGGCGATCCTGACCCCGACGCTGACCTACTCCGCCAATGCGGTGTCGGTGCAGATCCAGGCGGGTCTCTATCGCGATGTCATCGGCAATTCCGCCGTGCAATATGGTTATGCCAAGCTGCTCGACCAATCCCGGGGCAACGCCGGACTGGCGGGTGTCTATAGTGCGCTCGACCTGCAGGACGCGGCGACGATCCGGTCGACGCTCGACAGCTGGGCGCCGCGCACCGAAACGCTGCGCGGGTCGCTCGCGACGGTGGCGGCCGACAATATGTCGCGCTTCTACCGCGACCGCCTCGCCAGCCTCGACGCCGGCGACATGGGCGGCAGGCTGGCGATGATCGGCCGGCCTGTCCAGCTCGCCGCGCTCAGCATGAACGCGATGGGCATGGACCAGACGCGCACCGATGCGGGCGGTGAGGTGACGGTGCAGGAGGGCCGCCTGCCCGAGAATGTCAGCGGCTTCCTCGCCGGTGGCTATCTCGACGGCGACAGCCGTCCGATGGCGTCGGCGGTGCCTTTCGGGGGTCGCGACCAGTTCGACGGCTTCTACATCGCGGGCGGCCTTGAAACCGCGCTCGACGACAATGCGGTGATCGGCCTGTCGCTGAGCTATACCGACATTGACGGCGATACCGCAGTGGGTGGGCAGACGGTCAAGGGCAAGCTGATCCAGGGCACGCTCTACGGTAAGGCCGAGCTCGGCGGCGGCGTCAACCTGTCGACGCAGATCAGCGCGGGCGCCTTCGATTCCAAGTCTACGCGCATCGCCGGTCTGGTCGGAACGCCGTTCACGCTGACCGGCAAGGACAGCTCGCTCGTGGTCACGGGCGAGGTCACGCTCGGCAAGGACTTCGATCTCGGCGTGGTCGAGTTCGGTCCGCGCGCGGGCCTTCGCGCCAGCCATATCGGCTTCTCCGATATCAAGGAGAATGGCGGTGGTCCCGCCCTGCGGTTCGACCGCGATGCGTTCAACAGCGCGCAGGGCCGGCTGGGAGTCGAGCTTTCGGGCAAGCCCGGCATGAGCCTCAAGCCGCATCTGCGTGCCGACTATGTCCACGAGTTCATGGACGCGCCAGCCTCGTTCGGCGCGACCTTCGTGGGCGGTCCCGGACCGAATGCGATCTTCGGCCTGACCGGAACCGACAAGGACTGGTTCGAGGTGGGCGGCGGCCTGACGGTATCGACGGGCAGCATCGACCTGTCGGTCGGCGCCGAGACAACGATCGCGCGCAAGGATGTTTCGTACCAGAGCTATCGCGGTACGGTGACCTTCCACTTCTGATCTGAAGCGAAGCGAATGAAGGGGGCGGTCCGGTGACGGGCCGCCCCTTTTCCATTGCCTGATTGAAGCGCCGGACTGCCCGACCTAGACTGGCGCCATGGCTTTCGATCTTCGACGCGCCTTGCTGAGCAAGGAGGAAAAGGACTCGGCCCGGCTGATGGAGTTCGAGTTCCGTCAACGCGCGCGGAGCTTCCGCCTGATGTCGGAGGCGCTGGGGATCGACGCCGACGCGCTGGTGCGGACGATCGCGCTGCACGGCGATCCGGCGATCCTCGACGCGCTCGCGAACGATCTGCCGAAATCGCGCGAGGAGCTTGGCGATTTATACGCCCGATGCCGCGCCGATGCCTATCGTCAGCTTGTGGCCGAACTCGGCGATCCGACGCCGCACCGGCTCGGCTAGGATCCTGACCCTAGAGCAGGTCGAGGCTCCCGAGCGCGAGCGCCTGTCGCGCCGGACGTTCGGCCATCACCGCGAACATCTCGTCGCCGCGCGCCGTGCGTTCGACGCTCATCGAGGCAAAGACCGCCATGAAATATCCGCTGAGCGCGCCGATGCGATAATCGGTCCAGAGACCGTCTTCATCGGGATCGATGCCGCGCGCACGCAGCGCCGCGAGCCAGCTGTCGAAGGCGGGCCGGTCGGCGGCCCCGCGCTCGAACGGATCGGCGATGCTGGTGCCGACCAGATAGGCGAGATCGCTCGCTCCGCTGCCGCGCCCCAGCGTTTGCCAGTCGACCAGCCAGCATTTGGCCCCGTCGGGCGCAAAGAGGATATTGTCGATGCGAAGGTCGCCGTGGACGATCGTGCGCGCTGCGGGTTGGCGGGCCAGATAGGCGTCGAGCCGCGCGACGATCCCGGCGCCGAGATCGAGGACCCCGGGGTCGAGCCGCTCGGCATAGCGCTCGCGAAATCCTGCGTAGAGCTGCGGGAACAGGGTACGGATCAGATCGCCATTGTCGCGCGCGAGCCATGGCAGCGTGTCGAGCCGCGGATCGTCCCACAACAAAGCGTGCAGCCCCGCGGCGGCGTCGATGCACGGCGCGAGCCCCTCGATCCCCAGGCCCGCGAGCTGGTCGCCTTGCCGCGCCGGGGCGAGGTCCGACAGGATCAGGATGAAGTCGACGTCGTCGTCGGCAATATCGGCATGATGGCAGACCGGCGCCGCGACGCCGCTCCCCGCCGCCAGTTCGCGGTACCAGCTCACTTCCTTGACATAGGTGCCGGTGAGCTTGGCGATATTGCGGCTCGCCTCGTCGTGGCTCGGGCATTTGGCGATCACCGTAGCCGGCGCGTTGGCGTCGTTCGCCCAGTCGAGCGTCAGCCGGAAACTGTCGCACATCTGGCCGGTACCGACTTTACCCACGGTAAAGCCGCGCAGCGCCGCCGGCTCCTGCCCCAGCCTTTCCGCCAGCCAGGCGGGAGACATCGCCTCGGGCGTGGTCGGGAAGCTCAAGGCACCGGGTCCATCAGGCCGCTGAGGCCGGTCGGGGTATGCGGGCCGACGAACAATTGTTCGAGCACCCCGACGCCGCGGTGGATGCTGCCGCCGTCGTCGAGTTCGGCGGCGACCAGCGCCTGGATGTGCATCGCGAGCGGATTGCCCCAGCCACGCTCGCCCTCGGCCATGCGATCGTGCGCGACCGCCAGCTCGGGGCCGTGGTCGAGGCCGTGGCCCCAGACCGGATGCGTGTAGCCGAGTCCGCTCATCGCGAACACCGGGCCGGTCGGGGTCAGCGTCAGCGAGCGGCCGCTGCCGAGGTCGGCGGTCATCTTCCCGATCCGGCGCGAGCCCGGCTCCCATGTGACATCGAAGGTCGCGGCGTCGAAATGCCGCTCGGTCCCGCTGTCGCCCACGATCACGGCGCGGCGGTTCCACGGATGGCCCGCGCCATCGTCGTTGCTGTGAAAGAAGAGCGAACGGTCGCCGAAATTGCACGGCGTCCACAACCAGAAGAACTGGTTGAAATTGCCCTCGGGCGGCGGCTGCGGTTCGCTCGCGCCGACCGGGCGCACGCCCCAGCTGCGATCGCGCGTGCCGGTCCAGTCGCTTGCCGCGTCGAGGCGCTGGCCATCGACCGCCAGCCATCCCGACCAGCGGCCGTTTTGCGTCATCCGCGTATAGTCCATGAACAAGCGCGTGCCGTTGCGGCGGATGAAGCGCGGTTCCTCGATCGGGACGTGGCGGCCGGTAAAGGTCAGTTCGGCGGCAAGCGGGCCGTCGTTCGACGAGACGCGCAAGGTGACGACCTCCAGCGGCGCATCAATGCTCAGAGCGATGGGGCCAACCGACAGGTCGAGCCGCTCACCACCCGAACGCCGGCTGGCGCGAAGATTATACTGCACGCCATCGACGATGACGCAGAAGCTGGCATCGACGATGCCGAGCTGCGGGTAAAAGCCCATCGCCGCGGCGAAAAAGGCCGACCCGTCGGGGCTGGTACCATTGAAGAAATAGCGGTCGTAAAAGTTGCGGTCGGTGCCCGCGAACGCGATCGGTTCGCTGGTCTGATGCAACGGAAAATCATCGCCTTTTGTCAGCATGGTTCCTCATCCCGTTTTTTCTTGCAACCTAACGGGCCGGAGCGCGCCGTCAATGCACTGGCGGATCGGTCGGTGGAATTGCGGCGACCGGCGCGACCGGTTCGCCGGGTTCGCGCGGCGGCAGCGCATCGGGCGGTACGGCGTCGATCTGCATCGCGGGTGTCGGTATCCGCTCGAGGTTGCGAACACGCACGTCGATTTTCGCGCCGTCGATGGCGAGTTCGTTGAAGCTCGGCGGGGTCGAGCGGATCCGCTTCGACAGCGTGCCGGCGCCGATCATGCGGATCGGGCCGGCGGCGGTTTCCTTCACGAGGTCGAAAGCGTCGTGGACATGGCCGGTGAGGACCGCCGCGACGCCCCGCGCCGCAAGCGCCGTCAGCGCCGCCTCGCCACCACGGGTCAGCGCGCGCCCCCTCGTTCCGGCCTCGACGAGCGGATGGTGCGCGGTGACGAGCGTCGCGGTCGCCTTTGGAAGCGCGTCGATTGCCGCCAGCGTCTTTTCGAGCGCGGCGCCGGTTACCCAGCCTTTCGACCAGTCGAGGCGCCACTGTGCCCGCGCCGTCGTTTTGAGCGGCACGACCGCGACCGCCGCGAGGTCGAGCTCGCGCTCGACCAGCCGTTCGATTCCGCGAATGCGCCGGTAGGGCCAGAAGAAGCGAGCAAAAGGGTTGAAATAGGGCAGGTCGTGGTTGCCGACCTCGACCGTCACGGGCACGTCGAGCGCGTCGATCCATTCGCAGGCGGCGGTGAATTCGCGGCTGCGCGCGCGCATCGTGAGATCGCCGGTGATCAGCACCGCATCGGGGCGCTCGGCGCGGGCGCAATCGGTAAACCAGTCCAGCGCGGCCGGGTCTTCCAGCCCGAAATGCAGGTCGCTGATGTGGAAAAGCCGGGTCATGCGGTCGCGATGAAATCGACCTCGCTCATCCCGAGCGCGAAGCGCGCGGGCGACGCTGTTTCGGAGAGTTCGCCATCATATTCGAGGCTGATCGGCGCCTCGCTTTCGAGGATGATCGTCTCGCCGATCGCGATTTGCTCGCTCGGCCCGTCGCGAAAATCGCCGCCGAGCCAGGCGAGCCCGTGGCGCAGCACGTCGATGCTGCCCTCCGTCAGGATGCCGTCGGCGCGGACCCCGGCCTCGGTCGGGGTCAGAATGACAGCCGGATACGCCTTCTCATGCCCCCGGACGCGCACCCCCGGAGCGTTCAGCATGGTTTCGAGCGTTTCGGGTGCCGCGCGGCTTGCCTCTATAAGGCCGTCCTGCCGCATCGTCTCGCGCACCTCGGCCCAATGTGTCGCCGGCCCCGCGACGACGGTGATGAACGCTTCGCCGCTGTCGGACCGCACGGTCGGAATCGGACGGCGCCGCGCCTTGCCGCCGAGCGCGTCGGCGAGAATGTCGGGCACCGGGCGGTCGCCGTGGAGCGCCTTGGACAACAGGTTCAGCGTTCCGCCCGGCAGCGGCAGGATCGCGCCGTCCCAGCCCGCGGCCTTCGTTGCGGCGGCGTTGATCGTCCCGTCGCCGGTCCAGACGAGCAGCAGGTCGATATCCTTCGCGCGGAGCGTCGCGGCGTCCGGAACATCGTCGTCGGGCAAGGAGAAAGTGGCGGCGAGCGGCGTGCCGGCGGCTTGGCACGCCTCCCCAATGGCCGCCTCGATGGCGGGATCGTGGCTGCCGCTCTGACTGTTGCAGACGAGGGCGGGGCGAAGACATGGGCTGGTCATCGGATCATCCTACGCACGAAAGCCGAAAAGGTCGCGCTTGTTCGGGCGCGCAGGGAATTGTAGGGCGCGATGCCTGCGGGGCGCGAAGTCAAAGGACGGCGTTTGATCAAATTCATCTTCGTGGCGGTGATTCTGTTGCTGCTGTTCGGCGGCGGCACGAAAATGGTCGTCGCGGGCGGCGCCAAATCGCTCAACATGGCGGACAGGTTGCTCGGTTCGGATGGCGGCGCGCGGTTGCTGCTCGCCGATCAACCCTATGGAAACGGCCCGCGCCAGTTCCTCGACATTTGGGCGCCCGAAAACGCTCAGCATGGCGATGCGCTGCCGGTGGTCGTCTTCTTCTATGGCGGCGGCTGGGACAGCGGAGAGCGGGCGGCTTATGGCTTCGCCGGACGCGCGCTCGCGCAGAAGGGGTTCGTCGTCGTCATTCCCGACTATCGTTTGACCCCCAAGGCCCATTGGCCCGATTTCCTCGAGGACAGCGCCGCTGCGGTCGCGTGGACGCATCGCTATATCGGCGGCCTTGCGGGCGATCCCGACCGCATCGCGCTGATGGGGCATTCGGCGGGCGCCTATAATGCGGTAATGCTCGCGCTCGATCCGGCATGGCTGCGCGCCGCGAAAAGCGACCCGTCGGTGATCCGCGGCGTCGCCGGGCTTGCCGGTCCCTATGACTTCCTGCCGATGGAAAAGGGCGGCCTCGCCGACAAGGCGATGGGCAAGGTGAAGCCGGCCGAGAAAACGCAACCGATTGCCTATGCGCGCGGCGATGCGCCGCCGCTGTGGCTCGCGAGCGGCGACGAGGATACGACCGTACGACCGCGCAACAGCCAGAATCTGGCCGCCGCGATCGAGAAATCGGGCGGGTCGGCGGAGCTGCGGATTTATCCCGACATGGGGCACACGGGCATCGTCATGGCGCTGGCCGCGCCTTTCCGCTCGAAGGGGCCGGTGCTCGACGAGGCCGCCGATTTCCTGCGCGGCGTTACCGGCCGGCGAATCGCCTTGGCGGGGCAGGCAGCGTCATGAAGATTTCCGCCATCGTCATGGCCGGCAGCCGCCCTGGCCCCGACCCGCTGCTGACCGGCAGCGGGGTATCGACCAAGGCGCTGCTGCCGATCGCGGGGCAACCCATGCTCGTGCATGTCGTGCGCGCGCTCCGCGCCTCGCCGCTCGTCGGACCGATCACGATCCTTGCGCAAAACAGCGCCGAACTGGCGGACGAGCCAGGCCTTGCCGGGCTCGCCGACCTGCATTTTTCGGATTCGGGGCAGGGGATCAGCAGCTCGCTTGCCGCGGCGCTGCCGCAGGATGATACCCCCGTGCTGGTAACGACCGCCGACAATGTGCTGCTCACCCCCGCGATGATCGCGGAGTTTCTGAGCGGCGCCGAAGCAAGCGACGTCGCGGTCGCGATGGTAGAGAAAGGTATATTGCTCGCGCGCTACCCGGAATCGAAGCGCACCTGGCTCAAGTTTCGCGGTGGCTGGTGGTCGGGCGCGAACATGTTCCGCCTGCGCGGGCGCCGTGTGCTGCCCCTGCTCGCTTTCTGGGGCCGCATCGAGCGCGATCGCAAGAAGGGGATCAAGATCGTCGCGGCCTTCGGGCCGTGGCTGTTGATCGGGGCGCTGCTGCGCTTGTTCACGATCGAGCAGGGCGTGGCGCGTGCGGGGCTGCGCTTTGGATTGAGGGCGACGATAGTACCGATGAGCGCGCCAGAGGCGTGTATCGATGCCGACAAGCCCGCCGACATCGAGTTGATCGAACGGATATTTGCGGCCCGTCGGCGCTAGCCGGTTCGTTTCGGCGCGCCGTGGCCGAACCTATTTCTTCGATTGGCCCTTTTTGACGAGCGCGTCATAGTCGAGGCCCAGCATGCGATACTGCTCGCGCACCTGGGCCTCGGAGGCTTGCAGGATCAGGCGATCGAGTTCCCCGGACGCTTTCATGGCACCGAATTCGGCGCGCTCGCAGCCGTTCGCGAAGGAAAATTGATCGCGATCGGCGATCGGCTTTCCGGCATCGACCAGATCCCAGGTTTCCTTCTTGACGAAGGGGCAGCTGAAAGCGTTCGCCGACTGATAGGATGCAGCAGCGGCGTTCTTGTCGCCCGCGGCCAGATAAAGGCCGGCCTGCTCCAGGTTCATGTCGACCATCCGGTGTTGCGGGGCCTGCTCGGCAAAGCCGCTGATACCTTCGTCGCCCGAGCGGACGATCCAGTCTGCCAGCCGGGCATAGGATGCATGCGCTATTTTCGCGAGGCGCGCGCCATCGACAGTCTTGCCAGCTTTATAAGCCTCGATCGCCTGTTCGCCGAAGGTGGTCGCAATGGTCCGTTCGAACTGCTCGGCGCCGATGATTCGCGACTGCGCTGATTTCAGTTTTTTCTCGTCCGACCGCCCGGCTTCGATTCCGGAATAGCTTTGGTCCGCGGAATCGCGCGCGAGCTTGAGGGCGGCGTCGAAATCGGACCATCGTCCGGAATCGGCATAGAGCATGGCCGCTTGGGCGATCAGCTTCTGATTGCTCGCCACGGCTTCTGAATGCAGGCCCTTGGTTTGGGCCTCGCGAAGCATGGCCATCGCGGGCGTGATGAGTTCCAGCGCCCGCTTCGGATTCTTTTCGAAACGCGGTGTGGGGAAATAGGGGCTGACACCGCCAGTCCGGAGATCCGACGCATAGGCAGCGATCGTGTTCAACAGCGCATCGAGCACGACAGGAATCTCTGCAGGCTTCAAATCCGGAGCATTCAACGCTTGCTGCTCGTACCAGATTTTGCTCTCGCATGCGCTTGCCGAGCTCTCGCCGAAACAGCCGTAGGTGTGATTGCCCGCAGCCTTGAAATAGATCGCTGCCGCCGAGTGACGCGGCGCGATGCGCGGCTTCGCTTCGAAGGCGTACCCGGCTTGGGCCCACCCTTTGGTGCCGTCGCGCAACCAGAAGACGCGTTGATAGCCCATCCGTACCAGATGTTCCGAACCGTTCGCCGAATATTGGCAGCTCGCATGGTGGCAATAGATCAGGATCGGCCGGTCCTTGCGCCCGCCAGTGAGCGGTACGAAGTCGGACGCGACATATTTTTCGAAATCCGCATCGGCCGTGCTCGTCCCCAAAACCGGAAGCGGCCAGGCATCGGGCAATTGTTGCAAGTCGGGCATCGCGCCGATGACCAACAAGGCACTCGAAAAATTGTCGATAAGGCACTTCGCCTGTTGCGGTGACACGATGGTTGCGCCGGCAATCGACGTTGGCGTCGATCCGCTCGTCACCGGCGCATTACCGAGTTTGCACATCGTGGTCATCGAGGAACTGGTTGGTGGAACCGAGTTCGGATCATACTTTGCTGCAGCTGGAGCCGCCCCGAAAAGCGCGATGGCAACAATGGACATGGTCACGCGATGTGCCAAGCCGAACCGCTTCGTCATTCCCTACCCCCGGGTGATATGTGCGCGATGAGAGCGCGATGCGCGGATCGCTATCCGGCCCGCGACGGCGCCGCAACAAATGTCGACCCCAAATAAATTTAGGTGGTGGTTCGTGCGAGTGCGCTGTCCACCGCCGCGGTGGCCAGAAAGAGTTCCTCGGCATAGGGGATCGTCGCGTCGATATCGACGACAGGCGCGCCGCCGAAGGCAAGCAGCGGCACCGTCTGGACCTTGCGGGTGATAAGGGCGCGGTCATGGTCGGGCTTGCGAGCCATCACGGTGTCGACATCGACGTGCAGACGGATGACCAGCGTCGGAAGGTAGGAGGCCATTTCGGCGTAAAGCGCCCGTTCCGCCGCCTGCATCGCAGCGAGACGTTCGTTTGTCGCGCGACCGGCAAGGATCGGGCCGTCGTGGAGGCCCGGAACCCCCAGCTGCGGATAGCGGTCGGTGACGATGGTGATTCCGGCGCGGCGGGCATCGAGCAGGCTTTCGAACTTCGCGCGGCGCTTCTTCGACTTGTTCAGCGCATAGCGCGCTGCAAGATAGCCAGGGATGGGCTCGTCCGGCTCGCGCAGCCGGTCGGCGATGCCGTCGAGGAAGCGGTGGAGCGGCGGGCCAATGATCGGCCAGCGCCCGATCCGTCGTCCCTGCTCGCCCGAACCGAGGCCGAGATAGCCGCTTGTTGCCTTGCGCGTCTTCTGCACATGCGCGAGCAGGTCCGCCGACAGGGTCGACTTGCCCGACCCGTCGCTGCCGACGACTGCAATCAGGGGAGCGAGATCGCCCCCCATGAAATCAGCTCAGTTCCTTGAAGAAGCCGATCATCTTGAGCCCGCCGATGAAGAAGCGGACGACGACGAGCGCACCGAAGGCATAAACCCAGTTCCACTGTGCCGGGGTGAGCGCATCGAAGTTGAAGTCGAGGCGCGCGAACCAGGTCAGGAAAACGGTCGTGGCGAGCAGGAACAGCTTGTTCTGTTCGCGCCAGATCATCCGCTTCCACCAGAAGGGATATTTGGGCTTCACCCAGCCGTGCAGGCGGGGGAGGAGGGCCGGAACGTCCTTTGCCCATTCGGCATGCGCGGCGCCGAACTTTTCGCGCAGGAACTCTTCCTCATAGATCGAGATGCGCTCGTAGATCAGGATCGCGAGCAGGAAAACGATCGCGCCGAACACCCAGCTGCCCGACAGCATCGCGAGGCCGGTGAAGTTCAGGATACGGCCGACGTAGAGCGGGTTGCGCACGAGGCTGTACGGCCCGGTCGTGTTGAGTTCGCTGGCTTCCGCGGCGACCTTGGCGCGGCCCGAGGTGCCGAGCGCGGCCCAGCCGCTGGTGAAGACACGGACGATAGCGCCGGCGCTGGCAACGCCGAGCGACAGCCAGAACCAGGCGCAGTCGCCGAAGGCGGTCTGGAACGGACCCCAGTCCTTGCTGCACCAGGCGATCAGGACCGAGATCGCGATGGTGATGTAGATATAGGTGCCGCGAATGAAAAAGAGCCGCTTGCCGCTGCGGGCGAGTTCTTGCTGATACATGGGATTCCGCCTGTTGGCCGCCGTGCGGCAATTACGTGGCGTCCCCTCTAACCGTTTTTGCGGCCAAATTAAGACCTAAATTACACGAGCCGCAGCTTGCGTGCGGTCTTGCCCAGCGAGGCGCGGTCGGCGTGCGGGAGCGCGAAGCGCAGCGACGACCAGATCGCGCCCGCGGCGATGGCGACGATCAGCGGCAGTGCCGCCGCATCGGGCAGGCGACTGACGAACAGCGCGAGCCCGCCTGCGACGAGCGTGATCAGAAGGCCGCGGAGCGCGACCTTCGGGAATTGGTGGTCGAATGGGTGCAACCGCTCGCTCGCCGCGAGCTGGAGCATCGGGATCCCCGCCATGACGACGAGTCCGATCGACATCGCGAGGGTGACCGCGCTCAGTTCGTTCATATGACCGACGATCAACCACCCCGTGCCGACCGCGACGACAACGCCGACGATACTCGCGGTAAGCTGGTGACGGAACGCCGCCACTACCTGAAGGACCGGCTGCGAAATGCCGAGCACTGCCTCGAGCGCGCGCGCGAACAGCAGGATGATGACCGCGCCCTGCGCGATATGCGCCTGATGCCCGAACAGGCCGAGCAGTGACGAGCTGCCGGCGGCGAGCACGGCGGCGAGCGGCAGCGCGATCGCGGCGATCAGCCGCGTCGCATAGGCATAAATGTCGGCGACCTGCGCGCGGTCCTCGCGCTCGGCGCTCGCGGCCAGCGGAGCCATCACATAGACGAACGCGATGCGGACGAGCTGGACGACGCTCGACAGTTTGCGCGCGATCGTGAACAGCGCCGAGGCGCTCGCGCCGGCCGCGCCGGGCAAGAGCAGGTTGAGGATCAGCGCGGGCGCGTCGCCGAACAGCCGCGCGATGATGTTCGACGGCAGGATCGAAAGGCCGGCCCAGAAGGTATTGCGCTCGACCGTGCTCCCCCGGCCGCCGTGCCATAGGTCGGCGAAATTATAATAGCGCGCGAGCAGCCGCACGCAGAGGATCGCGGTGATCGCCAGCGAGCAGAGATGCGCGATGAACAGGCCCTTCAGTCCAAGCCCACCCACGAAGAACAGCCCCGCGAACACCAGCCGCATGATCTGTTCCCAGACGATGCGCAGGCGGATTTCGGCGCCGAACACCATGCGCGCGCGCATCGCGGAGGTTGCGATCTCGACGAAGGCCCAGAGCGGCAGCGCCCAGACGAAAAGCTGGATCGCCGGCACGACGAGCGGCCGGTCATGCTCGGCGACATTGAGAAAGGGGGCCAGGTCGGCGGCGAAGACCGCGATCAATGTCGCGACGATCAGGCAGGGGCCGACGCCGAATATCATCGCGGTGCGGAGCGCGCCCGCGGCTTCGGCATCGCTCGCCGACTGCGGCACGGTGCGTTGCATCGCGCTCGTCATCCCCATGTCGAAGATGTTCTCGAGCAGGTTCACCGTCGCCCACAGCACGGCATAGAGGCCATAGCCCGCCAGCCCGAACATCAGCACATAGAGCGGTTGCGCGACGATCTCGACCACCGCGCCGAGCCGCGCGAGCACGGTGGTGCCGAGCCCTTTCGCGACGCTGCGGCTGGTAACGGCCGGTTGGGCGGTCTCTTCGCTCATCGTTCGCGCCCCTAGCGGCAAGCGCGCCGACCCGCCAGCGGCATTCGTGTCTCACCCTCTTGCCGACTCCGCCAATCGGGTCTAGTCGGACCCCGACAGCACATAGGGGAACCTGCGACATGGCCGAATTCCGCCTGCCCAAGAACAGCCGCATCGAAAAGGGCGGTACGGTCCACGCGGCCGAGGGCGCGACGAACGTCAAGAAATTCAAGGTCTACCGCTATAACCCCGACAGCGGTCGCAACCCGCACTTCGACACGTTCGAAATCAACACCGACAAGTGCGGGCCGATGGTGCTCGACGCGCTCATCAAGATGAAGAGCGAGCAGGACAGTACGCTGACGTTCCGCCGCTCGTGCCGCGAAGGCATTTGCGGCAGCTGTTCGATGAACATGAACGGCAAGAACGGCCTCGCCTGCACCACCGCGATCGAGGATCTGAAGGGCGATATCCAGATCACGCCGCTGCCGCATATGGAAGTCATCAAGGACCTCGTCCCCGACTTCACGCATTTCTATGCCCAATATGCGTCGATCGAACCATGGCTGAAGACCAAGACGACGACGCCGAGCGGCAAGGAGCGCCTGCAGTCGCCCGAGGAACGCGAGAAGCTCGACGGGCTTTACGAGTGCATCCTGTGCGCCTGCTGCTCGACCAGCTGCCCCAGCTATTGGTGGAACAGCGACAAATTCCTGGGTCCTGCGATCCTGCTTCAGGCCTATCGCTGGCTTGCCGACAGCCGCGACGAGATGACGGGCGAGCGCCTCGACGAGCTGGAAGATCCCTTCCGCCTCTATCGCTGTCACACGATCATGAACTGCGCCAATGCCTGCCCCAAGGGCCTCAGCCCGGCCCGCGCGATTGCCGAGATCAAGAAGCTTGAGGCCGAGCGACAGGTGTGAACGACGGAATCGAGGAGCCGAAGCGGCGCGAGAATTTCACCGCCGAGGAATTGGCCGACGGATGGGTCAGCTGGAACCTCAAGGACCCGAGCCGCTTCAACGCCTTCATCGAGCCGCTGTCGGTGCGTGTCGAAAGCCCGACAGAGGACGGTCGCCCGCGCGCGCGCGTGCGGATGCTTCCCGAACGCAAGCACAGCAACCTTGGCGATAACGTCCATGGCGCGGTGACGCTGGCGCTCGTCGACATCGCGCTGTTCGCCGCGTCGCACCAGTTCGGCGCGCTCGACGCCGGGCATTCGGTGACGCTCGACCTTTCGACGCAATTCGTCGGCGCGGGACGCGTCGGTGAGCCGCTCGACGCGATCGTCGAGTTGGTGCGCGAGACGGGGCGGCTGATCTTTCTGCGCGGGCTCGTCGTGCAGGGCGAGGACGACGCGCATATCGTTCTGACCTTTGCGGGGACGATCCGCAAGGCCAGCCGGAAATGACCACCGTCCTCGCCGCCTATGATGCGCTGGTCGCGGGCGGCGAGTTGAGGCCCGATCCCGAGCAGCGCGCCGCGGCGGAACGACTGAACGCGCTGCAGGCGGAACTCGAAGCCTCGCCGCCGCGCGGCAGCCTGCTCTGGCGCATCGCGGGCCGCAAGCCGGAGGCGCCGCGCGGCATCTATCTGTGGGGCGCGGTCGGGCGCGGCAAGTCGATGCTGATGGATCTGTTCTACGACAAGCTTCACATCCAGCGAAAACGGCGCGTCCATTTCCACGCCTTCATGCTCGACGTCCATGCCCGGATGCGCGAGGTCCGCAAGACCGAGAGCGGCGACCCGATCCCGCAGGTCGCGGCCGCGCTGGTCGAGAATGTCCGCTGCCTTGCCTTCGACGAAATGGTCGTCAACAACAGCGCCGATGCGATGATTCTCTCGCGCCTGTTCACCGCGCTGATCGATCATGGCGTGACCGTGGTCGCGACCTCGAACCGTCCGCCGAAGGATCTCTACAAGGACGGGCTCAATCGCGAGCATTTCCTGCCGTTCATCGCGCTGGTCGAGGCGAAACTCGACGTGATGGGGCTCAACGGGCCGACCGATTACCGGCGTCACCGGCTTGGCGACGGCAAGCGCTGGTTCGTCCCTGCCGACGATGCCGCGAGTGCGGCGCTGTCGGCCGCCTTCTTCCGGCTGACGGATTATCCGCCGGAGGACCGCGCCAATGTGCCGACGCTCGACCTCGACGTCGGGGGCGGGCGGTCCCTGCATGTGCCGAAGGCGCTGAAGGGCGTTGCGGTTTTCTCGTTCAAGCGGCTTTGCGGCGAGCCGCGGGGCGCGTCCGACTATCTGGCGGTCGCGCGCCATTTCCATACCGTGATCATCGTCGGCATCCCGCGCATGGGCCCCGAAAACCGCAACGAAGCGGCGCGCTTCGTGACGCTGATCGACGCGCTCTACGAATATAAGGTCAAGCTGCTCGCGAGTGCGGCGGCCGAACCCGACGATCTCTATGTCGCGGGCGACGGGGCGTTCGAATTCGAGCGGACGGCGAGCCGCTTGTCCGAAATGCAGTCCGACGATTATCTCTCCCTAGGCCACGGCCAGGAAGACGCCGCCTAATATCTTGCCCCAGCGCGAAGAATTGACCGTCACCGCAATAAGATCGCGGACGTAACGAACCTCGTGCGCGAGATGGCCGATGCCTTGTTCGACCACGCGTCGCAGCGTCCGGAGCCGCTTGGGCGCGGCCGCAGGAATGCGCCCGGGGCGCGACGGCGGGGCGGGGAGGGTGGCAAAGCCGCCACTCGACACGCGCGGATCGTCGGCGACGGCGCGGCATAATGCCTCCATTCGCTCGATCGCGAGTCGGTTCGGAACCGCGCGGTCGCGGCTCAGCAATTCGAAGCTGTGGCTGAAGGCCGAGAACTGGATCGCCCCGCTCGCCGCCGAATGATCGAGCGCGTCGCGCATCTCTTCCTCCGACATCGCGCAAAGTTGCGCCGGGCGAAAGCGATTCGCGCGGTCGAGCAGGCCGCCGACCGGAACCTCGCACAGCCCTTGATGGATGCGCATGCCAAGATTGCCAGGATCGAGCGAAATCTCGCACCCATGTCCGGCCCACGCGCCGTTGAAGCTGCTGTCGAACGCAAAGCCAAGGTTGGCGAGCGCGCGCAGCGTATCGTCGTTCGCGCCGAAATTGCCCGCCCGAAACGCGACCGGCCTTGGCGCGCCCGCCGCAACCAGCGTATCGCGTGCAAAGGCGATCAGCTTCTTCTGCGCCGCAAGCGGGAAATCACCGATATTGCGTCCGGTAAGCCGCCCGGCGGGATTGAACCGCGCGAACGCCAGCCATTCGGTGTGGAGATGCAGTTGTACCTCGTGTCCGCGCTGGACGATCGGCCCGACGATCGCCTCTATGACGCCGCGCCCGTGGACGAGCGCCGGCATCGGATCGACGAAGAAGACGCCCTTGAGCCCGTGGCGTTCGAGCATGTCCATCTGGAAATATATGCCGAAATCGCCCTCGCGGCAGCGCCCGAGGATCGAGCTCTCGAAATTGGCGCGCGCGTCGACGCCCCGCTGATAGAGGCCGGCGGAAAGCTCGGTATCGAAACTGATGATCGCGCGCGTCACCGCCCCGACCTATCCGATCGCCGGATAAGGGAGCGTTAAGGCCGGCGTCGGTAAATTCCTAGAAGCGCATTGTCATTGCGACGCCGCCGCCTTTGGTGTCTCCCCAGGGAAAGACCTGGACGCGGTCGTTCGCCTTGCGCGTGATAAGGAAGCCCGAAGCTTCGCCGATCGCTGCACCGACCAGGACATCGTGAACATGATGCTTCTTCGCCTCGACGCGGCTCAATCCGACGAAGGCGGCGACGATCTGCGCCGGTACGCCGACCTTCCATCCATAACGATTTTGCAACGTTGCGGCGGCGGCGAACGACATGGATGTATGGCCCGACGGAAAGCTCTTGTTGTCGCTGCCGTCGGGGCGCCGTTCGGGAAAGGCCTCCTTCATGCCGTAGGTTATCCCGGCGGAGGCTGCGATGCTGCCGCCTGCCTGCAACACGCCGTCCCAGTCGCCCTGCGCGGCTGGAACGCCGAAGGCCGCGACCACAAGCGCGTCGCGCGCGATCGATCCGGCGTCATCCCAGCCCTTCTCGCTCGCCGCAGCAGGCGCGGCGGTGGCGATCGACAGCGCGATGGCGACGGTCGTTACGCTATATCTGATCATGATTGTCTCCCCGAAAAGGCTCCCCGCTTTCCCGAGCGTTGCGAGTTTAGGACTTTGGCACGAAGACGCCACTATAATGTGACGTTCCCGTAATAACGAATCCGCGCCATCGTAGCGCCATGGCTATGATTCGAGGTTTATTGTTATTGCGAACTATTTGCAAAAATAGGCAGATTTTCGTCGTTTTGGCTGTTGTTTCCTTAAGGGAATCGGCGTAGGGGCATCGCCAGTCTTGGGACCGGAGCGGAGCTTTAGCCCGTGCTCCCGCCGGTCTGTGAACCAATGCCGGGCTTGCCAGGAAGGGAGTGCCGCGCGCCATGGGACGCAAAAAGATCGCATTGATCGGAGCCGGAAATATCGGCGGGACCTTGGCGTTGCTCGCCGCGCAGAAGGAACTCGGCGATGTCGTCCTGTTCGACGTCGTCGAAGGCGTGCCGCAGGGCAAGGCGCTCGACCTGTCGCAGGTCGGCCCGATCGCGGGCTTCGACGCCAGGATCACCGGCACGAACGATTATAAGGACATCGCGGGCGCCGACGTCATCATCGTCACCGCCGGCGTCGCCCGCAAGCCGGGGATGAGCCGCGACGACCTGCTCGGCATCAACCTGAAGGTCATGAAGGCCGTGGGTGAGGGTATCAAGGCGAACGCCCCCGACGCTTTCGTCATCTGCATCACCAACCCGCTCGACGCGATGGTCTGGGCGCTGCGCGAATTCTCGGGCCTGCCGCACAACAAGGTCGTCGGCATGGCCGGCGTCCTCGACTCGGCGCGCTTCAGCCACTTCATCGCCGACGAATTCGACGTGTCCGTGAAGGATGTGAACACCTTCGTCCTCGGCGGCCACGGCGACACGATGGTTCCCGTCGTCCGTTACTCGACCGTCAACGGCATCCCCGTTCCCGACCTCGTCAAGATGGGCCTGTCGAGCCAGGACAAGATCGACGCGATCGTCAAGCGCACCCGCGGCGGCGGCGGCGAGATCGTCGCGCTGCTCGGCACCGGCTCGGCCTTCTATGCGCCCGCAGCCTCGGGTATCGCGATGGCCGAAGCCTATCTGGGCGACCAGAAGCGCATCCTGCCCTGCGCCGCCTATGTCGACGGCGAATATGGCGTCGACGGCCTCTATGTCGGCGTGCCGGTGCAGATCGGTGCGAACGGGGTCGAGAAGATTGTCGAGATCGAACTCGATGCCGAGGACAAGGCGGGCCTGCAGGTCTCGGTCGATGCGGTCAAGGAACTGCTCGACGCGTGCAAGAATCTGGATCCCAGCCTCGCCTGACGTTTTTACGTGGCCCGGCATCACAGTCGGGCCGCCGATGCTCCCCGGGAGAAATTTGAATGAGCATTTTGATCGACAAGAATACGAAGGTCATCACGCAAGGGATGACGGGTGCCACCGGCACCTTCCACACCGAACAGGCGCTCGCCTATGGCACCCAGATGGTCGGCGGCGTGACGCCGGGCATGGGCGGCACGACGCACATCGGCCTGCCGATGTTCAACACGGTCGAGGAAGCGAAGCATGCGACCGGCGCGACCGCGTCGGTCATCTATGTGCCGCCGCCGTTCGCCGCCGACTCGATCCTCGAGGCGATCGACGCCGAGATCGAACTGATCGTTGCGATCACCGAGGGCATTCCGGTGCTCGACATGGTCAAGGTGAAGCGTGCGCTGTCGGGTTCGAAGTCGCGTCTCATCGGCCCGAATTGCCCCGGCGTGCTGACGCCGGAAGAGTGCAAGATCGGCATCATGCCCGGCAACATCTTCAAGAAGGGCAGCGTCGGCGTCGTCTCGCGCTCGGGCACGCTCACCTATGAAGCCGTGTTCCAGACCTCGAACGTCGGGCTTGGCCAGACGACGGCTGTCGGCATCGGCGGTGACCCGGTCAACGGCACCAACTTCATCGACGTGCTCGAACTCTTCCTCGCTGACGAAGCGACCAAGTCGATCATCATGATCGGTGAAATCGGCGGTGACGCCGAAGAACAGGCCGCGCAGTTCCTGATCGACGAAGCCAAGCGCGGCCGCAAGAAGCCGATGGCCGGTTTCATCGCGGGCCGCACGGCGCCTCCGGGCCGTCGCATGGGCCATGCTGGTGCGATCGTTTCGGGCGGCAAGGGCGACGCCGAAAGCAAGATCGCGGCGATGGAAGCTGCCGGGATCAAGGTGTCGGCCAGCCCGTCCGAACTCGGCACGACGCTCGCCGAAGTTCTGAAGGAACGCGTCTGATCGAACGGCCCGCCGG
>JAEWIL010000130.1 GCA_023387085.1 Pseudomonadota bacterium | reverse complement strand
CCGGCGGGGGGCACCGTCGCGGTCGGCAGCGGCCCCTATCCGCTGCAACCTTTGCTCACCGACGCGATCGCGCGCTTTGCCGAAATGCACCCCGGCGTGCGCGTCACCGTCACCGGCGGCCCGTCCGGGCAATTGCTCGAAACGCTCGTCGACCGCCGCCTCGATCTCGTCGTGTGCCACCGGGCAAAGTTCGCATCGTCGGGCCATGCCGACGAGGTGCTGTGCATCCCGCTGCCGCCCGAGCCGCTGATGCTCGTCTGCGCGCCCGATCATCCGCTTGTGAAAGGCGAGGGCGATAGCGCCACCTTCCCCTGGGCGCTCCCGCGTCCCGCCCCGGGCAGCAACCTGCCGCGCGCCCTGCGCGCGCGCTTCGCTGCAGGGCAGTTCCCCGTTTACGAGCTCGATTCCCCCGCCGCCTGCCTCGACATGGCGGCGAGCGGACGCGCGATCACCGTCGTGCCGCAGCGGCTCGCGATGCGCAGCGGCCTCGCGATGATCGCGCTGCCGCCGTCCGAAGTCACCCGCGACGCCATCCACCTCCTCCGCAACCGCAGCCGCAGCGCGCTCGTCGCCGCCTTCGTTGAGGTGCTGAAAGAGGTCGCTCAGGCCGACACGATCGCGTCGAACAACGCGGCATCCGCCGACCCCGCGCGGTAAAACACCGGCGGCTGTCCGAACGGCGCCGCGACGGTCGCATCCGCGCCGCCTGCATAGGTCTTGCCCGACCAGACGTGCACCCACTCGGCCCCCGCGGGCAGATAGGTCGTCCACTCGTGCGTGCCCGCCGCAATCACCGGCGCGACGAGCAGGTCCGGCCCGAGCAAATAGCTCGTCTGGATCGCATAGGTCTTCGGATCATCCTCGAAATGGAGGAACAACGGCCGCTGCACCGGCAACCCCGTCTCCGAAGCCTCTTTCGACAGCCTCCGCAGCAGGGGCGCGAGATGCGCATAGATCCGCGTCATCTTCGCAAAATGCGCGAGCAATTCGGGATCGTCGTCATATTGCGCATTCTGCCGCGGGCGGTTGCCCTCGTGCGTGCGGATCATCGACGTGAACGCCGACATCTCGGCCCAGCGCATCGCCAGTTCGGCATCGCGCGTCGTATCGAACAGGCTGGTATAGCCGCCGCAATCGCTGTGATGATGCGCGTTGCCGAGCATCCCCGCCGACAGCGCGGCGCAGATCACCGTGCCGATCCCGTCGTGGCGGCTGAAATCGACCGACTGGTCGCCCGCCCACAGCATCGGGCAGTGCCGCTGCACGCCGGCGGCGCCGGAGCGCATGAACACCATCATCTCGCCCGTCTGCCCGCGTCCCGCAATGCCTTTGGCATTGACCTCGCTCCACAGCGCGGGCCAGCGATTGTGCGCGGTCATCCCGCTCTCGCCACTCGCCAGCCGGACGTCGACGGGCAGATATTCGCCGAAATCGGCCATCCAGCCCGACAGCCCGAAATCGATCATCTTCTCGCCGATGATCGTGTCGGCGAACCACGCCGCGGCCGCCGGATTGGTGAAATCGACATGCCCGCAATCGAACTCGCCGAAGTCAATCACATAGGGCTCGTCCTTGTCGGGGCGCATCACAAGGAATCCCTGCTTAGCCGCCTCGGCATAGAGCGGGCCGTCGACCGCGAGATAGGGGTTCACATAGCCGAGGAAGCGAATGCCGCGCTCGCGGAGCTCCGCAATCCGCGCCGGCAATTCGGGATAACGCTCGCCATTCCACTGCCAGTCCCAGAACAATCGGTTGCCGAAACTGGTGATCCTGAGGCCGACCCAATCCTCGCACCACAGCCCCGACACCGCGACCCCGGCCTCCTCATAGGCCTTCAGTCGCGCGAAGCTGTTGTCGCCGTCCTTCAGCCCGATGACGGCGCCCTTCAGCAACCATTCGGGCAGCGGCGGCTGGCGTCCGAAACGGTCCGACAGCGCCGACACCAGTTCGGTGAAATGCGGCCGCGTCCACAGCTCGATCTTCGCGGGAATCTCCCACACCTCGACTTCATGATAGTCGGCGTTCCGGAAATCGAACGCCGAATAGGCAAAGCTGTCGACGTGCAGCGCATAGCGTCGCGAACTGACGAAAGTCGGCTGCGGATAATTGGTATGCGCATAGCTGCCGCCGCCGCCCTTGCGGTGCGCCTCGACCTGCCGGAACAGCCCCGACTCCGGATCGCGCCCGACGCCCGGCTCGCTCGACCAGAGCGGGAAATGCCGCCCGCGCAGGTCGAAGTAGGAGAATTGCTCGCCGCCGCCCCACACATGCTCGCCCGCATCGGCGGGCACGCGCAGCCACAGCCGGTTGAGCGTCGCATCGAGCGCCTTCAGCGCGAGCACCGCATCGTCGCCATCGCCCGACACCACCGCTTCGAGCAGCCACGGCTTGCCCGCAGCCTCGGCAAAGCGCAGCACATCGCCGGCCACTTCGACATGCCCCAGCGCGATCCGCTCGATCACCTCCTGCCCGACATCGAAATGCCCCAGCTTCGCATGGACATGCGGCACCCCGCGTCCGACCGAAAAACAGGGAGCGCCTTCGCTGTGCGTCAGGATCGCCTGCCCGCCAAGGTGGAGCGCAAAGCCGGTGTCGAGCGCATCAAGCGCCATGTGGTGAGGATCCTTTCGCTATCGTTTCTTACTATCCTCCCTGTCGCGTAGCGATGGGGAGGTGGC
>JAEWIL010000113.1 GCA_023387085.1 Pseudomonadota bacterium | reverse complement strand
CCAGTGAAGTGGAGAACTGAGATGGCGCGCGGCAAGGGCTCGGGCGACCCCCTGGCCGAATACAACGCAAAGCGCGATTTCAAGAAAACGGCCGAGCCAGCCGGTCGGCGTGCCGACAGCGAAACCGGCAATCGCTTCATCGTCCAGAAGCACGACGCCACGCGGTTGCACTGGGATTTTCGTATCGAGGCCGACGGCGTGCTGAAGAGCTGGGCGGTAACCAAGGGCCCCAGCCCTGACCCCGAAATCAAGCGGCTGGCGGTGCGGACCGAGGATCACCCGATGTCCTACGCCGAGTTCGAGGGCACGATTCCCAAGGGCGAGTACGGCGGCGGCACGGTGATGCTGTGGGATCGGGGTACCTGGGCCCCGGTCGAAGGCAAGAGCTGGAAGGACATCGACAAGGGCCACCTCCATTTCACGCTCGATGGCGAACGGATGAAGGGCGAGTGGCTTCTGATCCGGCTGAAGAAGAAACCGGGCGAGAAGCGTGAGAACTGGCTGCTCCGCAAGCTGGAGGACGAGTACGCCGAAGCCGGCGACGGCCTCGTCGAGCGCGGGCTCACCAGCGTGCTCACTGGCCGCTCGATGGCGGAGATCGCGGCCGACAAGGCTGGCGCATTTTCGCTCAAAGGCAAGAAGGACGACGCATTTCTCGCCCAGATGGAGAAGGCGTCGGCCCACAACGCGAAGAAGTGCCGGGCCACACCGAAGCGCAATGCGCCGTTGCCGAGCTTCCGTCCGCCTCAGCTCGCCACGCTGGTGGACGCTGTGCCGTCGGGCAACCGCTGGATGCATGAGATCAAGTTCGACGGTTATCGCGCGCTGATCGCGGCCAAGGGCAAGCAGGTGCGGGTCTATACGCGCAGCGGCAAGGACTGGAGCGACAAGTTCGGCCCGCTGGTCGAGGCGGTGGCCGCGCTCGACCTGCCAAGCTGCCTGGTAGATGGCGAGGTCATCGCCAACGATCCCGCGGGCAACCCGGACTTCTCGACCTTGCAGAACGTGCTCAAGCGCGGGCACGGGTCGCAGAAGACCTCCGACAAGCTCGAATTTCATGCGTTCGATCTGCTCGAGCTCAATGGTGAGGACCTGACTGCGCTGCCCAATATCGAGCGCAAGGAGCGGCTCGAGGCTCTGCTCGGCGAGGCGCCGCCGCCTCTCCATGTCGCGGACCATGTGATCGGCGCGGGCGAGAAACTGTTCCGGGCGATGTGCGATGCCGGACAGGAAGGCATCATCTCCAAGACCATCGACGGCGCCTATTCGGGCCGGCGCGGCAAGAGCTGGGGCAAGGTCAAATGCACTCGGCGGCAGGAGTTCGTGATCGTCGGCTGGAAGAAGTCGAGCGCCAAGGGTCGGCCTTTCTCGAGCCTGCTACTCGCGCAGAACGAGGGCAAGATGCTGGTCTACAAGGGCAATGTCGGCACCGGGTTCGATACCGACACGCTCGGCGACCTGGCTGCCCGATTCAAGAAGCTGGAGCGCGCCACCGCGCCGGTGGAGGTCGACCGGGCGAGCGCGCGCGGGGTGACATGGCTCGAGCCCGAACTGGTCGCGGAGATCGCCTTCGCCGAGTTCACCGCCGACGGCAACGTCCGCCACGGCAGCTTCCTCGGCCTGCGCGGCGACAAGCCCGCCGATCAGGTGAAGCCGGAGCGGCCCGAAGCGGCGCCGGAGGGCGAGGAGGAGGTCAGGATCAGCAACCGCGAGCGGGTGATATTCCCCGAAAGCGGCCAGACCAAGGGCGAGCTTGCCGATTACTACGCCGCCGTCGCGCCGCTGATGCTCCCTTTCGCGGGGCAGCGCCCGATCAGCCTGGTCCGATGCCCCCAAGGGCGCGGCAAGAAATGCTTCTTCCAGAAGCACGACAGCGGCTCGTTCGGCGCGCACGTCCACCACGTACCCATCCGCGAGAAGAACGGCTCGCACGAAGACTACCTCTTTGTCGAGGACGCCGAAGGCCTGTTGCAGTGCGTCCAGATGGGAACGATCGAGTTCCATGGCTGGGGCGCGCGCTCGACCGATGTCGAGGCGCCCGACCGAATGGTGTTCGACCTCGATCCCGACGAGGGGCTCGATTTCGGCGACGTCAAATCCGCCGCCGAGCACATCCGCGACCGGCTGTCCGACCTCGGCCTGGTCAGCTTCGCGATGCTTTCCGGCGGAAAGGGCGTCCATGTCGTCGTCCCGCTCGACACCGGCCATTCGTGGGAGGTGCACAAGGATTTCTCCAAGCGCTTTGCCGAGGCGCTCAGCCTGGCCGAGCCGGACCGATTCATCGCGACGATGAGCAAGGCCAAGCGGGTTGGAAAAATCTTCATCGACTGGCTGCGCAACCAGCGCGGCGCCACCGCGGTGCTTCCCTATTCGGCGCGCGCACGCGAAGGCGCGCCCGTCGCGGTTCCGATCGCCTGGGGCGAGCTCAAGGACATGGAGAACGCGCACCCGTTCTCGATCGGCGACGCCAAGCGCCTGCTCGACCGCGCGCGCTCGAAATCGCTCGCGGGCTGGGGTTTCGCGCAGCAGGCGCTGCCCGAAATCTGAGTCCGTTTGTTTCCTGCGCGATGAGGCTTATGCCGCTGACATGATCGAACCGCGCGAAGAAGTCGCACGCTATCCCAAGACCGGCCGTTTCCTCCTCGGCCGGTTGCGCGACGCGATGTCGGAGCAGGAGCGCATCGACCTGGAATCGATGATCGAGCGCACCGAATGGATCGACAAGACCGAACGGCTGATAGCCCGGGGCGCCCCGTGCGATCGATCGACCATGCTGATCGACGGTTTCATGCTCCGCACGCTCGATGGTGCCGGCGGGAAGCGCCACGCCGTCAGCTTCCATGTTCCCGGCGATTTCGTCGATCTGCACTGTTTCGCGCTCAAGCGTCTCGATCACAATATCGACACCGTCGGCCGCGTGAAGGTCGGCTACGTTCCGCATTCGGCACTGGACGAGGTGATGCGCGACAAGCCGCACCTGGCGCGCGTGTTCTGGTTCTCGACCTTGCTGGACGCGGCGATGCACCGCGAATGGATCATGACGCTCGAGGAACTTACGGCCCCGCGGCGGATCGCGCATATTTTCGCCGAGATCTGGCGGCGGCTGCGCATGGTGGGCCTCGGGACTTCGGACGGCTTCGAGA
>JAEWIL010000047.1 GCA_023387085.1 Pseudomonadota bacterium | reverse complement strand
GCCCGGCCCTTCGCCACCGTCGAACAGGCGGACATTGTAGTTCCGCTTCACCAGCTCGTGCAAAATATGGATACCCGAAAATCCGGCGCCAACGACGATCACGTCAAAATCTGCGCGCTGCCTCTCCCGCTCGCTCACATCGCTCTCCCGTTTTTTTGCACTTGGCTTCAGACTGAGCCAACGCTCACTGAATAATGAGTGATCGCTCACCGAGTCAAGGCGTATTGGATGCCGGGCAGTTTTCCGGGATCTTTCCGGCGATTTTCGCTGATGATGACGGGGGCTGCGGGAGCGCCGAGGCGCGGCACGGTGAAGCCGCGCGCGATGACTCGTCCGCAGCCGCGCGGGGCCGCGCGCGACGTCGGCGAGTGATGATCCGGACGGCCGTCCGGATCAGCGGTCGATGAAATTGGGCGCGCGCTTTTCGACGAAAGCTGCGACCGCTTCGGGATGGTCGGCGCTGTGGTGGGCTAGCGCCTGAAACGCCGCCGACAGTTCGAGCAGCGGCGCCAGCTTCATATCCTGCCCCTCGCGCAGCAGGCGCTTGGCGAGCCGCGTCGCGTGCCCCGGATTGGCGGCGATCTGGCTGGCGATTTCCAGGGCGCGCGAAAGCAGATGGTCGCTCGCAACAACCTCGGTCACCAGGCCATAGTCCAGCGCCCGCGAGGCGTCGATCGTCTCGCCGGTCAGCGTCAGCAGGCTGGCCTTTGCCATGCCGATCACGCGCGGCAGCAACCAGGCGCCGCCGTCGCCGGGGACGATGCCGAGCTTCACGAAACTTTCGGCAAAGACGGCGGTGTCGGCCGCCACGCGGATATCGCACATGCACGCAAGGTCGAGCCCGGCGCCGATCGCGGGGCCATTGATTGCGGCGACGACCGGGACTTCCAGGTCGTAAAGCGCTGCGGGAATGAGCTGAATGCCGGTGCGGTAGCGATTCCGGATTTCAAAGGGCGACCCCGCGAACATCCCGGCGCGCTCCCGCATATGCTTGACATTGCCGCCGGCGCAGAACGCCTTGCCCTTGCCGGTGAGGACCACCGCCCGGATGCTCGCGTCGCGGGTCACGCGGGCGCACATCGCGGCGATTTCTTCGCTATGCTCGGTTTCGGAAATGGCATTGCGTTCGTCGGGACGATTGAGCGTCACGATCAAGACGGGTCCATCGCGTTCGATAATCAGGAAATCATTCACGGCCAGCTCCTTCGTCCTGCCGGGAGAACCCGGCAGACGCGGCCCTATGCAGCGGTCTGATCTAGGTCTAATATCAATTTGGAGAAGGTAGATACACAGGAGCTATCATGGAGTTGCGGCAGCTACGTTTCTTTGTCACGCTTGCCGAGACATTGAACTTTCACCGCGCCGCCGAGCGGCTGAATATTTCCCAGCCCCCGCTAAGCGTCGCCATCCGCAAGCTGGAAGAAGAATTGGGCGTGCGCTTGTTCGAACGGACGCGGCGCGGGGTGGCGCTGACGCCCTCGGGCGCCGCGGCGTTGCCGGCCGCGCGCGATGCGCTGATCCAGGCCGGGCTGGTTACAGAAGCGGCGCGGCTTGGGTCGCGCGGCGAAACCGGCCGGCTGTCGGTCGGCTTCGTCGGATCGGTCGTCGGCGAACTATTGCCACAGATCATTCCGCCTTTTCGCGCCGCTTATCCGCTGGCCGAGCTGGAGCTGTTCGAAATGACGAGCTGGGCGATCGTCGAGGCGATCGAGGCGCGAAAGCTCGATGTGGGGCTGGTACGCCTGCCGGTGATGCGACGCCATCGGCTCGACATCACGACCATCGAGGAGGACGTCCTTGTGCTGGCACATCGCGAGGACGACGCTGTGATGACGCGCGGTCCAGTCGCGCTCGCCGCGGTCGCGGATCGCCCGTTCGTGTTGCATGGCCCGGTCAGCGTATTGCACTCGATCGCGCTGATCGCCTGTCGCAACGCCGGTTTCAGTCCGCGTATCGCGCAGGAAGCCGTACAAGTGCAAACCATCCTCAGTCTGGTCCAATCGGGGCTGGGCGTCGCCTTGGTGCCCGCGCGCATGGCGCGTTTCGCGCCGAAGGGCGTCCGGTTGACGCCTTTGGCGGACCCGATCGGCATTTCCACGGGGATCGCCTGTCGTCCCGACGCCGCGCCGCTGGCCCGCAACTTCGTCGAAGAGGCGCGGAGCAACTGTGATATAGATTTCCTATCATAGATTCTGACATCGATATTTGATCGTTGGGAGCCAACGGGGCAATTATTGAGCAGCCACAGGGGACTGACGCCTTGTTTGAAAATTTTTCGTTCCACGCGCTTCCGGCTGAGGACGACGCGTTACGCCCGTCGATAAGGGCGCTTGCCGAGGAAGCGGCCGCACCCTTGTCGGTCGCGCAGCGATCGCGGTCGTGGCAGGGTGTCGACACGAATTTCAGCCGCAAGCTTGGCGCGGCGGGCTTTCTGGGGCTGACGCTGCCCAAGGAATATGGCGGCGGCGGGCGCGGGCCTTTTGCGCGGTTCGTCGTCGTGGAAGAGTTGCTGAGCCTCGGCGCTCCGGTCGCGGCGCACTGGATCGCCGATCGTCAAAGCGCGCCGTTGATCCTGAATTTCGGAACCGAGGAGCAACGTCGCGACTATCTGCCGCGCATCTGCCGCGGCGAGATTTTCTTTTGCATCGGGATGAGCGAGCCCAATTCGGGCTCCGATCTCGCAAGCGTTCGATCGCGGGCGGTGCGCGTGCCCGGCGGCTGGCGGCTCAACGGACAAAAGATCTGGACCACCAACGCGTTTCATTCCGATTATATGATCGCGTTGGTCAGGACATCGGGCGGCCCCGAAGATCGCCAAAAGGGGCTGTCGCAGCTGATCGTCGATCTGAAGGCGCCCGGCGTGACCATCCGGCCGATCCGCGATCTGGCCGGCGACGATCATTTTACCGAAGTCTTTTTCGAAGATGTCGACCTGCCCGATTCCGCGCTGATCGGCGGCGAGGGTCAGGGGTGGCAACAGGTCACCGCCGAACTGGCCTTCGAGCGCAGCGGACCGGAGCGTATTTATTCGAGCATCATCCTGCTCGACGCCTGGATCGATCATCTGCGGACCGTCGGAGCGCCGGGCGAAGCGTCGCTGCGGCTCGCCGGGAACTTCACCGCGCGACTGGCGACGCTGCGCGCGATGTCGATTGCGTGCACGGCGCGGCTGGCGGCGGGGGAAAGTCCGGTGGTGGAGGCATCGCTGGTCAAGGATCTGGGCACCAGTTTTGAACAGGAATTGCCGGTGGCGATTGCCAATGATCTGGCAGCGCATCCCGATGTCGAGGTCAGCGACGCGCTGAGCCGTGCACTCTTCTATGTCGCGCATGTCGCGCCCAGCTTTTCGCTGCGGGGCGGCACCCGCGAAATTTTGCGCGGGATCATCGCGCGCGGAATAGGATTGCGCTGATGGACCGGCTGGAGCTGCTCGGACACTTTGAAAAATTCATGCAGGACGCATGCCCGGCGTCGACAGTCCGGGCAATCGAGGCGGGGGGCGATTTCGCGCCCCTGTGGAGCGCGGTCGAAGAATCGGGTTTCCTCGACGCGCTGATGCCGGAAGCCGCGGGCGGGGCGGGGCTGCCGCTGGCGGACGTGGCGCCGATCCTGATCGCGTGCGGCCGGTTCGCTTGTCCGGTGCCGATCGGCGACACGATGGTGGCGAGGGCCTTGCTCGCGCGACTGGGGGCGGCGGTGCCCTCAGGGCCGGTGTCGATTGTCAGCGGCCATCGCGGCGGCGTGGCGGCGGCTGGGCTCGCGGCGCCTTTGACGCCGCGACTCCGCGCGGCAGGCGACCTGCTGTCGCTCGAGGACGTGGGTGGGACCGTGCTTTGCCAATGGGACGACTGGGATCAGGACGCGCCCGATGATGGCAGCTCGCCGGCCGAGGCGGCGCGACGGTTGGGGGCGCTGGTGCGCGCCGCCGCGATCGCCGGGGCGGCGGATTGGCTGCTCAATGCCTCGGCGGCCTATGCCGGCGAGCGGATGCAGTTCGGCAAGCCAATCGGCCGCCAGCAAGCGTTGCAGCAACAGATGGCGGTGATGGCCGAGCAAGTGGTGGCGGCGCGCATGGCGGTCGAACTCGCTTGCAGCGGGAGCGTCTCGCCGAGCCTTGCATCCGCCGCCACCGCGAAAATCATCGCCTCGATCGCCGCGCCGCAGGTGGCCGCGGTGGCCCATGCGGTGCATGGCGCGATCGGCATCAGCCAGGAATATGACCTGCACCTTTACACGCGTCGTCTCCACGCCTGGCGGGCGGACCATGGGTCGGAGGCTTATTGGGAGCAGCGGCTTGGCGCAGAGCGCGTCGGCGACGCTGTGCCAAAGACCGTTGACTGGGTGCGTGGCCGGTTCGGTTAATGGGCAGCACCGGCGGCGGAGCGCGCCGCCGGTTTTGCAGCACCCTTAAAGAGTAATCGTCCACTCCGGCGTGCGCGCCGCATAGTCGGGCGCCCGGCGCTCCTTGAACGCGGCCAAGGCTTCCTTTGAATCGGGGTGGCCGCTCGCCTGGACGGTGAAGCCTTGTTCGAAGATGTAGCCTTCCTTCAGATCCATATCCTCGATGCGATTGAGCACCTGCTTTGCCAGCCGTACCGCGGTCGGGCTGAACCCGGCGACGCGTTTGGCAAAGACCAGCGCCGCGGCCAGAAGATCATCCTGATCGCTGATGAATACGCAGCCGCCGGCGGCGGCGAAGTCGGTCGCCTTCACATGCTCGCCGGTGAAAAACATCCGCCGCACCAGTGGCTCGGGCGCAATGCGGGCGAGATGCCGCGCCCCGCCAAAGACCCCGACGGTCAGTTCGGGCAGTCCAAACCGGGCATCGGGCGCGGCGACGACAAAGTCGCAGGAACCGGCGATCGCAAGGCCGGTACCGAGTGCGGCGCCGTGGACCGCGCCGATTACCGGGACCGGACAATCCTGGATGGCAAAAAAGGCCTCGCGCACCCGCCACATGCGCTCGCGTCCGTTCTCCGGCGTCATCGTCGCAAATTCCTCGAGATCATTGCCCGCGCAGAAATGCTTGCCGTTGCCGGACAGGATGATCGCTTGCAGGTCGGGGAGAACCGCGTCGGGGGCTGAAAACAAGGCGTATAACTCCTGGTACATCGCCTGATCGACGCTGTTGGCAGGTCCGTTATTCAGCGCGACGTGCAGAATTTTATGATCGATTTCGGACGTCGTAAGATATTTGAACATGGATGAATTCCCAAAGATCCTGTTGCTCTTGATGGATTGGCTTAACGGCGCTCCTGCCGCGCTTGGTCGCGAAGGACGTTCTTTTTGACCTTGCCGCTGGCGGTGCGCGGAAAATCGGGCAGATATTCGATGAATTCGGGTAGCTTCTGTTTCGCCAAGCCCAGCCGGTCGAGGTGCCCGGCGACCTCCTGCAGCGTCAGCAGCCGTTCGCCCTCGGCAATCAGATAGGCCATCACCGTCTCACCCAGGCGGGCGTGCGGCGCGGCGACGACGCTGGCTTCCTTGATGTCGGGATGCGCCATCAGGCAGTCCTCGATCTCCTTGGGGCTGATATTTTCGCCGCCGCGAATGATCAGATCCTTTTTGCGGCCGGTGATGGTCAGAAACCCCTCGCCATCGAGGACGCCCAAATCGCCGGTACGGAAAAATCCGTCGCTGTCGAACGCGTCGGCATTGGCCGCGGGATCGGCGTAGCCAATCATCACTTCCGGGCCGCGTACGCATATCTCGCCTTCACCGCCCGGTGCGACAATATTGCCGGCGGCATCGACGATCCGGACCTCGCTGTTCACCATCCGCCCGTCGGTATGCGCGCCGCGCTGCGGATCGTCGGTGGGCAAAATCCCCGGGCTGACCGTGGGCGCCTCGGTCGATCCATAGACGCGCGCGGCCCGGCAGTTTTTCAGAATGCGCGTGGCTTCGATGATCAGTTCGGGCGCCACCGGGGCGCCTCCGCATGCGAACAGCCGCATCGATTCCAGCGGTTCGTCATGCGCTTTGGCGGAACGGGCCAACTCGACGAGAAATGGCGTCGCAGCGACGGTGAAGGTCGCGCGGTGCCGCCTGATGAGGTCGATTGCGCGGTCCGCCTCCCACTTGTCCATGAACACGGTGGGAATGCCGCCCGCTGCCGCAAGCTCCAACCCATAGATATATCCGGTTATATGGGTGACCGGCGACGCCATGAATATTCGGTCGGTGTCGGATACCGCCCAGAAATCCCTGACAGCGATCGTTTCGGACCAAAGCGTGTTGTGCGTGTGGACCACCCCCTTGGGCTTGCCGGTCGTCCCCGACGTATACATCAGCAGTTTCGCGGCATTGGGGGAGGGCGGCGTGAAGTCCATAAGTTCGCGCTGGTCCGCGATCAGCGCCGCGAAGTCTTCATAATCGTCGTGCGCCGATCGCACCAGAATGACGTGGGCAAGGTCGGGCAAGCCCGGCCGGATCCGCTCGACCATGTCGATATAATTCATGCTGCGGAAACTGTCCGGAATGAACAGGGCCTTGGCCCCGGAATCGCGCAGGATGAATTCGACCTCGCTGTCGCGATAGATCGGGACGATCGGGTTGCAGACGAGCCCGGCCATGCACGCCGCCACGTTGATGACCATGACTTCGTGCCAGTTGGGCAGCTGAAAGCTGACGACATCGCCGGGCCGCAACCCGCGGGCGCCAAGGGCGCTCGCCAGCCGGACGGCGTCGGACCAGATGTCGCGATAGCTAAGCTGATGATCGCCGTCGATCGCCGCCAGGGGGCTGACGGCACGATCCGCCAGCGACCGGACCACATCCGACATGACGACATTGTGCCACGTCCCAGCCGCGACATGCGCGTCAATTCGCGCCTGATCGAGCCTTGCGAGCCACTCTTTCCGCATCGATCCTACTCACCAGAAAATTATTCGGTATTGATCGTCAGATGCCTCGTCGGCCCGCTGCGCGCCGCGAAGCACCTGACGGAATCACGTCGGGACTATGTTCGCGCGGGCACGCGGACGGTGGCCACTTCGATGGCGCCCAGTCGCTGACGCGTGTGAATATCCTCGATCGCGCCGGCATAGGTGGCGCAATACAGCTGCCGGCCGTCCGCCCCGCCGAGGGCGCAGGCGACAGCGCGCTTGCCCGGGAAGTTGACGATGTCGGTCGCTTCGCCGCCATCGACGACGCGCACCATCTCGCCTGTCGCGAAGCTGGCGACCCAGACGCCATCTTCGGCGTCGGAGCAGAGCCCGTCCGGCGTCCTCTCGCCCAGTTCGGCAAAGACGCGCCGATCGCTCAGCGATCCGTCGACATCACGGGTGAAGGCGGTCAGACGATTGGCCCAGGTTTCGGCCACGACGAGCGTCTTTCCGCCGTCCAGCAACACCATGCCGTTCGGGAATGTCAGTCCCTCCGCCGCGACGCCGGCGGCGCCGTGCGGCGATATGGAAACCAGGTCGGCAGCCGCAAATTCAGCCCCGCCGAACAGGTCGTAGCCGAAATTCCCGACATACACCCACCCGTCGTCGGCAACGATCATGTCGTTCACGTCGCCGGTCGCGAGCGAGGAAAGATCGGCAAAGGGTTCAAGGCCCGCGTTGGTGACGCGGTACACCTGCCGGTTGGCCATCGACACGACGATCGGCGTCCCGTCCGTCAGAAAGCCCAGCCCCGATGGCCGATCGGGAACCTCTGCCACGGCATGGCATGTCCCATCGGCGTCCGCGCGCAGCAATTTGAAATCCCACATGTCGGAAAACCATAGCTGGCCATCGTGCCAGCGCAGGCCTTCCGGAAACACCAGATCGCTGATCGCGACTTCTGCCTTATGTTCGTGCATGCTCTCTCTCCCGTTGGGTCTGGGCTACAGCCGCTCGATCAGTTCGACGATATTGCCGTCAGGATCGCGGATCATCAGCACTTTCAGTCCCGGGATCAGTTCTTGCAGCGGCATGTCGACGGGAACGCCCTCCGCGGTGATGCGGGCATTGGCGTCGTCGATATTGGAGATCTGAAATGTGATATATTGAATGCCGGCCCGATCCGTCAGCGGGCTGGACTGCGCCTGCGGCGTCGATGGTGGGGACAATAATTTCAAAAAGCTGTCGCCAAAGGACAGGCGGACCAGTTTGCCGAAAGGCAGATCGATCTCGCCTGCCACCGCAAGGCCCAGCAGATCCGAATAGAATGCCAGGCTGGCAGAAAGGTCGCTGACCACGACCCCCACGTCGAGTGCCGATTTCGCGGGCGAAAGCGTCATGTTAAGATTCCTCCTGCAGCGCTTGGAACCGGCAGTGCTTGCTTTGCTGCGGTCCCGTATATGTGTTTGCCGGCCTGTCTTCCCCTCGAGAGGGGCCCGGGCAGCGATAACGCACCCCCCGGGGCCTTCGTATCATCTCACGGCTCTAGAATTTATAGGAGAGTTCGACGCCGAGGCGGCGACGCGTTCCCGGCGAAATGAAATCCCCGCCGAATTCCGGCGCAGGGACGACGTCGCTAACGAATTCCTTGTCGAACAGGTTCGTTGCAAAGGCCGTCACGCGCAACCGGTCAAGATCGAGCCCGATACGCGCGTTGACGAGCGTATAGGTGTCGCGCGTCGAGTTTTTCATATTCGCCGGCATTCCGAAGATGGTCGGGACCAGATTGTCCTGCACCGGATGGAACGGCGTCGGACCGGTCACCTGCACATCGGCGCGCGCAAAAATGTTCAGTCTGTCGGTCAACCCATGGTCGAACTGCGCCCCGCCCGTGATCTGATAGTCGGGTGTCGACGGCGCCTTGTTGCCCACGGTGTAGGGACGGCCGCTGTTCTTCTTGATCTTCGTATCGATCACATTGGCCGACCCGAACAGCGAAAAGGACCGCGAGATGCGCCAATTGACCGAACCTTCGATCCCTTTGATCCTGACCTTGTCGATGTTCGAAATCGAGCGCAGCAGGCCGAAATCGCCGACGAAGAATTCGAAGAACTGCATGTCCTTCACATCGGTGTAATAACCCGCAACTTCGTAATCGACGCTGTTGAACAAATTGCCTTTGATGCCAATTTCAAAGGCGCTCACCCGTTCCTTGTCATAGATGTCGGGCACGGTGATTCCCGAGTTGATCGCCTGATTGAAAGCAAGGTCGATGATGGCGCTGTTGCCGCCTGCGTTAAAGCCGCCCGCCTTGAAGCCGATACCCCATGACCCGAAAATCGTCGTGACGGGGTTCGCTTTGTAGGTGAGGGTGATCTTCGGCTGCAACTGCTTGAAGGTCGCCGACCGCGGCGGCAGATAGCCGAGCGGGTTATAGATGGGATCGAGGCCGGGGTTCAGATAATAGTTGGCTGGCGTCGTCGCGGTTCCGTGCGGAACACCGACCGACGGATTGCCGACCCAGCGTGTCCGCGCATTGACAGGGACGTTGTTGACGACGTCGCGCGCCTCGATGTCATACCGCATTGCGAGACCAAGTTTCAGCCGGTTCGTGATGTCATAATCCACCGCCGCGAACATGGCGTAGACGTCGGTGGTGTAAGTATCGTCCTGCAACGCCTCGGTCTGGAAGCGAGGGTCGGTGGAATAGCATCCGCGCACCCCACCAACGCCGGTGTCGAGGGTCAGGTTGATGCACGTGCGCCGATCGATGTAGATATAGTTCGCGCCCACCTGCCACTGCAGCGAGCTGCCGGGCAGCGAGACAAGCCGGATTTCCGTGACGATATCCTTCTGCGATCGGCTGTTTCCCTGGTGTCCGTCGCAGGTCGTCGGAGCATAGGGTTGGGCATAGCCGAATATCGCGGCGTACTTTGTAAATGGCTCCTGGTTTTGAACAACGCCGTCCGTCGCCGCGCGTGATGCTATACAGTTGGGTTCGTTGTTGAAAAAGCCGAATGCGCCGCTGGTGCCGCCGCCGATGAATTCATTCTTGTTGTTGCTGTAGGATGCCACGCCGATCAGTTTGGCAAAGGCCAGTTCCTGCTGAATGCGCAGCGACGCGCCATAGGCCTTGTACCATCCCTGCGGGTCCAGATTGTTGGTGAAAACAAACTTATGGTCGCTGACGGGCAGGTCGAAGAGCGGTTCATCGAATGCCGCGGCCAGACCGGGCAAGTGGAACACAGCATTGTAGGAAATGGCGTCGAACTTGCTGTAGGCATAATTTGCCTTGGCATCGACGATCGTATCGCCGTCATCATAATAGAGACGACCGAAAGCGCTGATCTTGTTCCGGCTATCGACGGATTTCGTGTTGGTCGAATATCCCGGGTAAATCTGTTTTGCGAGCGGTGTGCCGAGGAAAGAGTTGCGATAATAGCCGTCGGTCTTCGAATATTCGGCGCTCACCACGAACCCGAAATTATTTGCGATCGGGCCGCTGAGAGTGGCGGACGCAAGATAGGTGTTATCCTCTGCGCCCGACAGCTTGAACTCCCCGGAAAGCTGGTCGGAGGGCTTCTTCGTCGTGATCACGATGGCACCGGCGGACGCGCTGCGGCCGTACAGGGCACCTTGGGGTCCCTTCAATATTTCCACCTGCTGCAACGGCCCTTGGGGTTCGTTGAATTCGGCCCGGCTTGGTTTCAGAACGCCATCGACGACCAGCGCCACATTTCCTTCACCGTCGCGGGCGCCATAGAGACCCCGGATATTGACCAGCGTATCGTTCGGTTCGGTCGCGCCGGTCGACAGGGTAACGCCGGAGGTCAGGGCCACGAAATCGCCCGCGACGCGGGCACCGGTGTTTTCGATCGTCTGCTCCGACAGCACCGCGACGATGGCGGGCGCATCGCGCAGTTTCTGGTCTTTTCGCAGAGCGGTCACGACGATGTCGCCATCGACTGCCGACGTCTCCGCCTCCTGCGTTTGCGCTACGGCCTGAGTGGAGCAGGTAATAATGGAAATCGCTGTGAATCCGAGCAGCTTACGCTTCCAATCGATCATGACATCCTCCCATTATGGTTGTCTGTTGTTATTTCAAGAAATTATCTGTTCTTGTTCGACATCTTGAAAATATTGTTGAGTTGAACTGCCGATGATCCGCCGATAATCGGCATAAGAAGAGCATCGCGGACATATCTTTCGACGCTGAAGTCGCTGACATAGCCATAGGCACCCAAAACCGATTGGCTTTCCGTGGCGCAATATTTGCAAACTTCTGTTGCAAACAGCTTGGCCATGGATGATTCCGTAGCGCACGGGCGGTGCTGGTCCGCAAGCCATGCCGCCTGATACACGGTCAACTTTGCGGCATGGATCCGGGTCTGCATCTCGGCCAGCTTGTGCTGTATCGACTGGAAATTCGCGATCGGTTGGCCGAATTGCTGCCGTTCGCGGGCATAGTCCCATGCGTCGTCCAGCGCCGCTCGCGCTATGCCGATACTGATCGCCGCGACTTCGAGCTTTTCGACATCCAGCCCCGGACCCGCCAACATGCTCCAGCCATTATTCCAGCCCGCCGCGCCGCCCATGACATTGGCGATCGGAACTTCCACGTCGGTGAAGGCAACGTCCGTCGTTGCCGCCCCCTTCATACCCATGGCCTTGATCGGCGTGATCGAAACGCCTTCAGCGGTGCGAGGGACCATGACTAATGTAAGATTGCGATAGCGGTCGGCTTCGGGACCCGAGCGGACCAGCGTATATATATAGTCGGCTATGCCGGCGCCGGAGCAAAAGCGCTTGGCGCCATTGATCCGGACGATGTCCCCGTCGCGCTCCGCCCGCGTTTTGACGCTCGCCAGATCGGCGCCGACATCGGGTTCGGTCAATCCATATGCGAACATGAATCGCCCATCGGCGACCTTTGGAAGCAGCTCTCGCTTTTGCTCCTCGGATCCGCACTCGACGAGGTTCATTCCCGCATAACAAGTAGCCATGATGTAGGGAACCGAGACAGCCAGGCTGCGCCGTGACAGTTCTTCGATCACGACCATGGTCGCCAGGATATTGCGCCCGGCACCGCCATATTCTTCGGGTACCGTCAGTCCGAACATCCCAAGGCCGGCAAGCTTGGCGAACACATCGCGAGGGAAGCTGTTGGCGGCGTCCCATTCCGCGGCGCGTTCGCGGGGCATTTCCTTTTGGACAAAGCGCTCGAGTGTCGAGCGGATTTCGGAGATCAAATCTCCTTCGTCAAAATTCATGATGCCCTCACCCAGCATGTCGTCCGACATCGCGTAATTCTTTTGTTGTGAAGGCACCCTGTCACAGCTCAATCGATGAGTCAACACTCACTGAGTTGTCGCTCATTGAATATTTCGATTGGGAGTCGGTAGGGATATGCAGGCTGCGGTTTCGCTAGCGGTTCGGTGAGTGGTCGCTCAAATTGGCTTGACCGGCGGCCGACTTCGCCGGATATGGGCGGACACGCAACTGCGGTTTCCGAAGACGCGGCGGGCCATAAATCGAGCCAGCTATCGACGCGCAATTGTGAATGTCGGCTCCAAAGATCAGACGAGATTGCCATATGCCTAATCCATCGGCCACGCGCCGAACCAAGCGCCCCACTCGAAAAGACCTTGAACCCGCTGCGAAGGCCAAAATTTTGTCGGCCGCGGCAATCGTCGTCGGTCGAATGGGCTACAACGGAGCCACGATGAAATGAATCGCCGCGGCCGCCGGGGTGGCGGAAGGCTCGTTATATCTGTATTTCGAATCCCGCCAGAATTTGATGGATGAGCTTTTGCCTTTTGTTGGCAAGAAAATGCAGGAGTATATCAAAAGAAAGATCGTATCGTCATCGGACATTTATGAAATGGAAGATAAGGGTATTCGCGCCTTCTTCGATTTCGTTGACGAGAACGAAGGATTTTTCCGCATTCTTAACGAAGCGGAAACGGCGTCCCCCGTTGCCCATGAAGAGCATTATAAAATGTTAGGAGAAAGTTATAAAAAATCATTAAAAAGGGGAATATTGGACGGGTCTATCAAGAATTTTGAAGAAGATGAGTTAGAAGCCATAGCATATATACTTATGGCAGCCAGAAGTTATCTTCATTTGAGATATTTCAGAAATAAATCTGCGGATGAGTATAGTTTGGATAAGGTAATTTCCATCTACAATAAGATGCTGAGGCATGGATTGACCTGAGAAGGGACGTCTCGCCTGAGCTCCTCCGAGATCCCATACGATCCCGCTGCCCGACCCTTTGCCAAAGGGTTCGGTGCGGCGGGCCGCGATCGGCGCTACCGCGATCAGCCTCCGGCGGCGGCCACCGCGCGCTGAAGTTCCTTTTGCCCGAAGGGCTTGCCGAGGCGCTGGACTGCCTGGTTCCCATCACCCGGGGTTTCGCCATAGCCGGTGGCGAGGATGACCGGCACCTCCGGACGTTCGCTCCGCAAGGCGTCAATGAGCTGGCTGCCGGTCATTCCCGGCATAGCCTGGTCCGTGATGATCAGATCGATGTCGGGATGTTGGGCGATCAATTGAAGCGCCTCTTCGCCCGATCCCGCCTCGATGACCTGATGGCCGAGATCTTCGAGGAGCGCCGCCGTGTTCATCAGGATGATCGCGTCGTCGTCGACGACGAGGATGCGACGGCATCGCGAGGGGTCGGGCGAAATGGCTTCGGTATCGGCCGCCGTGCCTGGTGTCGCGGCAACGCTGACCGGCAACCAGATATGCGCGCGCGTCCCTGCTCCCGGTGTGCTTTCGAGCTGGAGCACGCCGCCGAGCTGGCGAGCGAAGCCATGGACCATCGAGAGGCCGAGTCCGGTTCCCTTGCCGACGCCCTTGGTGGTGAAGAACGGATCGGCGGCGCGAGCCAGCGTCTCCGCATCCATTCCGACACCTTCGTCGGTGACGGTCAGACGCACATAATGGCCGGCGGAGAGGTCCGGAATTTCGCCCGTCGACACGGCCCGCTCTTCGCCGTCGAAGACGATCGTCCCGCCTTCGGGCATGGCATCGCGCGCGTTGACGGCGAGGTTGAGCAACGCCATTTCGAGTTGATGGATATCCGCTGCGACCGCCGGAAGATCGGCGGGGAAGCGTGTCTCGATGGCAAAGGTTGGTCCCAGCGAGCGCTGGATCAGGTCCATCACGCCGGCGACGAGCGGTTCGATCGCCACATGCTCGGTTGCAAGCTCCTGCCTGCGCGCGAAGGCAAGCATGCGCTGCGTGAGCGCCGCGCCGCGTTCGGTCGCCTTCAGGCTGTTGTCGAGCAACCTCAGCGTCTGCGGATCATCGCCGGTGCGCTTGCGCAACAACTCGAGGCTGCCGTGAATTGCTGCCAGCAGGTTGTTGAAATCATGCGCGACGCCGCCCGTTAGCTGGCCGATCGCCTCCATCTTCTGCGACTGGAACAATGCCTCGCGCGCGATCTCCAGCTCGCGCAGCGCCTCCTCGCGTTCGGTCACGTCGCGCGTAATCTTGGCAAAGCCAACGGGTTTGCCCTCGTCGTCATGGATGGCGTCGATGACCACGCTCGCCCGAAAGCGCGTCCCGTCCTTGCGGACGCGCCATCCCTCGGCCGCGAAGCGACCTTCGCGGCGCGCAGTCTCGAGCGCCTTCTCGGGCTCGCCGGCTGCGCGGTCCTGCTCTTGGTAAAAGGAAGAAAAATGCTGCCCGATGATCTCGTCGGGCGTGTAGCCCTTGATCCGCTCGGCGCCCGCATTCCAGCTTGTTACATTGCCGACATCGTCAAGCATATAAATCGCATAGTCGGTCACGCCCTGAACAAGCAGGCGGAACTGGGTCTGGCTGCGTTCGAGTGCGGCGGATCGTTCCTCCACCCGGTGTTCGAGCGTCTCGTTGAGTTCGCGGAGCCGTTCGGCGGTCGAGCGAAGCTCGGCATCGATCTGGACGCGTTCGATATGGGCCCAGCTGCGGTCGGTGACCTCGCGGATCGTCGCAAGTTCCTCGCTCGTCCAACGGTGCCGTCCGCTGTGATGGATCGCCATAAGCGCGGTAAGGCGGCCGTCCTTGACCAGCGGCATGCAAATCGTCGCGCCAATGCCGATTGCCTGGAATGTCGCGGCCGCTTCGGAGGGAATCTCGGTGCGATTGTCGTTGATGACCAGCGGGCGGCCAGCGCGCAGATTGCTGACGGCCAACTCGCCGAAATCGGACAGCCTATAATGTCCGACGATCGACTTCGACCCCGGAGCGAACCAGTCGCCGCGAACCGTGAAGCCGTCCTGATCGCTGTCCATGCCCGCATAGGCGCAGATCGAAACGCCGAGATGCTCGCCGACCATGCGCGTCGTGATGCGCAGGATTTCGTCTGCGTCGGGGCTGGCGGCGGTTGCGCGTCCCAGCCGGTCGAGGAAGCGCAGCCGCGTTTCGCTGGCGCGAAGCGCATTGATCGCCTTGACTGCTTCCGTCGTCTCGATGACGATCGCCAGCACACCGGCCGGAACGCCGTCATCGTCGTAGACGGGCGAATAGTCGAGATCGAGCCAGACATCCTCGAAGTGACCGGTGCGATTGAGGCGTAGCACATGATCCTTGTACGCCAATGTTCCACCGGCAAGCCCGACCTTCATGACATGGTCGTTGAACTCCGCCACCTCGGGCCAGCCGACGCGCACCGGCGATCCGAGCAGGCGGGGATGGTTTTGGGCGGCGAAGACAGAATAGCCGTCGTTATAGAGCATCGTCCCTTCCTCGCCCCACAGAAGGACGAGCGGAACCGGCGAATGGACCATGAAAGCGACGATCGCGCAGAGGCTCTGCGGCCAGTTGGAGATCGGACCGATCGGCGTTGCCCCCCAGTCATACTCGGCGATCAGGCGGCCCATTTCGCCGCCATCCCGAAGAAAGGCAATGTCGCTCGGCACACTCGGCAATATGCGCAGCATTCAGCCCCTCCGGTTTACGTCGCAAAGAGAACGTAGACTGATGCGATCGGGTTCCACGACGCAGGTCTATGGCAGGCTTTTCGGACGAAACGACCAACATGGATCAAGCTTTGCTTCGCATCGCACAGAGCGCCTCGCGCGTTGGGCAGGGATGACCATCAGGATTGGCACGGCAGGCTGGAGCATCGCATCGCGCTATGCGGGAGAATTCCCGCCGGAAGGCATGGGGCTGGCGCGATACGCGCACCGGCTGTCCTGCGTAGAGATTAATTCCTCCTTCTACCGCTCGCACCGTGCGTCGACCTGGACGCGGTGGGGCGAACTTGTCCCGGCGGACTTCCGCTTTTCGGTCAAGATCCCGCGCTCGATCACCCACGAGCGCCGGCTTGAGGATTGCGACGGGTTGGTTGCCGCGCTGATCGAAGAGACGGCCGGGCTTGGCGAAAAGCTGGCGGTTTTTCTCGTGCAGCTGCCTCCGACACTTGTCCATGACGCGGTCGCGGCAGAATCTTTTTTCCGGACCCTCGGCACGGCAACTTCGGCCCGGATCGCCTGCGAGCCCCGGCATCGTAGCTGGTTCGAGCCGGCGGCCGACGATCTGCTTGCGCGCTGTCGCGTCGCGCGCGTGGCGGCCGACCCGGCGCCGGTCCCGGCCGGCGCCCAACCGGGTGGATGGCGCGCCTTCGCCTATTGGCGCCTTCACGGATCGCCCGATATGTACCGCTCTGCCTATGGTCCGAGAGCGCTTGATCGATATGCCGACCGAATTGTCGCGGGACGGCAGAAAGAGGCATTGTGCATCTTCGACAATACGGCATCTTCTGCCGCGCTTGGCGATGCGCTGGCGCTCGGCGGGCGGCTGTCGGGGCAATGAACCGGAACTTCCTCGCGTTCGCGGCGCTTAGTCAAACATGCAGGTCTGCCGTTTCGACTCATCGACACTGATCGACCGCGCGGGGTTCGACGACGAAGCGCAGATCCTGTGCCTCCGCTTCATCGATACCGGCTGCTACTTCTATTTCGATGTTCCGCGGACGGTGTTCGAGGCCCTCTGTACGGCGACTTCCCCCGGGCAATTTTTCAACAAGCATATCAAGGGGCGCTTCCGCTTCGAGCGCGATCCCGACCAGCGACGCTTCGGTCCCGGCGCTAGACGCCGCGCATGAGACCCGGGACGAGCGGTGACAGCTCGCGCGCCATATATCCGATCGGTCCGATCGTCTCGGACAGGCGGCGGCCCGCCTCGCCGTGGAGCCAGATACCCCACGCGGCTGCCTGGAGCGGAGGCAGGCCTTGCGCGCCGAGCGATGCGATCAGCCCGGCAAGGATATCGCCCGACCCGCTGACCGCGAGACCGACCCCGCCGCCCGCGTAGCTCAGGCAGGCGTCGCCCTGCATCAGATGGCTGGTCGCGCCCTTGACCATGACAGCGCATCCGAAACGCTCTGCTGCGCGCGCGAGCGCCGCCGACGGATCGTCCGATACCTCTTGGCGGTCGATGCCAAGAAGGGCGGCGAGTTCGCCCTCATGCGGCGTGAGCACGACATGCTCGCGGCGCGCGCGGATCGCGCCGACATGATCGGCTGCGGCGCGAAGCGCGAAAGCATCGAGCAACAGGAAAATGTCTTCGGGCAATTTCGGCAACAGGGCGGCGAGTAATTGTCCGACGATTTTTTCGTCGATCATCGCGGGGCCGAACACGATCGCGTCATGATCGGCGATTTCGGCGAGGATCGTTTCCGCGCTCTCGGCCGCGATCTCGCCGCCTTCCGTCTCGGGAAGCGCGACGACGGCGCAGGCTGGAAAAGCGATGCCCACCGGAATCGCGGCCGATGCGATCGTCGCGATCGTCACTTTGCCTGCGCCGGCGCGGAAGGCGGCCTCGGCGGTCAGCAGCATGCCGCCCGGAACGCGGCGACACCCGCCGATCAGCAGCACGCGGCCGCGGCCGTTCTTGTCGACATTATCGTGATGATCGGGGAGCGGGTTCGCTTTCAACCACGCGGTGTCGAGCGGAATCGGGTCAGCCACGCGCGGCCACCATCGCATCGGGTTCCCGGGTGACCGGCACATCGTCCTTCATCGGCGCGGTGACGTTGTAGCGCGATAGGACGAGGTTGCCGTCGCGGCCGGCGTCCGGATCGAATCGATATTCGGTTATCGCGCAATTGGCGACGTCGCCCTCGCGGTCGATCGCCAAAATCTCCGCCTCTCCCAGATTCTCGATGATCGTGCGAAGGCAGAGCACGACCACCTGGTGTGCGACAATCATGACTCGCCGTCCGCCATAATGGAGCGAGACGGTGTCGAGCAGCGACCGGAGACGAAGGATGACGTCGCACCAGCTTTCGCCGCCGGGCGGCCGATGATAGAATTTCCCGAGCAGTTTGCGGAAATCGGCTTGCTCGGGATGCGAGGCTTCGATCCCGAAACGGGTGAGGCCATCGAGGATTCCGAACTCCTTCTCGCGCAGTCGCTCGTCGATACAGATTTTTTCGTCGGCGTCGCAGCCTCCCGCGGCGCGAAAAATTTCGGCGGTCTGAACCGCGCGAATATAGGGCGAGGCGAGCATGATTTCGGGACGTCCGTCCTCCTTGCCCTCGGCAAACCACTCGCCGAGCGCCCGCGCCTGCACCTTGCCGAGGTCAGATAGCGGGACGTCGACGTCGCGGTGGTCGAGCAGAATGCGGTGAGCGCCGGCGGCATCGGCAGCGTCTCGCGCGACGTTGCCGGCACTTTGTCCGTGGCGGACGATCCAGAGTGTCGAGGGCCAGCGCGGTGTCATGATCGGCTAACGCGATAATCGCGCGCGGGTTGCGTCTGGGACTCCGGGGCGCAGGCTCTTCGTCGCCTCGACGTCACCGCATTTTGCCGGAGGCGACCGGCCTGCCGAACGCGCCCGCTACGCTAACATGGTTTATGGAGACGGTCCGCGGCTTCATCCTAGATGACCTGAACAGGGGGTGTCCGCCGTCGCGGTTCGCCCGATCCATCAAGGTTTGGGAATGAGATATCGCGAAGGGGCGGCGGCTGACGAACTCGGCGCCGGAATGAGTTTCAAGGGGGCCGGGCGCGTTGGGTTCAATCGCACGACCGGCGCCCGCCGCCGTGCGTTGTGGTTCGGGACCCGTCCGGTCGAGGCGCTTGCGCCCGGCGTGCGGGGCCCGCTTTTCGGGCGTGGCAACGTCGCATGACGGACAGGCAATCCCTGACAGGCGCGCCGCCGGCGCTCCGCCGTCTCGCTTCGCTTGCACCGCTCGATACCTGGTCGTTCGAGGCGATCGATGCGGCGCTCGCAAAAGCCCAGAAGATCAGACGGCGGCGCGATATACTCGGTGAAGGCAAACCGATTGCCGGGGCGCAGCTGCTTGTCAGGGGCTGGGCGGCCCGGGTTCGCATTTTCGCCGACGGGCGGAGGCAGTTCCTGAGTTTCCTCCTGCCGGGCGATCTGATCGGTTATTGTCGCCAGCCGGCGCCACTTGCCGTCTCCACGGTCACAACGTTGACCGACGTCGAAATCTGTCCCGCACCTGACACCGCCGCGCTGGACGCGATATATGCGATGAGCGCGGCACTCGACGAGGCTTATCTGCTGGAGCAGATCGTCAGGCTCGGACGCATGAGCGCCATGGAGCGGATTTACAGCCTGTTTCTCGAACTTCATGAACGCCTGTCGCGCGCAGGTCTGGTGACCCAAACGGGCTTCGACATGCCGTTGACGCAGGAGATGCTCGGGGATGCGCTTGGACTGACCGCAGTCCATGTCAACCGGATGCTTCAGGATGCGCGGCGCGCCGGATTGCTCGAAGCAACTGGTGGACGCGTGCGGCTTTACGATCCATCGATGCTCGCCGGGCAGATCGGCCGCGACCCGGTGCGGGTGACGGACGCGTTTGTCGACCAGCTCTCCCTGACGCGGGCTGGCTGAAGCCCTTTCGGTAGAAATAATCGCGTCCCCGCAACCGGTTGGGCTCCGACCACATTCCTTTTTCGCGATTCCTGATGCAGATCAGGGAGTTTACCGGAAACCGGCCTATTCTGCGGCGGACGACTGCGGCCCACCCTGATCGGCTTTTCGTGGTTCCGGCATTACCCGCAGTCCCCGTTGTTACGGCCAGCCGATCGATGACATGCCGAGAGCTTGGTAGCGCCTGCTCCCGACAGCGAGGAGATGCGCCATGCGCCCGTTCCATATGATCATGCGGGATAGTAGCGATACCGAGCCGCGTCGGCTCGATTTTCATGCCGAAGGGCCGGATCACGCCTTTCAGATAGCGCGGAATGAAGCCGTCGGGGTGCACGTCGAGTTGTGGGAGGGGTCAACGCTTTTGGCGCGCATGACCAAATCGGGCGCCCATATGTGGAAGCTTCTTCCCACGTTCGATTTGCCCGGCGCAATGGAAAAGCAACCCGTCGATCCGCCCGCCGCGACCGTTTGACCACGCGATGCGGGCCGCCGGTCGGTCGCGCCACCCCACGAATTCGTAACCTGTATCAGCCGCGGCATGAAAAATCCGGGCAAAGTTCGGGCTCGCCGGGAACTTCGTCGGGTCTCGCTCGTCGCTTCCTCGAGGGTGGGGCCCCGCGCAACGCGCGAAAACGGAGCCCGATATGACCGACGAACAGGACGCCCACACCGAGCAACCCGGTCTCGATGGCCGCCGGGCCGTTATCACCGGCGGTACCACGGGAATCGGACGTGCGATCTCCGTGCTTCTTGCAAGCTATGGTGTCCGCGTGTTCATTTGCGGCCGTACGCCCGAGCATCTCGCCGACGCGTTGAAACGCATCGACGAGGTTGGCGACGGCGAGGGCATCAATGTCGATCTGTCTGTCGCCGAGGACGTCGACCGCTTCTTCGAAGCCGCCGAAGCATGGCTGGGCGAGATCGATATCGCGGTCATCAATGCCGCTATCCCGGCGTCGGCGCTTGCCGAGAGCGGCGAAAGCGAGACGCGTTACCAGCTGGATACCGACCTCACCGCCTATCTGATATGCGCACAAGAGGCAGCGCGGCGGATGAAGGCGGGGAGCGACATCATCTTCATCGGGTCGATGTCGGCGGTGTCGAAGCGACCCGGGAGTTCGATCTATGTCGCGGCGAAGTCGGGCATCCAGGGCTTCGTGCCCGCCTTCCGCAAGGAACTGGCCGAAGAGGATATCAAGGTCGGGCTGATCGAGCCCGGCTTCACCGGCGCGGATTTTCAATATCCCGAATTTCCGCCCGAAAAGCAGCGCGAACTCATCAACGCCGACAAGATGCTGCGCGCCGAAGATATCGCGGCAGCAACGCATTTCATGCTCACCCAGCCGCGCCGCACCGCGGTTTCGCTAATGCGCGTCGAGACGCGCCTCGAACATCCCTGACCCAAAACAAAGGATAATCCGATGACTACTATGACTTTATCTTCGAAGGGGCTCGCTAGGCATCCGGCGGTGCTCATGGGTGCCGCCGCCGTCGGCCTAGTCGTCGGTCTTGCCGCCAATTTCGGCAGAAAGGCGATCGTTCAGGGCGTGACAGCGGCGCAAGGGGAGTGGGACGAGGGATTGAAAGCGGAGCATCGCGCCACGCTCAAGATTTTCGACGCGATCGAGGCGACGGACGAAAATAATGCGACACGACGCAATATGTATCTGATCCAGTTGAAGCACGCGCTTTCGAAGCACGCTTTCGAGGAGGAGAATGTCGTCTATCCGGCCATGCGCGCCCATGGCCACGTCGAAGAGGCCGATGAACTGGTTCACGATCATGGTTACGTAAAACAGTATCTTTTCGATCTGTCCGAACTCGATCCGGCGAATCCGGAGTGGATCGTCGAAGTACGCAAATTCCGGAGCGAACTGGAAAAGCACATAAGGATGGAAGAGGACGAGCTTTTCCCGAGGCTTCGCAAGGCGCTTGGTCCAGAGGGCAACGCCCATATCACAAGCGTGATGAACAAGGCCGGCTTTGCTGCTGCCTAAGCGGTTGGTTGAGAGTCGATGCTGCAATACCTGGGACGCCTTTTATTAGCGGATCGTGCGAACCCGCCGCCCGTCTCCTATCTGAACAAGGCGGAGGCCGACGCATCATGGCGGCGAGGTCGGCTGCTTGCCGTGGATCCGCAAGGGGCCACCTTTGAGACCGAAATCGATGGCATGCACACAGCCGAATGCCTGCCATGGGGTTCTATCGGCGCCGTCCGCGTCCATCTTGGAGAGCATCGATGAGAGCCGCCGACGCTCGTAAGTCTGACGTACCGGTCAGTCCCTATCTTCTGGCGGCCGCGCGCGATTTTACGCGAAGTCTGGGCGCGCCGCTTGCATCGACTGAGGCGGGGGATTTCCGCATTGGTTTCCACCGCATAGATGAATCGCTGTGGGCGATTGTGCGCGGGGGCCGCGCGGGCGGGCTCGCGCTTCGCGCCGCGCGCTGGCCGGGCGACGCCGAGATTGGCATGCCCCGCGCGTCTTCGGGTGAAGCGCTGCGGCTGGTCGTGAAAAGCGCCCTCGGGATCCAGCGCGTCACCGTGAAAGCCGGTATGCACGATCTGCCCTTTCTGCGGGTTACGACCTCGCTCGAGCCCGCGTCCGCGACCCTTTCTTCCTTTACGCCTCGCGATCTCGTGGTGCTGGGGGACGGCGACGATCCGCTTCGCGCCGGTGGTTGCGTCGAAGCGGTGCAGCGCGGCATCAATGCAGGCATCGTCTATTTCCGGATCGAACGGCCGGCCTTGGGCAATTTCCTCTATTTCCAGAATTTGACCGCGCTCGGCGATTATTTCGATGCGACCGGCACCAATCCGGTTGAAAGCGTCGGCGGCGTCTGGCCCGAACTGGGCTTCGCGCTGCCACCTGCTCCGACGCACCGTGCAGCCGATGCCAAACCGCTTGCCGCCGGAAAAGATGTGATCCTGTCCGATGCGATCCTGGTCGGCCGACCCGATATCCCCGGCGACGAACGCCACACCGCACGGCATTTTCTGCAGATGCTGGGCGCCGCCTATCGCCTTCTCGATCTGCCGGAGACGGATTTTCACGACTGGGTCGGGCGCGCGGAGAAGACGCTGCACGATCTCGACACGGCGCCCGAGGCAACGATTCGCCATTACGGCCACCGCTATGTGCATCCCTATACCGCCGCCGAATATCCCGACGCGATGGTGCAGATGTCGATCGTCCAGGCGGTTCATGACTGGGGAAAATGGAGAGCCGAGGCGCATCCGCTGGCGACCGAGCTTTTCGCCGGGATGGGCAAGTTCTTCGATGCAAAGCGCGGGATGCTCCGCCGTTATCTTCCCAATGTCGGCGACGACAAGGATGCCGACGCCGTCGACAGCTGGTATCTCTATCATCCGCTGCTCAATCTCGGCCGCCTTGCGGTCGATGGCGACAAGGCGGCGCGGCGGCTGTTCTTGAAATCGCTGGGCTATGGCATCCGGGCCGCGCGTCATTTCGAGTATAAATGGCCGATCCAGTACAAGGCTGGCGATTTTTCGGTGATCGAGGAGCGCGCCGGGGCGGACGGCCGCGGGCAGACTGACGTCGGCGGCATCTATGCGTGGGTGATGCTACAGGCTTTTGAACTTACTGACGAGAAGGCCTATCTGGACGAGGCCTGCGCCGCGATCGACGCAGCCGTCGGTCTTGGTTTCGGGATCAACTATCAGGCGAATCTCACCGCCTGGGGTGCCGCCGCGTGCATGCGGCTGTGGCGGATTACCGCGCGTGACGTCTATCTTCAGCAAAGCTACGTCTATCTGGCGAGCTTCTTTCATAATAGCGAGATTTGGGAGAGCCGGATCGGGCACGCCCGGCATTTCTCGAATTTTCTCGGCGTAACCGCGCTGCAGGACGCGCCCTACATGGCGCTCTACGAATGTTTCGACAGCTTCACCGCCTTCGAACATTATCTGTCCGACAGCGGACCCGATCTCGATCCGGCCGCGCGTATGCTCGTCGCCGAATATTGCAAATATGCGCTCCATCGCGCCTGGTATTACTATCCCGACGCGCTTCCCGCAGAAGCGGTGGCAGAGCGGCAACGCGAGAACAACGGCCATGTCGACCGGCGGCTCTCCTTTCCACTGGAAGATCTGTACGCCGACGGGCAGCCTGCCGGGCAGGTCGGCCAGGAAATATACGGCGCGGGCGCTGCGATGATTTTTGCAACGCGCGCCTTTCACCTTGTGGAAGGAGCCCCCTTCCTTGTCTTCTGTGATCATTTCGTGCGGGCATTCGAACGGACGGGGGACGCTTCGCTCAGCCTGACGCTTGATGGCGGAGAGACTTGCACGGCCCGGCTCAATTTCGTCCGCCGCAAGTATCGCAAGCTTCCCCGTGTCACCGTCACCTTGCCCGGAGGGGACAGGCTTCGGCCTGTCGCGCAGTCCGATGACCGCATCGATTTCCTCGTGCCGGCCAATGGTCGCGTCGTCCTGCGGTGGGAGTCCGCAGCCAAATCCTGATCTATGTTGCCGTTGCCGGACATTTGGGGCGGCTGGCTGTTTTATCTTGGAACCATGGCGGCCATGCCTCGTTGCTTGAGCGAGCGGGCGGGGCCATTGGGAGACGTTCGTTGAAGAAATTCATTCTGCTGGCGACTACCGCCATGCTCGCCGCCTGCAACTCGCCCAAAAACGAGAGCACACCCGTTGCGGCCGATACCGAGGCCGCCGACTCCATGGAAGCGCCGGCCCCGGCCACGCCGGGAGCGCCGACCGATGCGGCAGGCTATATCGCAAAAGCCGGCGCGGGCGATATGTGGGAGATCGAATCGTCCAAGGCGCTGCTGGCCAAATCGAAGCGCGCCGACGTCAAAGCCTTTGCGCAGATGATGATCGACAATCATGGCAAGTCGACCGCTAAGATCAAATCGGCGGCCAGCAGCGCGTCGATAGAGGTGAAACCGCCCGCGCTCGATGCCGACCAGCAAAGGATGCTGGACGAGATCAAGAATGCCGATGCCGCTACAATCGATGACATCTATCTTCGCGACCAGAAGGCTGCGCACGATGCGGCGCTCGCGCTTCACCGCGCTTATGCGGCCAACGGCGACACCGACAGCCTGAAGAAAGCAGCGGGCGAGATCGTACCCGTCGTCGAGAAACATATCGCCGAACTGCAAAAACTTTCCGCCGCGGAGCCGACCGATGCCCGGTGATACGATGCCGCGCGGACCGCTGGGCGACGCCCGGCCCGATGCTCTGAACGAGCCGGTTGCGCCGACTCCGGGATCGCTCAAGCCCGAAAAGGTCGAGGACCGCGACAGTGTCGGGATGGTCCGGCCCGAGGATTATCCCGAGGATCAGCGCGCGGGCCTCGACGATGCCGCCGCCAATCGCGGCCGCCGCGCGGGCAAGGGAAGCGGACCCGTAACCGGAAGCGGCGCGGGTGCGGGCGGCAAGGGCAATCCCGAGGATTATGACGCCGATCCCCAGGGTGGGGGTGGCTCGGCTCAAACGGCCGGCGATCACGGACCGAAACGGGGCGCCGACGCGCCTGTCGGCGGCAGTCGCTAGCGAGGCCTTCGTTCTCGCTGTCCGAATAACGCCCGGCTTGTCCGGGCGGGGAGAATATCATGGCCAATTTCCATAAGAGTTCGAAACCGGATCCCCTCTTGCTGGCTGTCGCCGGTATCGGTCTTGCGGCAGCGGGCGCCGGGTTCGCGGTCTGGCAGCGCAGCAGGAAGGCAGATCGACGGGAGTTTTCGACCGATGCGCCGAACTGGACGAAGTCCCGCAATCAGGACCGCGCCCTTTTCGGGAAATCCATACTGGTCAACCGCCCGCGCGAAGAACTGTTTGCGGCATGGCAGGTAAAGCGCTTTCCCGAATTCATGGAGAATGTCGTCTCGGTCGAGGAGTGCGGCGACGATGTGTCCGAATGGACGATCAAGGCGCCCGCTGGTCGCGAGCTGACGCTCGTCAACCGGATCACCGAAACGATCGAGGGTGAGGCGATCTACTGGCAAAGCACCCCCGCCTCCGATGTCCCGAACAGCGGTGCGGTCCGCTTTGCCGATGCACCCGGGCAGCGCGGCACCTATGTAAGCCTGATCCTCGCTTATGACCCGCCGGCCGGACAGCTTGGCCGTATTACCGCAAAGATGCTGCAGCGCGAGCCCGAGGTGCAGGCGCGCCGCGATCTTCATCGCTTCAAGCAACTGATGGAGACCGGCGAGGTTGCGAGCAACGCGTCGCCATCGGCACGCTCGTCCGAACGTCCCACCGAACCCCATATCTGAGGAGAAGGCCATGCGAGCCGTAACCTGGCAAGGACGCCACAGGGTCAGCGTCGAAACCGTGCCCGATCCCGAAATCATCAACCCGCGCGACGCGATCCTGCGCGTCACGTCGACCGCGATCTGCGGATCGGATCTACATCTCTACGACGGTTATATTCCCGGGATGCGCGCCGGCGATGTCGTCGGCCATGAATTCATGGGTGAGGTCGTCGAAGTCGGGGTCGGTTCGACGCTGAAGAAGGGACAGCGGGTCGTTGTGCCTTTCACGATCAGCTGCGGCCAATGCTTCTTTTGCGAGCGGCAGCAATATAGCGCCTGCGATAACAGCAATCCGTCGGAAACGCGCGACGCTTCCGAACTGATGATGGGCCATGCGATGGGCGGCGCGTTCGGCTATGCCCATCTGACCGGAGGCTATGCCGGCGGGCAGGCCGAATATGTGCGGGTGCCCTATTCGGACGTGGGCCCCGTAGTGATCCCCGACGATCTTGCAGACGACGACGTCCTTTTCCTCTCGGACATCTTGCCGACCGGCTGGCAGGCCGCCGTCAATGCCGACATCGAGCCCGGCGACACCGTTGCGGTCTGGGGCTGCGGCCCGGTGGGGCTGTTCACGATCCAGTCGGCGCTGCTGCTCGGCGCGGCGCGGGTGATCGCTATCGACCATTTCCCGACGCGGCTCGCGCTTGCGAGGAAATATGGCGCCGAAGTGCTCGACTATACCGAAGTCGACGTCCGCGAAGCGCTCGACGAGATGACCGGCGGAATCGGTCCCGACGCGTGCATCGATTGCGTCGGTATGGAAAGCCATGGCTTCACGCTCGACAATGTCATCGATCAGGTCAAAGCCAAATTCTATCTTGCGACCGAGCGTCCGCACGCGTTGCGCCAGGCGATCCTCGCGTGTCGCAAGGGCGGGCGGCTGTCGATTCCGGGCGTCTATGGAGGCTTTGCGGATAAATTTCCGCTCGGCCAGCTGATGGAAAAGGGCCTGACCGTGAAGAGCGGGCAGACGCATGTCCAGCGTTACACTGGCGACCTGCTCGCCATGATCCAGGGCGGAAAGTTCGATATGGTCTCGCTGATTTCGCACCACGCGCCGCTCGAGGATGCCGCCGAAATGTACCGGCACTGGCACGGCGAACAGGACCGCTACACCAAGATCGTCCTGAAGCCCGGGCTCGAGAAGGGCGCGGTGGAGGCGAAGCACGAAATCGAGCATGCTTGAGCGCAACGCGCGATCGTCTCCGGCGCATCTTGCGACGCGCGATCGAAGGCGACGAGCGCGGGAGAGCGCTCACGCATGCGCTTCGCGGCGGCCATATTGCTCCACGTTAACAAAGAGCGTCAAACCGCAGGTTTCAACCGGATTTTTGGCAACTTCGGGCGCGGGCAGAACGTTGAAAAGCCGCACCTTTTGATGGAGAGCATCATGCCGAACGATACTGACGCCACGCATATTCTTGCCGCCGATCACCGCACGGTGGAGGCCCTGTTCGACGAATTCGAGAAAGCCGGCAGCACTGCCCGCAAGGCGAAGATCGCCGAGACGATCTGCACCGAACTCAAGATTCACGCCCAGATCGAGGAAGAGGTTTTCTATCCGGCGCTCAAGGGCAAGATTGACGAGGACCTTTTGAAGGAGGCGTATGTCGAGCACGACGGTGCGAAGGTGCTGATCAACGACATACTCGCGTCGGGCCCCGACGACGAATATTTCGAGGCGAAGGTCACGGTGTTGTCCGAGGAGATCAAGCATCATGTGAAGGAAGAGGAAAAGCAGCACGACAATATGTTTCAGCAGGCCCGCGCCGCCGACGTCGACCTCGACGCGCTGGGCGAGCAAATGCTGGCGCGCAAGGCGGAACTGAAGCAGCTTGCTGAAACGTCGGGTCTGCCGCCGGCCGAGCTCGTGACGATGTGACGATGTGACGATGATCGCGCACCATCCGGACGTGCGCCTCGCCGAACTCGCAGCCTGCGTGGCGGGGCGCGATATCCGCTTTGCCACGGCGGAGAGCTGCACGGGCGGACAACTCGCCGCCGCGCTGGCCGGCCATGAGGCACTCGGCCCGCATCTGGAACGCGGATATGTCGTCTATTCGGTGGATGCGAAATGCGAGATGCTGGGCATCCCGCGCGACCTCGCCGAACGCTCGCAAGGGGTGAACGAGGATGTGACGGTCGCGCTTGCGCTGGCCGCCCTCGACAAAAGCCGGGCCGAGGCGGCTATCGCGATCACGGGCTTTTGCGGGCCGCAAGAGGGCGATGAGGAGGTAGGGCTCGTCCTCCTTGCCTGTGCGGCGCGCGGAGCTTCGCCCGCTACCCGGGTCTGCCACTTCGGCGACATCGGCCGCAGCGCGGTGTTGGCAGGCGCGGTCGCCGAGGCCCTGACGATGCTGCGCGATACGGCGGAGTTGCTGCTCGCACGGGAGGACGGATATGCGCTTCATCAGGAATAACGGCCTGACGATCGTGCTGCTTCTGCTCTTCGCGGGAAGCATTACAGGGCAGTGGATCGCCGGCTGGCGTGTGGCGCTCGAGGATGCGCTTCGCCATGACCAGCCCGGCATGACGCTTCTTGGCTACACCGGATCGCCCGAATTCCTGTCGAGCGTTTTCGAGAATTGGGAGAGCGAATTTCTGCAGATGTCGGCCTATGTCATTCTGACGGCTATACTCGTGCAGCGCGGTTCGGCAGAATCGAAAAATCCTGACGATCCGCCGCGCGATGGCGATCTCGCCGCGCAGGCCTGGAAGCCCGGAGCGCCGGCTGCGCTTCGCGGAGGGGCGGTGGTTCGCGCGCTCTACGCGCGCTCGCTCGGGATTGCCCTCGCGCTGCTCTTTCTCGCGTCGTTTGTGCTTCACTGGACGCAGAGCGCCAGGGCCGCGGCCGAGGACGCGCTTGCACATGGAGAGAAGGCTCCGACGCTGGTCGGCTATCTGGCCGATCCGCAACTCTGGTTCGAATCGTTCCAGAACTGGCAGAGCGAATTTCTCTCGACCGCGGTTCTGGTCGTCCTTTCCATCTATCTTCGCCAACGCGAATCGCCCGAGTCCAAAGCCGTCGCGGCGCCGCACGGGCAGACCGGGGCGTGAAAACGGATGCACCGATCGACGCGCTGGTCGTCGGCGCCGGTCCGGCGGGGTTGACCGCGGCGATGTATCTTGCACGGTTCAAGCGAAGTGTGCGTGTCGTCCATGACGGTCGCTCGCGCGTGCTGTGGGTACCCCGGACGCGCAATGTTCCGGGCTTTCCAGAGGGCATCACCGGAGAAGCCTTGCTTGCGCGCATGGACGATCATGCCCGACGCTACGGCGCCAGCATTCGGGATGGACATGTTCTCTCGTGTACGCGCAAGGATGGATATGTCCGCGCGACCCTTGCCGATGGCGGGGCGATTGACGCCCGCGGCCTCATTCTCGCGACGGGCGTCGACACGCATCTGGCGAGGCTGGATGAAGGCGATCATTTCGCGGCGGTTCGCGACGGCGTATTGCGCTATTGCCCGATTTGCGACGGCTTCGAGCATCGCGACGAGCGGATTGCGGTGCTTGGGTCCGATATTCATGGCGCCGCCGAAGCGATGTTTCTGCGACAATTCTCGCGCCATGTGACGCTGATCCCGAAATGGCAGGTCGCGCTGAACGCGGCGCAGAGGCAGGAACTTGCCGACAGCGACATCCGCGTCGTCGAAGGGCAGATCGAGCGGCTGGTCGCCACCGCCGACGAGATGCTCGTCCATATGGGCGGCGAACCGGCGCCGCGTTCCTTCGACATTCTTTACCCGGCCTTCGGATCAACGCCGCGCTGCGACCTCGCAAAGACATTGGGCGCGGTGGCCGATGCTAAGGATTGCCTGCCCTTCCATGCGTTTTTCGACGGGCTTCTCCCCGGTATCTATGCCGCAGGCGATGTCGTCGAGGGTCTGGATCAGATCAGCGTCGCGATGGGGCAGGGCGCCATGGCGGCGACCCGCCTCCATAACTGGCTTCGTGAAGCCGACGGGCATGTGATGGCTGATCAACGCTGAACAGGGTCATCGCAATGTGAGCGCATGGGCTGGAATGGCGTCAGCTTCGCGAAACCCGAATGCGGCAGGACGGGAACATCGCGCGCCTTCGGGCTTTGGTCAGGGGAGGCGCGGACGCGCGCGCCCGAAAGGAGAATGCCATGGGTTTCGCCATTGATCGCCTGATTTTCGGACCCGACGATGTCGACCTCTCGCGTTCGCCCCTCGCGGGGCATCTGGATGCCGAGACTTTCACGCTCGGCGCTTTCAATCCGGGGCTCGCGCGGCTTCCCGACGGAAATCTGCTGATGCTCGTGCGGATCGCCGAGGCGCTGCGCGAGCCGGTCGTCGGCGGCCATGTCCACAGCATTCGCTGGGACGAGGGCCGCTATGTCCGCGATGCCTGGCCGCTCGAACTTTGCGACACCGCCGATCCGCGCAAATTCCTTGTCCGCGGGGGCAGTTGGCAGATCATGGCGCTCACCTCGCTGTCGTGGTTGCTCCCGGTCGAACTGACCCCCGACGGGCTCGAGGTCGTTGCGGTCCATTACGACCGGGCGATCGCGCCGCACGCTTCCTTCCAATGCTATGGTGTCGAGGATGCGCGGATCAGCCATGTCGACGGCCGCTGGCTGATGACGAGTTGCTCGGTCAGCCCCGAGCGGCACTCTACGACGCTTTACACCTCCGACAATGGTCTCGACTGGCATTTCGAGGATATCGTACTCGATCATCAGAACAAGGACATGCTGATCTTCGAGGGGACGATCGCTGGCCATTACTGGGCCCAAACGCGCCCGCTCGGCGCGCTTTATTTCACCTATCCTCCCGGAAGCCCCTGGCGTGCAGGTCCTTCGATCAATCTCGCCTCGTCGCCCGACGCGCTGCACTGGAAGCCGCGCCGCGAACCGGGTCTTCGCCCGCATGCCGACACGGTAGCAACCGCCCGGATGGGGGGCGGGACACCGCCCATTCTCACCGATCGCGGCTGGCTGACGCTCTGGCACGGCGTCGAACCAAAGGAAATCATCGGTATTTACCGCACCTACTGGTCGCTGCTCGACCGGGACGACCCGTCGCGCGTTGTCGACAGCGACCATCGGCCGCTTCTCGAAGCCAGTCCCGACCTGACGCGTCCGCTCGAGGACAAGATGTATGTGCGCGACGTCGTCTTCACGACCGGCATAGCCGACGCCGGCGATCATTTCGTCGTCGCCTCGGGCGAAGCGGACATCGCCTGCCGGATCACCCATATTCCCAAGGCGATTTTCGGCCTCTGATCCGGGTTGACACCGATACTCCGGCCCGACCGGACTTTCTTTAGCCCGCTACGGCGGCGTCGAGGTCGACTGTCAATTCGCGCGCCCAGAAACGAAGCGCCGCGCAGGCTTCGATGAAGGCCTTCGCATCCTTGGCTGACTTCAGAAGGAAGAAGCCCTCGTCCTTCTCCGGCGGAATGCGCGCTTCGTCGAACAGCGCGCCTGCGGCGGCACTATAGGCAATGAACTTGCAATGCGCGAAGGCGTCGGAGACGAAGTCCCTGGAGGGCGCGTCGGCCGCCAGCAGCGCGGCGCCGTCTTCCGACGGCAGCACGGCCACCGCATCATAAAGCACCGAAGGGCCGCCGTCGATCTTCTGGTCCGCGGGAATATGGGAACCCTTGTCGAGTACCACTCCGCCGATCCGCGGCGCAACCAATTCGACGGTCGCGCCGGCCTTCTCGGCCGCGCTGACAAGCGCCTGAAACAGATCGGCGTTGCTGCCGTCGGTCAGCACTATTCCGAGCTTGCGGCCCTTGAAGCTCGCCGGGCCGTTGGCAAGGATCGATAGCCGCGCCGACGCATCGAGATCGAGCGTCGGTTTCGCGGCCTTCGCAGGGTCCGGGAGCGGGAGGCCCAAGCCGTCGGCCACCGTGGCGGCGAGATCTTCGTCGATGTTGCGCAGGTGTGAAACGGCGCGCGCGCGGATATCGGGGCGCTGCACCTTGCTGAGTTCGAAGACCAAGGCATCGCCGATATGTTTCTGCTCGATCGGCAGCTGACTGATATAGAATTGGCGCGCCTGGCTATAATGATCGGAAAAGGTTTCGGAGCGAATCCGCTGCTTCACGCCATCGAGCGGCGCGGCATAGCTCTTGTGCCCGATGCCGGGATTCTCGCGCGGTCCGCTCTCGGCGCCCCAGCTGTTCGGTTCGTAGTTGGCCCGGCCCTTGGGATTAATCATCGCCATATGACCGTCCTGCTGAAAATGCATCACGGGGCAGCGCGGCGCGTTGATCGGAATATGGGTGAAATTCGGACTGCCCAGCCTTTTGAGCTGAGTGTCGAGATAGGAGAAGTTGCGGCCCGCAAGCAGAGGGTCCTCGCTGAAATCGATACCCGGGGGCACATTTTGTGTGCAGAAAGCGACCTGTTCGGTTTCGGCGAAGAAATTATCGACGTTGCGATCGAGCGTAAGCGTGCCGACAAGGTCGACGGGCACAAGCTCCTCCGGAATCAGCTTGGTCGCATCGAGATGATCGAAAGGCAGGCTGTCGGCCGTCTTCTCGTCGAAAATCTGGACGCCCAGATCCCATTGCGGGAAATCGCCACGCTCGATGGCTTCCCACAGGTCGCGCCTGTGAAAGTCAGGGTCGGCGCCGTTGATCTTGACCGCCTCGTTCCAAAGCACCGACTGCAAGCCTTGTCGCGGCTTCCAGTGGAATTTGACGAAATGGGACTCGCCCTTTGCGTTGACGAGCCGGAAGCTATGCACTCCGAAGCCCTCCATTGTCCGGTAGGACCGGGGAATGGCGCGGTCGGACATCTGCCACATCACCATATGCCACGCCTCGGGCATCAGTGACGCGAAATCCCAGTAATTGTCATGGGCCGACTGCGCCTGGGGAAAGGCGCGATCCGGCTCTTCCTTGACGCTGTGGACCAAGTCCGGAAATTTGATCGCATCCTGAATGAAGAAAACGGGAATATTGTTGCCGACAAGATCCCAATTTCCCTGCCGGGTATAGAATTTCACCGCGAACCCGCGCACGTCGCGGGCAAGATCGAACGATCCCGCCCGGCCCGCTACGGTCGAAAAGCGGACGAAGACCTCGGTTTCTTCGCCGGCGGCGCTGAGCACATCGGCGGTCGTATAACGCGCCAGAGACTTATTGAGTACGAAGCGCCCATGCGCGCCATAGCCACGCGCGTGCACCACCCGTTCGGGAATGCGTTCATGGTCGAAATGGAAGATTTTCTCGCGGAGAATGAAATCCTCAAGCAAGGTCGGGCCGCCCGGCCCGGCACGGAGGCTGTTCTGGTCGTCGGCGACCGGATGGCCTTGCTGGGTGGTGAGCGTATGAGCAGGATCGCGCGTCGACTGATGGGTTTCATCGCCTGCTCCGCGCGTCTCGTCATAGTTCGCCGCGCCGGGCGCAGGAGCCGATTGCGCGGTTTTGTTCGATCGACCGCTCGGCGCCGATCGGGTTTTCGAGTTCGCTGCTCGGGCCATCATCTAGATCCTTCATGAAAATCGTGAGAAGCAGGGTGGGCGGAGATCATCCAGGCTCCCGCGCTGCGGCCGACCCGGCAGAGCACCGCGCCCTCGCAGAGGAGAACGGCCCATCGGCCGTTGCATTGTTCTTCGGCAATTTCGAGGGCGGCGCCGGCGCTGGTCGCTTCGAACTCGACACGTTTCGGGAGCCCGATGCCGTCATCGTCAAACTGAAGGCTGTAGCTGAACCTCGCGCGGTCGGGCATCTCAGCGCCTCTCAATAGGTTGCGGGCGGGTCGCTCGCGGGAAAGGACTCATCCGACGCCTGATCGACATTTTCCCATGGACGTTTCACATCGTCGCGCATGGCTTCGGGTCCGGCAGACCGTGTCTGGTCGAAATTCTCCGAATGGGTTTCGCCATCGGCGAAAGCGGCGCTGTGCCCCTCATCCTTTGACGCCTGGAGTTTGGGCTTGCGCGTGAACCAGAACAGCGCGCCCAGCGTTGCTGCCCCCAAGATCTTGCCGAACCCGAAGCCTTTCGCTGTCGAACTTGCCATGATGTTCTCCTTTCGCTTCCGGGGACATCGACTCCCGGAACGGCCCGGGGGTTGCATCTTCGGTCGAAAAGAGATCGCTGATCTCCTTGGCTCTTATCCCATGTTAGCGGCACTCCGCGAGCGCATCGGATCAGGGTTGCTGCGGCCTTACTTCATACCCGCGCAGCGACGCGTCCTGCGACCACGCAGCGACAAGCGCACGGGCACGCTCTTCCTCATAGTCGTTGGCGATGGCGGAGAAGGTCAGCACATCCCGGTCGAGTTGCTCCTCGACGGTAATCGCCTTCATCCCGTGGTCGTCAAGAAGCTTCCTGAAGTCTGCTACGCCAACACCTGTCCGGCGATCGTACCGGGCGCTGATGTGCACAACCCGCCGCTGCGGCGCATGCCGCTCGGTGAAGCCGACGGCTGCGAGGACAAGCACGGTCGTAACGGCTCCGAACACCGCCAGTTCGTGGAAGCCGATCCCGAACAGGATCCCGAGTGTCGATGTCATCCAGAGCGAGGCCGCCGTGGTCAGCCCGCGGACATTAAGCCGTTCGCGAAAGATGACCCCGCCGCACAGGAAGCCGACGCCGGTCAATATGCCGTGCGCCATGCGGACGGGGTCAATTCGAATGACCTCTGCCGGGGCATCGTTCAGCCATTCCATCTGGTGCACGGCCGACAGCATCAGGAGACAGCAGGACAGGGCAACGAGGATATGGGTACGAAGGCCCGCCGGACTGGCGCGATACTCGCGTTCGGCGCCGATGATCGCCCCGGCGACGATCGCGCCGGCCATCGGCCAGATGAGATCCGGGTCCAGAAGCTGCATGATGCTTCATACCCGCGGATCGGCGGCAGGGTTCCGAGCCGATCACGGGCCGGCCGCCACCGGCAGCTTCCAAGTGGCGAGCCATACGGCATATATACCTGCCGCGCAAAAAGACGGCCCGGCGCGACGCCGGGCCAAGAGGGGTTCCAATGGTACCCTTGGAACAGTCTATTCAGCGGGGACCGGTGTGCGACCGGTAATGAAGCCTTCCAGCTTCGTGCCGTCGGCCCGCACCGGATCGTGTGCGACGTCGCTTTCGTCGAAAACCTTCGTCCACGCGGCGAACTCCAGGCAGACGCCGTCGGGATCGAAGAAATAGACCGAGCGGACGAAAACATCGTCATTCATGACGGGCGACGACTGCGTCGGCGAATTGTCGTGGTTCAGGATCGGGGTAACATCGACGCCCTTGTCGACCAGACGCTGATAATATTCGTCGAATTTCTCGGCGCGCACGTTGATCGCGATGTGGTTCATCGATCCGTGCGCCGACACGAAGCTACCCTTCGTCGGAAGCGCCGCGGGCGCCGAGACGCCGGGAACGGCTTCCGGTGCGTTCGGGAACCAGAAGAAGGCCAGGCTGTCGCCATTGCCGATGTCGAAGAAGAAATGCTGACCGCGTCCGCCCGGCAGGTCGATCGTCTTCGTCAGCGGCATGCCGAGGACGTCGCGATAAAATTCGACCGTCTTCGCCATATCCTTGCAGACTAGCGCCAAATGGTTGACGCCGAGGAACTCGAACTCGTTGTTTGCAGCCATCATCCGTCTCCTTTTATCAATTGCTGTTGGCGCTCGGTCGATCCTTCATCCGGTTGTACCAGCGCGTGACATGGGTGTTGGCGGGGTCGACGGGTTGCCCGACCGACGCGCCGAAATCGAGAAAGACGAAGAGCATGATGTCGGCGAGGGTCAGCCGGTCGCCGGCAAGATAATCGCGGTCCGCGATCAGCGGATCGAGCCAGCGGATCCCGTCCTGCGCGACAGCCTTCAGCCCCTCGGCCGCCTCGGGGAGGCAGCGCATGCGCGGCTCGAACAGTGGTAGCCCCTCCGCGAAGCGGAAGCCATTGGTCAGCGGTTCGCAGATCTTGATATCGATGCGCCGGGTCCACATCCGCGTCCTCGCGCGCTCTTCGGCCGTCGTGCCGATCAGGGCGGGGGCGGGGAAGCGCTCTTCCAGATATTCGCAAATCGCGGTGATCTCGGTCAGCACCGATCCGTCGTCGAGTTCCAGCGCCGGGGTCTGACCCGCGGGATTCACATCCACATTATAGGGAGCGCGCCGGTTTTCGCCGCCGCGCAGGTCGATCACGACCTCGGGAATCTCGATACCCTTTTCGGCCATGAACATCGTCACGACGCGCGGGTTGGGGCCGACGCTATTATAGAATCTCATACGATCCTCTCCGCGAGTCTTATGGCATATAGCGCCACAACTGTCAACTAAGTTGACGATTGTGGCGCGCGCTCACCCCTGCGCCGGACGGGGGGGCACTCAGGAAATCCGCCGCGTTGAAGCCTTCCGGCGCCGCGACCTCGACGATGGGATCTTCGCGGGCATCATATTCCATGCGCAGCGCGCGCGTCATCACGGCGTGCATGTCATAGAGGCAGGTGATGTAAGTGAATTCCAAGATCTGCTCGTCGTTCCAGAAGGTCCTGAGCTTGTCGAATATCTCCAGCGGAACGCGTCCGCCGCCCTGGCTCAGGCAGTCGGCATAGGCGAGGACGGCGCGCTCCTGATCGTTGTAACAGTCGGCGACGGTCCAGTGCGCGATCGCGGCGATCTTTTCCTCGCTGCAACCAAGGCCGCGGAGCGACTTGCAGTGTTGCGAGAAGACGAACTGGCTGCCCTTGACCCAGCCGGCGCGAGTCTGGCCGAGCTCGCGCAGGATCGGGTCGATGGTGCGCGCGGGGTTGCGATAGACCGCGAAGCCCTTCACAGCATGTTCGAAGATGTCGGGTGACAGGGCAAAGACGGTCCACCAGTCGCCCGGCGTACCGGTCGCGGTGCCCGGCTCGGCAACGGGATCGCGATCGCCGAAAAGGCGGTCGTAATAGGCGAGAACGGTCTCGTCGGTGACTTCCGAGCGCGGAACCTGGCGCAGGACGGGCATGGCTATTCTCCTCAGCTGTTCGAGAATTTGCGGAATTCGGCGACATGTGCCGAATCGAAATATTCGTCGAGGCGCGTGATCTTGCCGTTCTCGACCTTGCAGATAATCGCACAGGGCAGGCGGACGGCGCCGTCGTCGTGGACGCGCTTGCCCTTCAGAACATGTTGCTGAACGAAGCCGCCGGGAAAGACGCTGATCTGCCGCTCGGCATATTCGCGGTCCTTGATCCGCGCGACCATGCCGGCCAGCGTTTGCGCGGTCTGAGCCGGCGTGACGATCAGTTCGTCGGTGTTGTGCCAGATTTCGGCATCGGGGGTGAAGCTGTTCAACATCGTGTCGATATCGCCCTGTTCGATCGCATCGAAAAAGCGCTGCGCCATCGCGCGGATATCATTCTCTTCGCTCATCACTTACTCCTTCGATCGATTATTCCGCAAAATCCTGGTCGAGGTGCCGCGTCATGGCAAATTGAGCGACGCCGGCGGCGACAGCAAAAGGGACGAGCGCGATCAGCGCCCAGCGGAGGCTTCCGTCGCCATAAGCCGGTTTCAATGCGTCGCTGACCGCGCCGGCAAAAAGCGGGCCGAGACCGAGGCCGACGATATTGAACATCAGCATCAGCAGCGCCACGGACGTGGCGCGCGATCGCGGTGTGGTGAGATTCTGGACGAGGGCCAGCGCAGGCGCGACATAGACGGTGCAGGCGGCCATCGGCAGCAGCATCAGTGCCAGCGACACCTGCCAGCTATCGACGAGCAGCGCCGCGATCAGGCCGGGAACAAGGACTGCTGTCGCGATGGCCGGAATGCTGCCATAGGCGCGTGCCGACCTGGCGGCGAAGCGGCTGACTAGCCAGCCGCCGCCTAATATTCCGACGCCGAAGGTGATGCCTGCGCCGGTCGCATACCATGTCCCCAGCGCCTCGATCGGCATCTTTTGCGTGCGCATCAGAAAAGCGGGAATCCAGTTCAGCATGCCATAGCTGACGAAGGCGGCGAGGCCGCTGCTGATCATCACCATGCGGAGCGACCGGCGGCGGACGAAGGCCGAGAAACATTCGGCGAATGACGGGCTGTCTTCGGCCGCGCCCTGCGTGTCCATCTGTCCGCGCGGCGGCTCGCGCACGAGCCACAGGAGAAGCGGCACGATGACCACGCCGATCGCGCCGATAACGATGAAGGCATTGCGCCAGCCGATGCCGGCGGCGGCCCACGCGCCGAAGGATGTGCCGAGAAAGACACCGAGTGGGCCATTGAGCGTGAAGATGCCGGACACGAGCGGACGCTGGGCCGGCGGGAAATAGTCTGCCAGCACCGACAGAGACGGCGCGGTGTCGCCTGCCTCGCCCGCGCCGACGCCGAAGCGCATCAGCGCGAGCTGCCAGAAATTCGAGACCATGCCGCAGGCGGCGGTGAAGCCGCTCCAGACGAGGCAGGCGACGCCGATGAGTTTCACGCGGTTCCAGCGGTCGGCGATCATTGCGACAGGGACCCCCATCGCGGCGTAGAAAAGCGCGAAGGCGAGCCCGGTCAGCAAGCCGAACTGGGTGTCGCTGAATTGCATCTCGGCGCGGATGGGCTCGACGAGCACCGAGAGAAGCTGGCGGTCGACGAAATTGATCGTGCCGACGACAAACAGCATCGCCAGCGCAATATTGCGGCGCCCGGCGCGTATATATGCGGCCGGCGCAGCGCCCGCTTCCATCACGCCAGTCTGCGTCACGGCTCTCTCCAACATCCGATTCTTGTTTCGCAAAAATACTTAGATAGTTAAGCTTATCTGTCAACGTGCTTTACGATTATCGGAGCATCGAGCGGGAGAGAGATTATGGACATCAAGGGCAGGCATGCGATCGTCACCGGATCCGCGTCGGGGATCGGTCGCGCGACCGCGCTGATGCTGGCCCAGCGCGGCGCGGCGGACATCGCACTGGTCGACATCGACGTGGCGGGACTGGAGGAAAGTGCGAGGTTGGTCGCGGCGTGCGGTGGCCGGGCGAGCGTTCACCGGCTCGATCTTGCCGATATCGCGGCGACCGAGGCCTGGTTTGCGGCGCACGGCGACGTCGACATCCTGCACAATAATGCCGGTGTCGTATCGGGAGCGAACCAGTTTCCCGAGATGGCGACCGATCGCATCGGCCGGGTGGTCGATATCAACCTGACCTCGCTGGTCGTCGCGACGCAGGTTGCGGCGCAGGCCATGCGCGCACGCGGGGGCGGGGTGATCGTCAACACCGTGTCGACCGTTGCACTGGGCGCGGGGTTTCGCGACGCGATGTATGCGACGACCAAGGCGGGGGTGATGATGTTCACCCGCTGCTGCGCTTCGTTGAAAGACGAATGGAATGTCCGCGTCGCGGCGGTGCTTCCCGGCCTGACCGATACGCCGATCCTGCATACCACCGGCGGCGACCGCGCGGCGGACTGGATGGCGCCGGTCCTCGCCAACAACGAGCGCTGCCAGCCCGAAGATATCGCCGCGGCGGTGATCGATCTGATCGAGGATGACGCCTTGGCCGGTGGCGATTGGGTCGCCGTGCGGCGCGAGAATGGCGCCATTACCCGGCAATGGGGCCATGACACGCCGGTATGAGGTCCTGAAACGAACATCCCCTCCGCTGCGGGGCGAAGGGGATGTCGGGACGTGACGTCGTAAAGGGACTTAGACGTCCGAGGCCTGCCTCAGAATTTGAAGCCTGCCTCGACCGCGATGTTGCGCGGCGGTTCGATGAACAGGATCGAGCGCGTCGTCGAGCTGATCGGGTAGGGCAGGCGGAACGCGCTGCCGGTCGTGATCTTGTCGGTCAGGTTCTTGCCGATCAGCGCCACGTGCCAGCTTTCGTCCTGCGGCGAGAACTGGACGCGAAGGTCGAGCTTCGCATAGCCCTTCTGATAGCCGTAGAGAGGGCTCTGGTCGTCGGAGTCGAAGAAGCCCGAGCGGCCGCCAAGTACCGCGGTGCCGTCCAGCTTGTAATCGCTGATATCGACGCGGCCATGCACCGACACGTTGCCCGTGAACTTCGACGTATAGGGCAGGCGATAGCCGCTGAGGTCGCAGGTCGTGCCGGTCATCCCCGCGAGGCAGGGCGCGTTCGGATAGCTGTCGTACTTGATGTCCTGATACGCGGCCGAGGCGGTGATATCGAAATATTTGCTCGGCGCGATACGGATCGACCCTTCGACACCCGTCGCGGTCGCCGACGCCGCATTCTTGGTGATGTAGGACGAGGTGTCGGGGTTGTAGCTCGACGTCTGGAGGTCGGTGAACTTCGTGTCATAGACCGACAGATTGACCGTGGCGCGGCCGTCCCACAGCGTCGACTTGATGCCGGCTTCCCAGTTGCGCGAGCGTTCGGGCTTGTAGACGAAGGTCGACGAAACCGTTCCCAGCGTGTTCGATACGAAACCGCCCGACTTCGAGCCACGGCCGTAGACGGCATAGATCATCAGGTCGCGCGAAAGGTCGTACTGAACCGTCAGCGATGGATCGACGAGCCCTTCGCTGATTTTGCCCTGCGCCGAGGTCAGCGCGCGGAAGAGCTGGCCGCCCAGCAGTTTACCGGAGAAGGTCGCGTCCTTGTGCGTGTTGGTATAGCGCAGGCTACCGATCAGGCGGAGTCCGTCGAACGGACGCACCGTGGCCTGGCCGAAGGCCGAAAGCGTTCGCGAATTCTGATGGAAATAGGTCTGGTTCAGCGAAACGATGTTGAACGCTTCGACATTATAATAAAGGAACGGGTTCACATTATATTTGGCGGTGTCGTAATAGGCGCCGACGACATATTCCAGCGGACCACCGGTCGGCGAGAGCAGGCGAACTTCCTGTGAGAACTGGCGGAAATTTTCGGGATATTTGTTGCTGACCGAATTTTCGACGATCGTGCCCGTCGGGGTTTCCTGATCGAAATAGTTGGTGACCGACCCGTTGAACCACGAATAGCCGGTGATCGAGGTCAGCGTGTGGGTTCCGACCTTCAGATTGGCGACCACTGATCCGAGTACCGACCGGTTCAGATAGCCTTCACGGCCGAGCGGATATTCTTCGGTATAGCGCGTCAGCTTCGGCCGCTGCACCGTGTTGACCGGGCTCGACACGCCGAGACCGCCGATACGCTTCGAATTGGACATTTCCAGCTTGGCGGTCAGGTCGAAGCTGTCGCTCGGTTCCCACAGCGCACTGACGCGGATCAGCGCCAGCTTGTTGCGCGGATCGTCACGGCCGGTGGCGAGATTCTTGATATAGCCTTCCTGGTTCTGAAGGCGGGCGGCAACGCGCATGCTCAGCGTGTCGGTGACGGGACCGGAGACGTAGCCGGTGAGGTCATAGCCCTGCAGGTCGAAATTATAGGTGGCAGTCGCGCCGGCCTGAAACGTCGAGGTCGGACCGGCGCTGACGACGCTGACCGCGCCCGCTGGCGTGTTCTTGCCATAAAGCGCGCCCTGCGGGCCGCGCATCACCTCGACGCGCGCAACGTCGAAGAAGGGGTTGAGTGCCTGGCGCATCTTGCCCGCATAGATGCCGTCCATGTAGACGCTGACCGCCTGGTCGAACGAGAAGTTCTGCGGCGGCGAGCCGAAGCCGCGGATGTAGATGGTGTCGTTGCCGTTCGTTTGCTGCACGAAGACGTTCGGAACATAATTCTGCACCGCCTTGAAATCGACCGCGGCGAAATCGGCAAGCTTCTCGCCGCCGACGACTTCCATCGAGATCGGCACGTCCTGAAGGTTTTGGGCGCGCTTTTGCGCGGTGACGATGATCTCGTTCCCGCTCGAATCGGCCGCGGTGGCGGCGTCGCTCGCTGCGGTGTCCTGTGCCATTGCCTGCGTGGTGCCGGCGGTCATCGCGGCGATCGCGACGCCGGTGAGCAGAATCGGATGAAGAAGCTTCATATACCCTCCCATGAATATGTGCCGCGGTTACCGGATGAGTGGCCCGGATCCGTCAATCTGATTGACCCTTAGTATACTAATGGTTTTATACTGTCCATAGTTTTGGAAGGAGGATTCATCATGGCCGAGGATAATCAGGCGCCCGTCCCCGCGGGACTAAAAAGCCGCCATTTGTGCACGGTAGAGTTTGAAGTCGGGGGCGGGGTCATCGCGATCGGCGCGTCGCCGTTCGGCGAGCAGCGCGTCGGCTATGTGACCGGCGGCCGCATTCTCGGGCCGCGAATCACCGGTGAGGTGTTGCCCGGCGGCGGCAACTGGCCGCGCTCGGGACGAATCGGCGCCGCATCGGTCGGGACGTTCGACGCGCGTGCGGTATGGAAGACCGACGCGGGCGACCTCATCTACCTGAGCTATACCGGGCGCAGCCTGATTCCGGACGACGTTCGCGCACTTTTCGCCGATCCCGCGAAGCCGCCGGTCGATCCGTCGCGATATTATCTGCGGATCGCGGTGGTTTTCGAAACGGCGAGCGAGGAATATCGCTGGCTCAACGGCACGCTCGCGATCGGGGTCGGCGAAGTCACCGACTTCGGCGTGCGGCATGTCTTCTACGAGGTGCAGTGAGTGATCGATCTTCACTATACCGCGACCCCGAACGGGCAGAAGATCACGATCATGCTCGAGGAGATCGGGATTCCCTATCGCGTCCTGCCCTATGATATTTTCGAGGGCGACCAGCTGACCCCGGCGTTCGGACGGATCAATCCCAACCATAAATTGCCGGCGATCGTCGATCTGAATCCTGCTGGCGGCGGGGCTTCGATTCCGGTCTTCGAATCGGGCGCTATCCTGCAATATCTCGCCGAGAAGAGCGGACGCTTCCTGCCCGTCGCTCCCGCCGAACGCGCGGCCACGCTGTCCTGGCTGACTTGGCAGGTCGCGGGGCTCGGGCCGATGGGCGGACAGGCGAGCCATTTCCTGCGCTATGCGCCCGCCGGTCAGGACTATGCGATCGAGCGCTATACCAAGGAAGTCACCCGCCTGCTGACCGTCCTCGAACGGCAACTTGAAAGGCACGCCTATGTCGCGGGCGCGGACTATACGATCGCCGACATGGCAATCTGGCCTGGCCGCGCTTCGGCCTTCGTCATGGGGATGGGGCTCGACGAATGGCCCGCGACGCGTGACTGGTTCGAACGCATCCGTGCACGTCCCGCCGTTGCGCGGGTGATGGGCCGTGCCGACCTTGCCGCGCCGGCCAAATATATCGGCCGGCATCAAAAGCTCGACGAAAAGGAATGGTCGAACATGTTCGGCGACGCCAATCACGCCGCGGTGCGCTCGGGCGACTAGGACTATCGGCCGCTAGCGCCTGGCGTGCTGGTGGTCGCCCCACAGGATCGCGCGATGTTCGTCGCCGAACCCCTTGAGACCGCCCGCGATCGTTTCGGCGCGCGCGACACCCAGCGCCATGCCTTCGGCGACTGCCGGGCGTTGCATCGCCGCAACGTACCACCGCCGGATGTGCGGGAAGACGTCGGCCTTTGCCTCGCTCTGGCTGGTCAGCCACGGAAGCGTCGCCATGTCGGCGATGCTATATGTGTCGCCGGCCAGCCACTCGGCTTCGCCCAGCCTTTTGTCGAGCACCATCAACAGGCGATCGACTTCGCGGGCATAGCGCTCGATCGCATAGGGGTGCTTATCTTTGGCGTAGTGGCTGAAATGGGCGTTCTGCCCGAACATCGGGCCGATGCCCGCCATCTGGAACATCAGCCATTGCCAGCAAAGCGCGCGGGCGGCCGGATCGGCGGGCAGGAATTGCCCGGTTTTCTCGGCAAGATAGAGCAGGATCGCTCCGCTTTCGCAGAGGACGAAATCGCCGCCCCCCGGGCCGTCATGATCGACGATCACGGGCGTCTTGTTGTTGGGGTTCAGCGCCAGAAACGCGGGCTTCAGCTGGTCGCCCGCAAGGATGTCGATCGGCTCGAGCTGCCAGTCGAAGCCCATTTCCAACAGAGCGATCGCAACCTTGCGCGCGTTCGGCGTCGGTCCACCATAAAGCGTGATCATCGCTATCCCTTCCGTCCAAGCCAGCGGTCAAGCACATCGGCGGTGTCTTGTCCGACGACGAGCGGAGCGGGGCGGCGGACGCTGCCAGGCGTCGCCGAGAGTTTCGGAAAAACGCCCTGCATCCGGATCTCGCCCAGTTCGGCATCGGGAACCGTCACCAGCGCCTCGCGCGCCGCGAAATGCGGGTCGGACATCATATCCTCGGCATCATAGACGCGGCCCGCCGGGACGCCGGCCTCGACCATCTTCGCTTCCAGCTCGGCGATCGTCATCGTGCTCGTCCATTCGCCGATCAGCGCGTCGAGTTCTTCCTGCCGCGCGCCGCGCGCGCGGTGGGTGGCATAGCGTTCGTCTTCGGCAAGATCCGGACGGCCCATTGCTGCGGCCAGCCGCGCGAAAACCCCGTCCTGGTTCGCGCCGATCAGATATTCGCCGTCGCGGCACGGATAGACGTTCGACGGCGCGATTGCGGGGAGGGTAGAGCCGGTGCGTCGGCGCTTGGTTCCGCTCGCCGAATAATCCGACACGGTCGATTCCATCACCTGCAGCACCGCTTCGTAGAGCGCCGAGTCGACGACCTGGCCCTCGCCGGTCTTGCCGCGATGATGAAGCGCGGCGAGCGCCCCCAGGCATCCGTAAGTCGCGGCGAGCGTGTCGCCGATCGATACGCCCATGCGTGCGGGCGGCCGGTCGGGATAGCCGACGATCCCGCGCCAGCCCCCCATCGCCTCGCCGATGCCGCCGAATCCGGCGCGCGTGGAATAGGGACCGGTCTGGCCGTATCCCGACACGCGGACGACAATCAGCCCCGGGTTGGTCTTGCGAAGCTCCGCGGGGTCGAGATTCCATTTCTCAAGCGTGCCGGGGCGGAAATTCTCGATCAATATGTCGGCCCTTGCGATCAGTTCGCGCGCGAGCTGCTGGCCCTCGGCGGACCGGAGGTCGGCGGCGACCGAATATTTGTTACGCGCGATCACTCGCCACCAGCTCGGCTTGTCGCCCTGACCCCAGTGGCGCATCTGATCGCCGGTTTCAGGGGGTTCGAGTTTGACGATCTCGGCGCCCATGTCGCCTAGCAACTGGCCGCAGAAAGGACCTGCGATGAGCTGCCCCATCTCGACCACCTTGATGCCTTCCAGCGCTCCCCCGCCGCTTGTTTCTGTCATATCATTCCTTTCGGGGTCCGACTCCGGTCAACTCGCGATGGTATTTATATACTTAGAATGCTATGTATTTTTCAAGCTGCTAAATCATTCGGTGAAAACGGGGTCCAAGATGTTGAAGAACAACGGGATTGAAATGGTCGAGGTCGGGCCGCGCGACGGGCTGCAGAATGAGGCCGCGATCGTATCCACCGCCGACAAGCTGGCGCTGATCCAGCGCGCGATCGACTATGGCGCCCGCCGCATCGAGGTGACGAGTTTCGTCAATCCCGCGAAAGTCCCGCAACTCGCGGACGCCGAAGAACTGGTTTCGATGCTCCCCGATCGCGATGACATGACCTATATCGGGCTGGTTCTCAATCGCCGCGGGGCAGAGCGCGCTCTGGCGACGGGGCGGATCCACGAACTTGGCGCGGTGTGCGTGACGAGCGACAGCTTCGGCATTCGCAATCAGGGGCAAAGCTCGGACGAGTCGCTCGCTGCGGCGATGGAGATCGTCGCGCTGGCGAAGGCAGGGGGGCGCAGCGGCCAGATCACCATCGCGACCGCATTCGGCTGTCCGTTCGAGGGCGAGATCACGATCGATCGCGTCGTCGACATGGCGAAGCGCGCGGCGGAGGCACGACCGCGTGAGATCGCGCTCGCCGACACGATCGGCGTTGGCGTGCCCTCGCTGGTCGCGGAGATGGTGGAGCGCGTGCGCGAGGCCGTGGACGGCCTGCCGGTGCGCGTCCATTTCCACAATACGCGGGGCACCGGCCTCGCCAATGTCTGGGCAGCGGTCGCCGGGGGCGCGTCTACGGTCGACGCGTCGCTCGGCGGGCTGGGCGGTTGCCCCTTCGCGCCGGGAGCGGCGGGTAATGTCGCGACCGAGGACGTCGTCTACATGCTCGAACGCAGCGGAATCACCACCGGACTGAATCTGCCGGTAGCCGTCGAGGCGTCGACCTGGTTCGCGGATGTAATGGGCCGTCCGTTGCCGGCGATGGTCAGCCGGGCGCCCGCTTTTCCGGCGTGAGCCCGGACCGAGCGCTATAGCAGTTCGAACACGTCGTAGCGCACCGCACCGCCGACGCTGGCGCCAAGGCCCACGGCGACGATGTCGTTCAGCCAAGCATAGCGTTCGTCGCCGGTTTCGAACATCGGAGTCGTCCGGAAATAGACTTCGGCCTTTTCCTCGGCCGTCTGCGGTCCGCCCTTGCGCGCATGCTTGTGCGCGGCGGAGAGCGGCCGAAGCACCCCGCGATAGGAAACATAGATCAGCGCGCCGTCGTGGGTTTCCATCGTAATCCGCGCGTCGAGGCGCAGCGTGTCCTTGTCGTCGATCGTCGCCCAGTCGCCGCCGCTTGGCATCACCCGGCCGTGCAGCCGTTCACCTTCGACCTCGCCGCCGGTCAGCGCCGCGATCATCCGGCGCCCGAAATGCGCCTTGCCGATCATTTGCTGGGGTTCGGTGAAGGTCGCGCGGTACGAGCAAAGATAGCGAAAACGGGGCTCTTCCATCGATTATCCTTTCGGGAGGGATGCGATGGCGCGGCGGCGAACCGCCGCGCCACGGATCAGATCTTGAACGCGATCGTCGCACCGTAGGTGCGGGGCGGCGCATAGGGTGTCAGGATCTGGCGGAAGGCGCCGAAATAGGTGACATAGGTCGGCGTCAGTTCGTTGGTCAGATTCTTGCCCCAGAAGGACAATTCCCAGCGATCGTCCGGTCCCGACAGCGAAAAACGCGCGTCGAGATTCTCGTGGCTCGGCCACAGCTGTTGCGGGATATTCGACGCCTCGAAAAAAGCATCGTCGACCCAGCTGTAATCGACCCGGAGCTTTGCCGACAGATCGCCGACCGGCACTTCATACTGGCCGCCGATGTTGAACTTGTTCTTCGGCGAGCGCGGCAGTTGGTTGCCGGTGTAGTTCTGCCCGGGAATCGTATATTCGGTGAACTTCGCATCGAGCCAGGCGTAGCTGCCGTCGAGCTGGAAGCCGTCGAAGGGCCGGACCACGGCCTCGACCTCGATCCCCTTGATCCGCGCCTTGGCCGCATTGCTGACGACGACACAGCACAGGGGAATGAGCTGCGAGATCTGGAGGTCCGAATAGTCGGTCCGGAACGCCGCGATGTTCAAACGCAGGCGGCGGTCGAACCAGTCGGTCTTCGCGCCGACCTCATAGCTCCACGCGAATTCGGGATCATAGGGGGTCGAGGCGCCGGCGGCGGTGCCCGAAAGGCCCTGGAACCCGCCGCTCTTGTAACCGCGCGCGACCGAGCCATAGAGCAGCACGTCGTCGGTGGCCTTCCAGTTGAGCGCGAAGCGCGGGGTGAAGGCCTTCCAGCTCTTCTTCCCGGTAACGTCGTAGCCGTCGAGCGATCCCAGCGGAGGCGGCAGGCCCGGACCATCGTCGGCCTTGTAGCCCGCGAAGCGGCCGCTCTTGCGTTCCCACGTCATGCGCGCGCCGACCGTTGCGATCAGCGAGGGGACGATCTCGTAATCTAGCTGGCCGAAGATCGCGACGCTGCGTGCATTGACCGACTGCGGGTAGATGCCGGTGCCCGATCCTGCCGGGGTCGGGAAATCCTGAATCTGTCCTTCGACGCGGTCGTTGTTTTCCTTCAGATAATAGACGCCGGTCTGCCCCTTCAGCCTGCCGTCGAATGCGTCGAAGCTCAGCCGCAGTTCCTGGCTGAACTGGCTGTTGTTTTCCTGCCCGAAGCTGGTCGATTCGATCTGGTCGGGCGGATTGATCGGGTTGCTGAAAAAGGGCGTGACGAAATTGAACTTCACCTTGCGGAGCGCGGTGAGCGAGGTCAGGGTGCCGAAGGGCAGTTCCAGATTGGCCTCGGCCGAATAGGTCTGGATCGTCCGTTTGACCTCGCCGTCGATATAGGCATTCACGACGCGCGGGTCGGGGTTGATCCCGACGCAATGGATGCCGCCCTGAAAACCGGTATCGCAATTATTGTGGCGCGGATTGCCCTTCTGGTCCTGATGCGAGACGTCGGCGCGCAGGATGATGTCGAGCGTGTCGGTCGGGACGAAACGCAAGGCGACGCGGCCTGTCGTCAGGTTGAGGTCGTTGACGTCATTGCCCGTCGTCTCGTTATATTCGAAACCGTCGCGCTGCTTGTGCGAGAGTCCGGCCGACAGATATACCTTGTCGGTGAGCGCCATATTGCCGCGCGCGGTCACGCCGACGCGGTTATAATTGCCGTAGGTGCCCTCGAAATAGAAGCTTTCCTCGTCGGTCGGCTTGCGGCTGATGAACTGGACGAGGCCGCCGATGGCGTTTTTCCCGAACAATGTCCCTTGCGGCCCGCGCAGCACCTCGACGCGTTCGAGATCGAGCGCGTCGAGATCGGGGGTGCCGCCGCGGCCTGCATAGACGCCGTCGATGAAGACGACCACCGACGGGTCGCCGCCGGCATTCTGGCTGATGCCCGGGGGGCTGCCGATGCCGCGCATCGCAAAGTTGGTGTTGACCGGATCGACCGCGCTGACCGCGAGACCGGGAGTGCGGATGGCGATATCCTGCACCGTTTCGATACTGTTGTCGCGGAGTTGTTCGGCGCCGAACGCGGTGACCGATACCGGCACGTCCTGCAGCCGCTGTTCCTGGCGCTGGGCGGTCACGATGATGTCGCCACTGGTATCCGGGGCGTCTTGCGCCACCGCGACGCCGGGCGTCATGGCTATGGCCGCTCCCGTCAAAAACAGGGCAGACCGCTTGCTTCCGATTTTCGCCATCTCTCTTCTCCCAACCCGTTTGTTCTTTTGCGTCCCGATCACGCTTGACTCGGTTACAAATTTACTTAGTTTTCTAAGTAACTGATTGTATATATCAGGCAGACTTGCTGTGCAAGGGCGAGCGATAATCGGGAGACGGGAGTGATGACGACAGGCACCGAGGCGGCGGAATCCCATCGATGGCCGCGTCCGGCCTATGGCTGGTACGTCGTTGCCGTCCTGCTGATCGCCTATACCCTGTCGTTCGTCGACCGGATGATCCTGAGCCTGCTCGTCGCGCCGATTCGCACCGCGCTCGACATTTCTGATACCGAGGTCAGCCTGCTCATCGGGCTCGCGTTCGCGCTCTTCTACACCTTGCTGGGGCTTCCCATCGCGTGGATCGCCGACCGCTGGAACCGGCGGAATCTGATCCTCGTCGGGGTGGCTCTGTGGTGTGTGATGACGGCGGGATGCGGTTTCGCGGGAAGCTATGCCACGCTGTTCCTCGCGCGCATGGGGGTGGGGGTCGGCGAAGCGGCGCTGTCGCCCGCGGCCTATTCGATGCTGAGCGACGTCTTCCCGCGCGACCGGCTGGCGCGTGCGATGGCGGTCTATTCGATTGGCGTCCCGCTCGGTTCGGGAATCGCGATGATCCTCGGGTCGTTCGTCGTCCAGGCGGTGCTCGCGGCGCCGGTGGTCGACCTGCCGCTGATCGGTCCGGTCGAGGCGTGGCGCACGATCTTCCTGTGGGTCGCGGCGCCGGGCCTGCTGGTCTGTCTGCTGCTCCTGACCGTTCGCGAACCGGTGCGCCGGGGAAGCGTCAAGGCGGCGGCGACGGGAGAGGGGGCCGCACCTGGCTTCCTCGCGCACCTCAGGGCCCAGCGGGTCGCGCTGGGCGCGCTGTTCGCGGGGATGTCGCTGATCGGACTGGTGATGTATGGCGTCATTGCCTGGGTGCCGACCTTCTTCGCGCGCACCTATGGCATGGACGTCTCGACGGCGGGATTGTGGTTCGGGATCATCATGGCGACCGGCGGCGCGGCGGGGCTGGTGGCAGGCGGGTCGCTCGCCGACCGGATGTTCGGCCGGGGCGTCGCCGATGCCCATCTGCGTGTGATGCGGCTGTCGATCCTGCTCGGCGGGCCGCCGCTTCTTGCCGCGGCGCTAATGCCCGGGCCCGTGCCTGCCTTCGTCCTGCTCGCGGTCGCCTTTCCGATGCTGACGATGCACGGAGTCGGCACGGTCGCGCTTCAGCTTATCACCCCCAATGAATATCGTGCCCGCGTCACGGCGCTCTATTTCTTCATCGTCAATCTGGTCGGGCTTGGCTTCGGGCCGATGCTGATGGCGCTGCTGACCGACCATCTGTTCGGTTACGATGGCGCGCTGCGTTATTCGATCGCGTTGGTCGCGGGCGTCGCGCTGCCGCTGGCGGCGATCATCCTGACCATGGGCTTCAAGGCCTATGCGCGCGATCTTGCGGGGGCCGGCGGCGAAGCATCTTGAATATATGCCGGAAGGCGCCCACATTCCGATCATCGTCAACAAGCGAAAGGAGGTGGTCGAATGTCTCATTGTCAAATGCCGCACGCGGCAGTTTTTGTGAGCATGGCCTCCGTCGCGGGGGCCCTGCTCGACTGAGCTTTCCGCGTCAGCCACGACAATGGAAGGGCCGTCCGCAAGGGCGGCCCTTTGCATTTTGGGCATGGGTTGCGAGACGCCGGGTTACGGGAAATGGCGGAGCGGGAGGTATTTAGGATATAAGCTTATGTATTTGATACGTTTTTCTAAATATTTTTGCTTCTTGTTCGGTCCCACGCAAGTCTCCATGCGCGCCTGAATTCATCATTCAGTCCATAAAACATCTATGCCAGATTACGACATTGCTGTCTAACATCATCTATACTTATACGTTGTGGCGTCTTCGGGTCCGTTAGACATAAATCGACTTACAGCGATCATGGCGCATGTGACAAGGCGGGCTCATTGGGTGTTTACCATCGTCCGGTAAGCGGGGTGCATGATTCGCCGCCCACGATGCCGCGCGCCTGCCGAGTTAAAGCGACGGCACTCCCGGTCGCTCCCTTAGGTCCGCTGCGCCCGCGTTGATGTCGCCGACGAGGCGGCGGTCAAGGCGGGTGTCGGCACTATCCTAGAAGAATTTGGCCGGCTCGATCAGGCGAATGCCGGCATCGGGCTTCCCCGCCGCGACATGTTCGACGGTGGCGATCGCTTCGACGGCTTCGATCCACGGCGCAGCGCGCAATGAACATTATGGAGCAACCAAAGGGGCGGTGCTTTTTCGGCAATCGCGGTTTATCTCGCGAGCCGCCATTCGAGCTTTCATCTCGGCGACGCGATTGTCATCGACGGAGGCTACACAATCTATTGATGGATTCTGTTCCCCTCGCCGCTTGCCCAAAGCTAGATTCGATTGGGGCCTTTCGTGAATCGAACAATCGTTAGATCGCCAGAAATGTGGGGTAAGTGTGGGGGTAGAAATTTTCGCTCCAAGTAAAAATAACTCAATATCAAGGCATTAGCGTGCCAGTGCTGAACAAGCCCTGCCACCGCCCCTGGTCCGAGGGCATCTCGAACATCGCTGGATGAGGCGGAAAGGCGCGGCGTGGTCGCTCGGCGGCTTCTCGTCGGCGGGTTCCGCACCGCCCGAGCGCGGGCAAGCGGAGGCGGGGGGCGCGCGACCCTGGAGGTCGGTCCCCTGCGTGGCGGTCTTTTCCCGCGGGCAGGGGAACGCGTCCGCGGGGTATCGGTCCCCGCGCCCGCGTTCCCGCCTGTTATTGACTCAGAGCCGTTCGATGATGATCGCCGGTGCCATGCCGCCCGCAGCGCACATGGTGACAAGGCTGTAACGGCCGCCCGAACGCTCGAGCTCGTCGAGCGCGGTGCCGATCAAGATCGATCCGGTCGCGCCGATCGGGTGGCCGAGCGCCATCGCGCCGCCGTTGATGTTCACCTTTTCGCGGTCGAGATCGAGGTCGCGGATGAATTTCTCGGCGACGACCGCGAAGGCTTCGTTAATTTCCCAGACGTCGATGTCGTCTTTTGTGAGGCCGGCTTTTGCGAGCACCTTTTTCGCGGCCGGAACCGGCGCGTTGAGCATCAGCGTCGGATCGTCGCCCATGTTCGCATAGGCAACGATGCGCGCCCGGGGTTTGAGGCCATGCTTGTGGGCATAGGCCTTCGAGGTGATGAGGACGGCGGCGGCGCCGTCGACGACACCCGACGAGTTGCCGGCGTGATGGACGCCCTCCCATTCAAGGTCGGGATAGCGGCGCTGGATCTGCTTGGCGAAGGTCACGCCGCCTCCGAGGTCGAAATCCTTGAGCGCGCCGAAGCTGGGCTTGAGCGCCGCGAGACCTTCGGCAGTGGTTTCGGGGCGGGGAAATTCCTCGTGGTCGAGCGCGACGGTGCCGTCGGTGTTGTAGACGGGGACGACCGACTTGTCGAAGCGGCCTTCCTTGATCGCGCGGTCGGCGCGCTGCTGGCTGACGAGCGCCAGCGCGTCGAGCGCCTCGCGCGGGATGCCTTCGAGGGCGGCTATCGCGTCGCCGCATACGCCCTGGTGAGACTGCGGGTGAATTTCGTCGAGCGCGGGGTTGCCCGAACCCATCCCCAGCGGCTGGATGCCCGCATTCGCCTGCTCCGCGGCGAAGGTGGCGGTGTAGCTCATCATTTCGGTACCGCCCGCGATGACGCACTCCTCCATGCCCGACATCACCGATGCCGACGCGAAGTTCACGCTGCTGATGCCGCCGCCACAGAAGCGGTCGAGCGTCGTGCCGCTGGCCTTGATGTCATAGCCTGCCGAGAGTGCGGCCATGCGGCCAAGGTCGCCGCCCTGCTTGCCCTTTTGGGTCGAGGTCGACCAGACGATGTCGTCTACGGTCGCGGTGTCGAGCTTGTTGCGGTCGCGGATCGCCTTCAGCACCGTCGCGGCGAGGTGCTGCGGGTGGAGGTGCGACAGCGCGCCCTTGCCGGGCTTGCCGATCCCGCGCGGGGTGCGGACGGCGTCGATGATATAGGCTTCGGACATTTCCGGGTTCCTCTCTGGTGGAAGCGGTGCTGCGAGGGTCTCAACCCTTTGGCGTCACGCGGGGATCTGGTTGAAGGGGACGCCCTTGTCGGGGCGGTGATCCTGCGGCAGGCCGAGGATCTTTTCGGCGATCGTGTTGAGCAGGGTCTCGTCGGAGCCGCCGGCGATGCGGCCCGTCGGCGCGTTGATCCAGCTCGACGCCCAATCCTCCTTTTGCGAGGCATGCGGATCGAAGCGGAAGCCGCCCGTGCCCTGAAGGTCGAGCGCGAGTTCGGAGAGCTTCTGACGCGAGCGCACCGAGACTAGCTTGTTGAGCGACCCTTCGGGGCCGGGCGTCATGCCCGCCTGCATCATCGCCATCGCGCGTGCCGTGATCGACTGAAGCCCGCTTCGCATCGCATAGTTGCGCGCGATCTGCTGGCGGATGCGGCCGTCCTCGATCGCGGGGCGGCCGTTGAGGTCGGTGTTCTTCGCCAAATCGACGAACATGTCGAGGTGGGGGCCGAAACCCGCGCTGTCGGTCGCGACATAGCGTTCGATCATCAGGGTCGCGAGAGCCACCGCAAAGCCGCCGCCGACCGGCGACATGCGCTGATCGTCGCTGATCTTCACATCGTCGAAGAAGACCTCATTGACGTGGCTGTCGCCCCCGGCGAGCCTGATCGGGCGAACGGTGACCCCGGGCGCCCTCATGTCGACCCAGAAATAGGTGAGGCCCTTGTGCTTCGGGACATTGGGGTCGGTGCGCACGACGATGACGCCGTAGTCGCTATATTGCGCCCAGCTGGTCCACAGTTTCTGGCCGTTGATCTTCCACCCGTTGCCGTCGGTTTCGGCGCGCGTGCGCAGCCCGGCAAGGTCGGAGCCGCCCGAGGGTTCGGAGAAGAGCTGGCACCAGATCTCTTCGCCCTGCAGCGCCTTCAGCACCCGCTCCTTCACCCAGTCCTTGTCCTGGCCGAACTGCATCAGCACGGGCACCGGCATTCCGAGCGAGATGCCGAAATAATAGCTGGGGAAGCCGTGCTTCATTTCTTCGGTGTCGAAGGTCACCTTTTCGAGATGGCCGAGCCCCTGACCGCCAAACTCGGTCGGCCAGTTGATCCCGGCATAACCGGCGTCGAACTTCGCTTTCTGATATCGGCGGGCAAACGCAAGGTCTTCGGCTTCGGACAGGCCCTGGCGCGCCGCCTTTCCATAAGTCGGCACCATCGATTCGAGCCACGCGGCGGCGCTGGCGCGAAAGGTTTCAAGGTCGCTCATGCGGCTTCTCCCGTCAGGCGGTCAACAAGAACATCTTCCCAGAACAGCAAATTGCCCTGTTCGATCGCGAGGCTGCGCGCGCGGCGCGAGTGGAGGTGGAGACCAAGCTCCCACGTCACGCCGATGCCGCCGTGGATCTGAACGCCGTCGCGCGATGCGGTGTCATAAGCCTCGGTCGCCGAAATCCGCGCGGCCGCGGCCGCGGCGATGAAATCACCTTCGCCCTCGCGCGACGCCGCATGAATGCAGTTGGCGCGGGCGAGTTCGACGAGCCCATAGAGTTCGGCGATCCGGTGCTTGATCGACTGGAAGGCGCCGATCGGCTGGCCGAACGCCTTGCGCGTCACCGCGTAGTCGCGCGCGATCTCCATCATCGCCTCGGCGCCGCCGGTCTGCTCATGCGCGGTGATCACCGCCTGAAGTGCAAGGATATGGAGCGCCGCCGCGCGCGCCGCCTCGCCCGCGACGAGCGTTTCGGCAGGCGCGCCGGCAAAAGCGAGGTCGGCGTAGAGGCGGCTGTTGTCGAAGCTGTCGATCGGCTGGCGCGTCACGTTCGCCAGGTCGGCGACGGCGAGCGCCGGCCCGCCGGGGGCCTGGGCGAAGACGACAGCGATGTCCGCGGCGAGCCCGCCCGTAACGCCCGTCTTCACGCCGTCGAGCCGATTGCCCGACAGTGCCAGCGCCGGCTGCGCGGGGCGGGGGGCCGCCCCCTCGGCAAAGGCTACCGCGCCGATCGCATTCCCGCTCGCGAGGCCGGGGAGCCACTTCGCCTTCTGGTCGTCCGATCCATAGAGCTCGATAGCCTTGGCAGCCCCGAAGCTGGCGGTGAGAAAGGGCGCGCCGCTCAGCGTCCGGCCGGCCTGATGCGCGATCAGCCCGAGCTCGACGAGGCCGAGCGCGAGTCCGCCATAAGCCTCGGGCAGCGCCAGCGCGGTCCAGCCCTGTTCCTTCGCGGTCGTCCAGAACCCCTCATGATAACGCCCGCTTGCCTCGAGCAGAGGAAGCAGATCCTCCTTGCTCATCCGGGCCTCGAGCACGCGGCGCGATTCGGTCGCGATCGCCTGCTGCCCCTCGTCGTACAAAATCGACATGCGCGTTGGTTTCCTCACCCTCTAACGTTGATCGGGACCGTGCGACCGGTCTTTGACGCGAGCGCCAGGCGGCGCTGACGCCGTCGCTAACGAACCGTGAATTTCTTGGCCTTGTCGGCCATCAGCGCGGCGCGGTTGACTTGCGGCACGCCCACGGGATTGCCGATCTGGCAATATTTGAGACCCTGCTGGAGCGCGACGCTTCGCGGCAGGTCGAGCGATTCCCAGATCGCCTTAACCGATCCCGCGGTGGCCGCGGGCGGCTTCGCCGCGATCGTCTCCGCCAGTTCCTGCGCACGCGGCCACAGATCCTCGAGCGTGGTAATTTCGCTGACGAGGCCGATCCGGAGCGCCGTTCCCGCCCCGATGCGTTCGTCATTGCCGAGCAGCACCATGCGGAGCACGTCGTGGAGAGGCATATGATAGGTCATGCCGATCGGCTCGAGCGCGCTTGTCATCCCGTAAGTGACGTGCGGGTCGAAGAAGGTCGCATCTTCCGAACAGATGATGATGTCGCTCTCGTTGAGCCAATAGAAGGCGCCGCCTGCGGCCATGCCATGCACCGCTGCGATCACCGGCTTCCAGCAGTTCATCGACTTGGGGCCGAGGTAATTGCCGGGATCCTCGCAATGCCAGATGTTGGCGAGGTCGACGACCGTGCCGCCTTCCTTTTGCGATTCCTTGACGTCGACGCCGGTGCACCAGGCCTTTCCGGGGGCCGCGCGCAGGACGCAGCAGTGGATATCGTCCTCGCGCGCGATCCACTTCCACAGATGTTCGAATTCGTCCATCATCCGCCTGGTAAAGCTGTTCATCGCTTCAGGCCGGTTGATCGTGATCGTCGCGATATGATCGGCGACATCGACGAGGATGGTTTCATATTGCATGAGCAGAGCGTCCTCTTCCGGCATTTGTCATGGTTGACCTAGTTATACAACTCGCTATGACACAGGTGGCAACAACGGGGCAAGTCCTGCAATGAATTTCGACCTCAGCGATGAACAGAAAATGCTCGGCGAGCAAGCGCGCGCGCTGCTTGCCGATATGTCACCTTACGACCGGCTGCGCACGCTGATCGATTCGGGTGCCGAATGGGACGAGCCGCTGTGGCGCGCACTCGCCGAAATGGGCTTTCTGGGCGCCGCAATTCCCGAGGAGCACGGCGGGCTGGGGCTCGGCGCGCTCGATCTTGGCGTCATCATGGAAGCGCTGGGCGCCGCCAATGCCGCGGTCCCGTTCCTGAGCTCGATCGTGCTGGCGGCAGAGGCGATACGGCTCGCGGGGAGCGATGCCCAGAAAGCCGCTTGGTTGCCGAAGCTGGCGAGCGGCGAGGCGGTCGCGACCTTTGCCTATGCCGAAGGGCCGGGGCCGGTGTTTGCGACCGGGGCGAAGCTGGCGGACGGCGCGCTGTCTGGGGTCAAGTCCCCCGTCGCCGACGCCGGAATCGCCGATATCGCCGTGGTGCTGGTCGCAGGCGGCAATTGCGCGCTGGTCGAACTCGATCAGCCCGGGGTGCGGCGGACCAGACTCGACAGCTTCGACCAACTGCGCCCGCATTACCGGATCGATTTCGAGCGCGCGGGCGCCGAGGCGATGCCGGGCACCGGCGTGCTCGACCGACTTGTCGATCAGGCAGCCGTACAGTCGGCTTTCGAAGCGGTCGGCGCCGCCGAAGCCTGTCTGCACATGGCGCGCGATTATGCGATGGAGCGGCAGATATTCGGACGGCCGCTAGCCGGATTTCAGGCGATCAAGCACAAGCTGGCCGATGTCGCGGTGGCAACCGAACTGGCGCGGTCGAACGCCTATTATGGTGGCTGGGCCGCCGAATCGTCGCCCGACGATCTGCCCGCCGCAGCCGCAGCCGCCCGCCTGTCGGGGATCAAATGCCTGGAAATGGCGGCGCGCGAGAATCTGCAGGTCCATGGCGGGATCGGATACACGTTCGAGGCGAACTGCCATTTTTATTACCGGCGCGAGCGTATGCTGGCGGTGCATCTGGGCAATCGCGGCTTTTGGGCCGACCGCTTGCTCAATGCGCAACCGGGCAGTCAGGTGAAGGCGGCATAAGATGGATTTCAACGACAGCCCCGAAGAGGCCGCGTTCCGGGCCGAAGCGCGCAGTTGGCTGGCCGCGAATGCGCCCGCGCACGAACTTCCCGCCGGCGTCGCAATTCCCGACACCGAAGAGGCTGATCGCGGCCGCGCGTGGATGCGCGCTCTCTATGCCGGAGGCTGGTCGGGGTTGACCTTTCCCAAGCCGCTCGGCGGACGCGGCCTGTCGGGGATCGAGGCTGTGATCTTTGCCGAGGAGGAAGGCAAATATCATCTGCCGAAAGGTCCGTTCATCTCGATCGGAACCGGCATGGCGCTGCCGGTGATCGCCAGGCACGGCACCGAAGAGCAGAAGGCGCGATTCATCGAGCCGACGCTGAAGGGCGACATTACCTGGTGCCAGCTTTTTTCCGAGCCCGCCGCGGGGTCCGACCTGGCGGGCCTGCGGACCAAGGCGGTGCGCGCCGATGACGGCAGCGGCGACTGGATCGTCAACGGCCAGAAAGTCTGGTCGAGTTGGGCGCATCTGACCGACTGGGGGATATTGGTCGTGCGGACCGACCCGACGGTGCCGAAACACAAGGGGCTGACCTTCTTTGTCGTCGACATGAAGACGCCGGGAATCGAGACGCGCCCGATCCGCCAGATTTCGGGGGCGAGCGAGTTCAACGAGACCTTTCTGACCGACGTTCGCATTCCCGACGCCAATCGCCTGGGCGCCGAGGGCGAGGGCTGGGCGTGCTGCATGACGGTGTTGATGGGCGAACGGCTGGGCTCGGGCGCGCATCGCAGCGGGGTCGAACCATTGCTCGGCTATGCCGCCGCGACCCCCGATGGCCGGGGCGGAACGATGCTCGACGACGGCGCGATCCGCCAGCAGCTGGCCGAGGCACTGGCCGAGGAGCAGGGCGAACGCTTTTTCCAGGCGCGGCTGCGCACGATGGTGTCGAAGGGGGAGAATCCCGGCGCGCTGGCGGGCATGGTCAAGCTGGCCTATGCGTCGCGCTACCAGAAGACCAACGGCCTTGCGCTCGAGCTGCGCGGGCTCGCGGGGATCGCCGCCGAGGCCGATGACACCGCGACAGGCGACGTCCGGTATGACTATATCTATTCGACCGTGATGCGCATCGCCGGCGGCGCGGACGAAGTGCTGCGCAACCAGATCGCCGAGCGCGTGCTCGGCATGCCGGGCGAAATGCGGATGGACAAGGATGTGCCGTTCGAGAAGCTGAAAGGGTAAGGGCCGCAGTCTTTTCGCGGCCGCCTTTACCGTTTGATGCCTGCGGGCGGCACGCCTGCCGGAAGATCGTTCCGCCCGCTCATCCGATCGCGACCATTCCGCCGCGCGCCTGAGCGAGCGGCGCTGATCAGGCCGCGCGGCGCCGTGCTTCCGCGGCTTGGGCCAGGGGTTCGGCGAGATCCCTTTTCAGGATCTTGCCGTTCGGGTTGAGCGGCATCTCGTCCATCACGACCAAGGTGCGCGGCACCTTGTTGTCGGCGAGATGCGTCTTGCAGAAGTCGATGATCTGCTCGGGCGTCGTCGTTTCCGCGCCGGGGCGCAGCGTCACCGCGGCCGCGATGTCTTCGCCGAGCACCTCGTGCGGCACGCCGACGACCGCGGCCTGCTGCACCGCCGGGTGGAGGTGCAGCACGGTCTCGATCTCGAGCGGGGTGATGTTGTAGCCGCCGCGGATGATCAATTCCTTTGAACGGCCCGCCATGATCAGGTCGCCGTCCTCGTCGACGTAGCCAAGGTCGCCGGTCTTGGTCCAGCCGCCCTTGAAGCTGACCGCAGTGGCTTCGGGGTCCTTCCAGTAGCGCCGCGCGTGCTTCTGCCAGCCATAGATTTCCCCGACGACGCCCGGCGCGGTGATAACCTCGCCATTTTCGTCGCGAAGTTGCATGTGCGCCGGCAGCTTGCCCACGCAGCCCGGCTTCATCACCTGTTCGCGGGTCCGCGTTCCGACCCCGACGCCGCCTTCGGACATGCCATAGCTGTTGCGGATGCGCAGGTGCGGCCAGAGCTCCGCCGCGCGCTTCACCGAATCGTGCGGGAGCGGCGCGGTGCCGGTCATCAGATATTTGACCCCCGCCATGTCGTAGTTCGCGACGTCGGGATGGTCGAGCACGAGGCGCAGCATCGACGGCACGAGATAGACGAGGTCGGGCTGTTTTTCCTTCGCCAGTTCGAGGAACCCCTTGGGATCGAACCTGGGCTGGGTGATCGCCGTCGCCCCGCCGCGCGCGGGCAGCATCACGATGCCGATATTTCCCCCCGATCCGGTGAGCGGCAGCGCGTTCAGCGTCGAGCGCGACCGGTCCATATTATAGCCCGTCACTCCGGTCATCAGATCGGGATGCGACACGACGACGCCCTTGATCTTTCCGGTCGTTCCCGAGGTGCCGAGAATTTCGGCGTCGGCCATCGGGTCGAGGCTGGCCTGATCGGGCAGCGCCGCGAGGTCGCGCGGCATGGCATCGACGTGCCAGCAGCCCGCGAGGCCGAGATCCTTTACGAGATCGGGCGCATCGGTCAGGCAGAAGCGCGGCTCGCAAAGTGCCGAATAGTCGGCGATTTCGCGAGGATTGAGGCGGGTGTTCACGGGGCAGGCGATGCCGCCGGCGCGAAATACCGCGAAAACGGCGATCGCCATTTCGACCGCACGCGCGTTGCTGATCGGCAGGAAGACGCGGTCGCCGGGGACGAGACCCGCCGTGGCAAGCCCGCCGCCGATTTCGTCGGCTTCGCGGTCCCACTCGGCAAAGCTGATCTGCCGCCTCGTATCGTCATGCGCGATTTCATCGGCCTGGTGCTGGGCGCGCACCTTCAATGCATCGCTGATGCGGCGTACTTCCATTGGCGACACTATCCCCTTGCTTCGATATGAGGCATGTATTACCTAGTTATATAACTCGTGACAAGGGAGATATACGATGGGTGAGGCAAAAAGCGACATCAAGCAGAGCGAAGAGTGGCAAAAAGCCGTCGCCTACGAGATTACCGAGGAGGACATCGAGCGGCAGCGAAAGCTGCTGGGATTCGATCAGGCGGCCAAGACCCGCGAGTATATCACCACCGCGACCGAGGATAATATCCGCAACTTCGCGCATGGCATGGGTGACGACAAGCCGCTCTATACCGATCCGGCCTATGCCAAGAAGACCCGCTGGGGCAGCGTGATCGCACCCGGCATGATGGCGGGAATCATCAACAAGCCGATGCGGGGCGATCCCGTCCCCGACGAGATCAAGGCGCTGCGCAAAAGCCTGTTCCGCGGCATCCACGTGTTCGTGTCCGGCTCTCAATGGGACTTTTACCGCCCTATCTTTCCGGGCGATACCATCTACAGCTTCAACGGCGACGAGACCTGCGAGGTCAAGCAGTCCGAATTCGCGGGCAAGTCGGTCATTACCGTGCGCCGCGACGTCAAGATGAACCAGCGCGGCGAGGTTGTCGCCGTCTATCGCATCCTGCGCGTGCTCACCGAGCGCAAGACCGCCGCCAAGAAGGGCAAATATGCGGCGATCGAGCCCGCGACCTACACCGATGAGGAAATGCAGGCGATCGAGGACATCTATGCCAAGGAGCATGTCCAGGGCGCCGAAAAGCGCTGGTTCGAAAGCGTCGAAAAGGGTGATTCGCTGGGGCTGCAGGCGAAAGGCCCGCTCACCGTCACCGACGTCATCTGCTTCCACGCCGGCGGTTATGGCTTTGTGCCCTATGCGCCGACCGCGAACCGCCTGGCGCACAAGAACCGGCAGCGCATCCCGGCCTTTTATGTGAAGAATGAATATGGCGTGCCCGATGTCGCGCAGCGGCTCCATTGGGACCCGGTATGGGCGCAGGCCATCGGCAACCCGATGGCGTATGACTATGGCGTCATGCGCGAAAATTACCTGTGGCAATATCTGAGCGACTGGGCGGGCGACGACGCGATCATCACCCATGTTCACGACGAGATCCGCAAGTTCAATTACATGGGCGACGTCCAGCGCGTCACGGGCGAGGTGCTCGCGAAGCGCGAAGCGGGCGGGCAGAGCCTGGTCGACGTGGCGGTCAAATTCACCAACCAGCGCGATGAGGAAACGGTGCGGGCGACCGCGACGATCGCGCTGCCGAGCAAGGCCCGCCCGCTGCCGCTCTATCCGCCGGTGCCCGAGGACCTTGCCGAGAAGGCCGTCGCGATGCTGGCCCGCCACCGCGAGCTTGGCGGGGATTGACGATAAGCCCATCCTCCCCCCCTAGTGGGGAGGTGGCAGTGCGAAGCGCTGACGGAGGGGGCGGAGGTCCGGCGTAAAGTCGCGTCATGCGGCGCGCCCCTCCACCGTTCTGAGAACGGTCCCCCTCCCCGCAAGCGGGGAGGAATTATGGCTGACGAAATTTTGATCGACGATGATGCGGGGGTCCGCACCATCACCCTGAACCGGCCCGACCGGTTGAACGCGCTGACCGGTTCGATCATGGCGCCGCTCGCCGACGCCTGTGCCGATGCGGCGCGCGATCCGTCGGTCGGCTGCGTCGTAGTGACCGGGGCGGGCAGGGGCTTTTGTTCCGGCGGCGACCTCAAGGCAGGGGGCGCGGACAAGGCCATCCTTCCCGCGAACCCCGAGGTCGGCAGCCGCACCGAACAAGGATTTGCGCGGCTGCGCGGCTTCATGGAAACGTCGCGCCTGCTGCACGAAATGCCCAAGCCGACGATCGCGATGGTCAACGGCCCCGTCGCGGGGGCGGGAATCGGCATTGCCGGGGCCTGCGACCTGCGTTTCGCGGGCCGGAGCGCCACCTTCTTCACGGCGTTCGACCGCATCGGCGCCGGCGGCGATTTCGGGTCGACCTGGTTCTGGACCAAGATCCTTGGCACCGGCGCGGCGCGCGAACTGTTTTTGCTCGGCGAGAAATTGAGCGCCGAAGAGGCGTTCACCAAGGGAATTTATACCCGACTGTTCGACGATGAGGTGCTGCGCGACGAGACGATGAAGGCGGCGCGCCGCCTCGTCGACGGACCGCGCATGGGTTATCGCTATATGAAGATCAACCTCAACAATGCCGAAGATTGGGCATTTGAAGCCGCGCTCGATGCCGAGGCGCTGAACATGGGGCTGGCGACCAGCGCAACCGCGATGATCTGGCGCGAGAAGAAGAAGCAAGAAGACCAGGGAAATGACTGAATTTGCGCATATTCGCGTCGACCGTCACGATGATGGCATCGCGGCTGTCGTGGTCGCACGCGCCGATATCGGCAATGCCTCTTCGCCCGAAATGCTCGGCGAAATTCGCGACGCCTTCGCCGCGCTGTCGGCCGAGCGCGACGTTCGCGCGATCATCTTTGCGGCCGAAGGCAAGCATTTCTCGGTCGGCGCCGATTTCGCCTTCCTGCAGCGGCTGACCGGGATGTCGGCAAGCGAGATCAAGGATACGGTTTACGCCAATTTCCAGGGCGCGGCGCGCGCCATCTATCGCTGTCCGAAACCGACGCTGGCGCTGGTGCAGGGCGCGGCGGTGACGGTCGGCTGCGAACTGGCGCTTGCCTGCGATTTCCGCGTCGCGGCGGACAATGCGATGTTTCAGGAAAGCTGGATCCGGCTGGGCATCATGCCCCCGCTCGGCGGCACCTTCCTGCTGCCGCGCATCGTCGGTCTAGGCCGCGCGATGGAGATGTGCCTGCGCGCGAAGCAGGTGCGCGCCGACGAGGCGCTGACCATCGGCCTTGTCAGCGAAGTGGTGGCGAAGGAGGAACTGGCGGGGCGGGGCATGGAACTGGCCCGCGAACTCGCGGCGTCGGCGCCGCTTGGCTATGCGACGGTCAAGCAATCGATCCAGCGCGCGCTCGAAAGCAGCATGGAAGCCGAGTGGCAGGCGAACCTGCCCAATCAGGCGCTGCTGCTCGGCAGCAAGGATCATCGCGAAGGGCTGGCGGCGGTGACCGAGAAACGCGCCCCGCTATTCCGCGGCGAATAAGTCAGCGAGGGCTTCCGGGCCCCACGAATATCGTCTGTGTGCCCTTGGCGTAGACGCCGTCGACGTCGGCGAACAGGCTTTGCGTCACCGCATGGCCGTTGCCTGCGCCCTCGGTATGCGCGTCGATCAGGAACCACTCGCCGCGCGGCATGCGGAAGAACTGGACCGAGATGTCGAGGTTGGCGTAGCTCCATTCGTGCGCGTGCGTCGCGCTGCCGACGCCGTTGCCGAAATCGGCGAACAGGCAGGCCTTGACGAAGGGCGAGGCGGTGAAGCCCGCGACCGCTTCGCCGTTCATGCTCATCCATGTGACCCCGCGCCCCGGCTCGCGCACCCGGCCCATGATCGGCCGCGTCCGGATCGCGCCCGCCATGCTGGCGCCGATGAGGAACTTGTCCTCCGGCACGTCTTCGGGCGCGGGATGCGGATGCGGTGCGGGAAAGGCGGGCGTATCGAGATGGCGCACGAGCAGCACATGCGCCTGTGCTGCCGGCCGGCCAGCCGCAAGCAATTCGATCCGGTGAAGCTGCGCCTGCCGGCCCCGCCGTACGGCCACGATTCTGGGCTCGAGCGGTTGCTGCGGCACGATGCCGAGGATGTCGATCGTCAGGCGGCAAATCTCGAACCCGGGTTCGATAACGGCATTTTCGACGACATGCCCGATCAGGGCGGCGATCGGTCCGCCCGCGACGGCGTTGGCGAACCAGGGATTGCGGGCGAGGCCCGAGGGCAGAAAGCAGTCGCCTTCGGCGGTGAAATAGTGCGGCACAGCGTCGGCATCGATCGTCATGCGTTGCGTCTAGCACGCCGGTGCGCGCGCACAACATATTTGACGTAGTTATATAACTCATGCATAGGAATCGCCGAAAGAGGGAGAGCTGGAGATGGATCTGAGCTATGGCGAAGCCGCCGAGGCTTTCCGCGCCGAAGTGCGCGCGTTCCTGTCGTCTCACTGGCCCCCGCCCGCGGAGACGCGCGGCGCCGACCTGAAGAGCTTCATCCGTGGGTTCCGCGCGCTCGCGACCGAACAGGGGTATCTGTATCGCGCGATACCAAAGCGCTTCGGCGGTTCCGAACAACCGGTCGACGTCATCAAGGCGCAGGTGATCCGCGAGGAATTTGCGCGCGCCCGCGCGCCGATGGAAGTCGGCGGCAACGGGATGAACATGACGGTACCGACATTGCTCGAAAAGGGGACCGAGGAGCAAAAGGAGCTGTTCATCCGCAAGACCGTCGAGGGTGAGTATATCTGGGGTCAGGGATATAGCGAGCCCGGATCGGGCAGCGACCTTGCGAGCGTGCGGACGAAGGGCGAACTGTCCGCCGACGGCAGCAAATGGATCATCAACGGCCAGAAAATCTGGACGTCGCAGGGGATGCAGTCGACGCACATGTTCATGCTGGTGCGCACCGAGCCCGATGCGCCGAAGCATGACGGCATCACCTATTTGCTGATCGACCTCGATCAGCCTGGTGTGACCCGCCGGCCGATCCGCCAGATGACAGGCGAGGGCGGCGCGCACACATTCTGCGAATTTTTCTTCGACAACGCCGAGACTCCGGTGTCGTGGCAGGTCGGCGAGCGGGGTAAGGGCTGGTACGTCAGCCGCACCACGCTGAAGCACGAGCGCGCGAGCATCGGCAGCGCCGACGGCCTTGGCAAGCAGTTCGCGAAGCTTGTCGAACTCGCCCGGGAGGTCGGCCGGATCGACGATCCGGTCGTGCGCGACCGGCTGGCGCAGATCGAGGGATCGGTCCTTTCGCACCGCTATTCGAGTTATCGCATCTTCAGCTGCGCCGCGGCGGGCGAGGACCCCGGTCCCATTTCGCTGATGATGAAGCTGCTGCTCACCGAGATCGGGCACGAGATGGCGCTGCTCGCGCAGGAGCTGATCGGCGACCATGCGTTTCTGGAGCCGCCGGGGGCGGGGGGACGCGGCCATCGCGGGCCGCGCGGGCCGGAGAAATGGCTGGACCAGATCATGGGCAGCCTCGGCAACTCGATCGCCGGGGGCGCCTCGAACATCCAGCGCAACATCATCGGCGAACGCGGACTGGGCCTGCCGCGCGATCTGGCGATGAGCGGGGAGCGTTGAGGCGATGCATTTCCACCTGACCGAAGAACAGAGGGCGATCCAGGACGCGGTCCGCGGCACGCTGGCCGACAATTGGCCGATGGAGCGGATCCACGCCTTTGCCGATGGAGAGGCCGATTTCGATCCGGAGAGCTGGACCGCGCTGATGGGGCTCGGCCTTGGCGCTATCCTGACGCCCGACAGCGGCATGGGACTGCTCGACGCGGCGCTGGCGTGCGAGGTGGCGGGCGAGGCAGCGGCGGCGGGGCCGCTGACCGGCCAGTTGCTGGCGGCGGCGGCCGCGGCGGCCAGCGGACAGGGTGACGCCGATGCGCTGGCGCGCGGGGAAAAAGTCGCAACGCTGATCCACGGCGGCAGCAACTATGCCCCGTCGGCGCGGGCCGCCGACCTGTTTCTGATTGTCGACCGGGATACGGGCGTTCGCCTCGTCCCCGCAGCCGACGCCGCGATCGAGGCAGTGAAGGCGGCGGACCGCACCCGGCCGATGTCGAAGGTTACGATACCCGAGGGCGCCGGCGAAACGCTCTTTGCCGCCGCCGATCCGATGACCGCGCGCCTCGCCGACGCCGCGCTGGTGCTGGTGGCGGCCGACGCGCTGGGCGGCGCGCAGAAGGTGACCGACCTGAGCGTCGCCTATGCCAAGGAGCGCGAGCAGTTCGGCCAGCCGATCGGGCGCTTTCAGGGGCTGAAGCATCAGCTGGCGCACATGGCGCTCGATGTCGAACCGGCGCGTGCGCTGCTGTGGTACGCGGCCTATGCTTGGGACGCTCAGCTGCCCGACGCGCCACGCGCAGCCGCAATGGCGAAGGCGCATCTTTGCGAGGTCTATGTCCGCGCGACCCGCACCGCCGTCGCGGCGCACGGCGGGATCGGCTATACGTGGGAATATGGCCTGCATTACTGGTTCCGCCGCGCGATGGCCGACCG
>JAEWIL010000256.1 GCA_023387085.1 Pseudomonadota bacterium | reverse complement strand
GTGTTGCCGACCTGCCCGGTCAGATTGTTCACGGTGCCGGCGACCGGGCCGGTGCCGACTGTTGCGTCGACACTGCCGCCGACCACGCCGCCGATTTGGGCGACAGCGGGGGCCGAGAGAAGCGCGGTGCCAGCGGCGAAAACAATGATAGCCTTATGCATGCGAAGTCTCCTGCATCAGCGGGCGACGTCAGGCGCCGCCGCTCGACCTTCGGGCAGCGTTGCCGGCTGCCCGTCGCCCGGAGAAACCGGCGGAGCGCGGAGATGTTGCACGGCTGTCGGCGGACCGCCGCTGCGGCGCGACGAACGGCCCGATCAGTGCGGCTTTGCGGCGATCAGCTTGGTCAATGTCGCGACGCGCGCGCGCTGCGCGCTCCAGTCGCGCTCGGGATGTGTGCGCATCGCCTTCAGAAGCACCGCGAGTTCCTTGCGGCGGTCGCCTTCGGTTACGGCCTGCATCGGCTGTCTCCTTTCGCGCGCGAGCATAGCATGGATCGCCCGCGTGTCGGAGGGCGTCGGCTCGGTTCGCCGCGCCGTTGCGGCATCCGGGCCGACGGGTGTCGGGCGGCGGCGGGTGCGGACGGACAGGGCGCGCCATTTGCCGCGCGGTCGGCGCGCCATGCTGCCCGCTCCGCACGGTTTCGCCACCGCGAAGAAGGATGGGTGCTGGCGCCGCGCGGCCCACGTCCCTATCTGGGCGGGGATGACCTATCAGGACCGGATAATCACCGAGCGGCCGATCATCGTGATCGCGCGGCTCAAGGCGAAGCCGCTGCTCGCGGGGCAGGCGATTGCCGCGCTCCTTTTCGCCGGGCTGGTGCTGCGGCAGGCGTGGCCGGTGCGCGGCGACGGGGCGGGCGAGATGCTGCGGGCGCTGTTGTTCGGCGATGCGGTCGCGACGGCGGCGATACTGGTCGCGGCCTATGCCTTCTGGGCCTGCCGGCGGCTGTGGCGCCAGCGCGAGACCTATATTTTCCACGACGGGGCGCGGCTCTATCGCGGCAGCACGCTGTCGTGGCCGCTCCCCGCGATCCGTGACGTGGTGACCGAGCGCGACCGGCTCGGCATTCCGACGCTGCGGCTGGTCGTCGACGACGACAGCGAGGTGACGCGCGCGCTGGTGCCGCTGCCCTTGCTCGACGGTTCGGCGGAGGCGGTGCGCGGCGGGGTGCTGTTCGCGGCGTCGGGCATGCGCGCGGTGCCGGGCGGGGTGACGCTGAACTGACAGAGCTGGTCTACATTATCCCTGGGTCTTTCAGCCACTCCTCGACCAGCGACGGCCATTTTTCCACCGGATGGCCGAGCGGCCGCATCGCGAACGCATGGCCGCCCTTGGCGAAGAGATGGACCTCGGCCTTCGCCCCGGCGGCGTCGAGCGCGCGCGCATAGACGATGCTGTTGCAGATCGGGTCGACCGGATCGTCCCACGCCTGCAACAGGAAGATGGGCGGGGTCGCCTTGCTGACCTTGATCCCGGGGTCGAGCGTGCCGCCCTCGCGGCAGAGATGGCCGGGGAACATCGCGACGGCAAAATCCGGGCGGCTGCTTGTCCGGTCGATCGCGTCGACGGGGGTATAGGCGGGAGCGAAGATGTTGCTGGTCTGCGCGACCAGATAGCCGCCCGCCGAAAAGCCGATGACGCCGATTTTCCGCGGATCGATCGCCAGCGATTTCGCGCGCGACCGCACCAGGCGAATGGCACGCTGCGCGTCCTGCAACGCCCAGAGATGCGTGGGCGTGACGTTGCACTGGCAGTCGCTGTCATAATGATGGTTGCTCCTGGGCACGCGATATTTGACCAGGACGCAGACGATCCCCTTGGACGTCAGCCAGTCGCAAACCTCGGTCCCCTCCAGATCGATCGCGAGCTTCTGGAAGCCGCCGCCCGGAAAGACGAGCATCGCGGTGCCATTACCCGCGCCCTTCGCGGGGAAAACCGTCATCGTCGGGGCGGAGACGTTAAAGACGCCCGTGACCGGCCGCCCGGCGAACCGGTCGGGATTGGTCGCGGTTTCGCTATATTCGGGGGGAATGGCGGCGCCGTCCATGTCGGGGGCGGTGCCGGGCCAGAGGGGCGTTTGCTGGACGCCCGGCGGCGGTTGCCACACCCCGTCCTTCCGGCCATCGACGGTCGGCGGAGCGGGGCGTTGAGAGCCCGCGTCGTCACGGGGCTTCGCGGGCTCGGCCGCGCCGCAACCAGCCAGCAAAATTTGTACGGACAGGGCGCCGGCCAGAAGCAGGCCGCGGGGTTGCACCAATCTGCGCATCCCCTTCGATCCTCCCGTGCCGGCGGCTGCCGACGACCGTGCGGACACGGACTGCCGCACTATCGACCGGCGGCACAAAGGATGATTTCTCCGGTTTGCCCCCAGTTTTTCTGGGGACGGGCGGGGGATGTCCGCGATGCCCGATGCCGCGGGTCCATCGGGCGTGTTGCCCCGGTCGCCGTCATCCAAAGTTCAGGAAAGGTCAGCCTTGTGGCGCGTCGTCTTCGCGCGCGAACAGCGCGGCGAACGCCCGGTCGATCGGGCTGGTGTCGAGCGGCTCCTCGCGGCGGTCGCGGTGCCAGGGCGGCGGGTCGCCGTCGCACAGGTCGGCCACCTCGAGCGCCACCGCGAGATCGTCGGGCGCCATCAGCGCCTCGGGCGCGGCGGGCGGGGCGGGGTGAAGGTGGATCAGCGCCTCGGCCACCGGAGTGACCGCCGGCGTCGAGTCGGTGCGGCGGGCGGCGTCGCGGAAACAGTCGGGGCCATAGGCGCGCAGCAGGAACATCAGCAGCCGGTCGCTCTGGCGCAGGCGGCGGCCGATGCGGTTGCCGTCGCGGTCGAACACCGGCTCGTCGGTGCCGACGAGCGCGCGTTCGAAGGCGGCGTCGAGCAATTTCTTCGACGCCGCATCGATCGCCGCCGACCAGGCACGGTCGAACGCCTCGGCGCCGGGCGAGCGGCGCAGGTGATAGGCCGAGGCTTCGGACATGCCAACCTGTTGCGCCGCTGTGACAACCGATCCGCAATCGGCCAGCGCCTCGATAAAGGCGCGCTGCTTGTCGGGCGACCAGCCGTCCTTGCGGCGCTTTTTCAGCACCGGCACCCAGTCATAGGCGGCGGGGTCGTGGCCGTGCGCGTCGAGCGCGGTTGTGGTT
>JAEWIL010000229.1 GCA_023387085.1 Pseudomonadota bacterium | reverse complement strand
ATCCAAAGCGCCGCGACGGCCCATAAGGCCGGCGCGACATTGTCCCGCCGAAAAAATGAGCGGGCGACCGAAGCCGCCCGCTCTGTCGGTCAGGCTGCCAATGGCGGCTGCTCCCCGACATCGCCCTCAAGGGCTTCCCTAACCTCGACCTCGGCACTGGCTGCCAGTTCGTGTCGGACGCTGGCAGCCGCGCTCACGCTGCCCACCCCGCCACGATCCGTATAAGCCGAAGGCGGGAACGCCATCCACTGCGGCACCCACGGCTCGGCCTTTGCCCGACCGTTCGTGCCCGCAAGACAATCGGCGATGATCGCTTTCAGCGCCTTCCCCTTCTCACCGGCGTTCGCCGCCGCAACCTCGGGTCCCGCCACCTCGCCGGTGATGGCGAGCAGGACTTCGCAGTCGCGAAGCTGGTCGAAGAAGGCCGCGTCCGCCGACCAGTGCTGGTGCATGTCGGTGCCGAGATGAAGGCCGATCATCTCCACTGCCTCGCCTCCGGCTTGTAACGTCTCGCCCATAACGATCACGACGATCTCCATCACCACCGGATCGGGGAGTTCGAGCAACCGCGCGAACAGCGGAGCAAAAGGGGGACGATGCAGCGGCCTTCCCGTAATGGTGGGCGCCTCTGAGTCGAACCCCAGCACTTCGAGTATAGCGCGGCGCTTGCGGTCAAACGCGGCTTCCGCCGAACAACCCTCGACGCTCTCGGCAATATCTTCCTTCGGCGCGCGCTGGCCCTCGATATCGACGCGCCAGAGGTCCGCGCCCGCGATGACATGCGCGAGCATTGCGCGCAGCGCCACCCCGCCATGGCCCGCCAGATCGGCGCGCACCGCCGCATGGCGATGGAGGTCGATATAGGCATTGAGCGGACCCGACACCTCGGGTCGCACCGGCTTCGCGATGACCGCATCGCCCTCGCCATCCCCGCCGCCCGAAAGCCGCTTCGCTTCCTTCGCTGTTACGAAGCCTTCGTGGAAGGTCACCTCGCCGCTCTCGCGAACCTCGACATAGATGCGGCCACCCTTGCGCTTGCCCGCGTGGGCATGATCCCACGACCGGAACCACTCGCCGCGCGCCATGACGACGACATCGGACCATCCGGCATCGAGATACTCGGCCTTGCGCGCATCGATGGCCGCCATCTGCATCGACCAGAAAGCATCGCCATCGGCAAAGAAGCTGTCTTCGCCGAACAGGTCGGACACGACAGCCGCCTTCGCGGCCTCGACATCGAACAGTGCGTGCTTCACCGCGATAGCCGTGCCGCCGAACAGCCACGCTTTCAGCTGGTGGCCGGTCGGACAATAGGCTCCCTCGTCGTCGAACAAGCTAAGCCATGCCTTTTGCTGGCTCTTCGATGCGAGGGTCAGGTGGCGAACCGTGCCCGCATCGATCTCGCCGCCACGATAAAGCGTGCGGATGCGCGGCAGCAGATTGCCGAGCGCGAGAATGCGCTTCACCACGCGCGGCTCGAACCCGAAGCTGTCCGCGACTTCGTCGACCGACCGCCCCGCCTTCACGAGCGCGACGAACGCTTCCCACTGGCTGACTTCGTCGGGCTGAACCCGTGCGAGATTTTCGAGCATCGACGCTTCGAGCGCATCGGCATCGTCGCCTTCGTCCAAAATGGCGCAGGGGAGAGGCCGAACCGCACCGTGTTTGCCATCTCAATACCAAACTGTCGAAACGCAACAGGACCGGTGCTACCGGCGTCACTTGGAATCGGCGAATGCAGCGGTGGCAGGCGTTCATAAAGCGCGGCGGCAAATCGCGATACCTCGGAACCTTCTTGACCGCCGGCGAGGCCACTGCGGCGCGAAAGGCGGCGGAGATCGAGCTCGGATATCACCCGAACCACGGGCAGCCGCACAAATTCGCTAATCATTTCATCCCCAAGCGGGACAGACTGTGTCTTGAAACTAACCAATGCGCCGAAACCGGGGGCCGGTTTTGATTTTGCGGTTCTGGAGCGCATACCATTCCGCGTTTCTCTAGGTAGGACCCGCAGTTTTCCGTAGGTTTTGGCTTGCTTTCGGCGTCCGCTCGCATCATCTTTCGCGCATGCAGATGCGCCCCCATCACCGCACCTTCACCAAGGCCCGCCCGACAGAGCTATGCATGCTCTCCGGTCGATGGACAGGCGTCATGCCCGATACGGATGGCGCGATGGTCGAGCGAAAGCACGACGGGTTCCGATGCCTTTTCTTCCCCGGTCTGGACGAGCAGCCCGCTCTGTGGACACGCAACGGTATGCCGATGCCGGGCGCCTCGCATATCCTGACGCGGCTGCTCGAGATCGAGGCCGCCATGGGCGCGGCCCATATGATTGATGGCGAACTCGTCGTTGATGGTACGCTGGCCGCGACAAAGGCCCATTATGACCGCGGGTGGCGTCTCGGCGATGCCGGCACATTCCATGCGTTCGATGCCGTACCGCTGGTCGACTGGGAGCGAGGGCAATGCGATGTGCCGCTGCACGAGCGCAAGGCAGCATTGGCCCGCGCGATCGCCGCTACCGCGCCCGACGCTGGGGCATGGGAGTGGCGCGAAGGAACGCACGGCGCCGGGCATGGCGTAGACCCCGTGGAGTTAGTGCCCGACCTGTGGATGTTCGACGCTGCGGACGTAGAGGCAGAGGCCCGGTCAGCATGGGCGGCGGGGCACGAGGGCATCATCGTGAAGGACGCGTCGGCGCCCTACATCCGGGCCCGATCAAACGCTTGGCTCAAGCTGAAGCGCGCGGGCGTAGACTGACAGACTGATAGAGACTGGAAATCAATTCTTCGGGATTGATTGACTCTTTCGATCTCAAAAGCGGCGCATGGTCGGGCTTCTACTTTTCCCGCCAAGGGAACCTCTCCCCATCCCATCGGTATCAATCTAGCGCCTGCTACGACCCCCTCCCGCAGGCGCTGCGAGCAAACTAGCCCCGCCGATGCGTTAGCAACCCCCTCAGGCATCGGCGGGGTCTTCACAAATCCTTTAGACGGCCTTCATGACTCGGAGACGTACGCCGGATAGTGCAAGACCATCCGGCGTGTCGCGACCCCATGTCGGTAGCCCCGTTGAACTTCTGTTCAGCGGGGCTTTCTATGTGACGGCTATTCGCTCGTGGCCGGCGTCGATGCGGGGACTGCCGTCGAAACGGGAACAGCCGACACAACGGGCACTTCCATTGGCGGGGCCGCTACGGGATTGTCCGAGCCCAGTTCGACGATCGAGGTGGGTCGGGATGAGCCGCACTGAAAATTGGCCTCCCGGCTCAACGATCGCGAGTGCGTTCATTCTGGGGACGAAATAGGAAAATCCCACCCAAATAATGCTTTCCTACATTCCGTCAGAGACATAGCTTCCAGTCAGGAGGTCGCGATTTTTCACTCGTGATCCGAGTCGGGGGCGTTCAGATGGGTATCTTACGCATATCAGCAGCAGGCTTGCTTCTTCTGGCTTCGACGCCGCCGGCGCATTCCGCCGAAACCATCACCTACAGTTATGACGCAAAGGGTCGTCTCGTGAAGGTCGTCCGTACGGGCACGGTGAACAACAATGTCACGGTCGAATATACACACGACAAGGCCGACAACCGTACCCGCGTCAAAGTCACCAACTCGCCCAACCCTCCACCATAGGCCGACCTCGAGCCGGGATATGCTTTGAAGGTCAGCGAAGGGGGAAGATATGCGGCGTGGAACGATGCTCGGTCGCGGGCGACTGGTAGGTCTTTGCGTTACCACAATCCTGTGCACCGGCCTTGCGGCCCCCGCGATGGGGCAGACGGCGCGCCAATACCGCAATCTCGACGCGAACGGCGTCGACCTGACGCACGGCGACTATATGGTCGGCGTCAGTGAAGGGTCGATCGGCACCGGCGACGGCGAGATAGAACTGATCCGCCGGCGGATGGGCGACGGCAGCGGCAGTGCCCAATATGGTCGCGGGCCGCACCAATGGGACGGCATCTTTCTTCAGCACAATTCGATCCTCGGCGGCGGCTATAATATCGTCGTAACCCGGGACGGCCGGAGCGAGACCTTTTCGGCCCCCGGCACCCTGCCGAGCGGATCGTCGCTGACCGATCTCGGCGGTTCCTACCTCTATCGCGTCGCGGACGGCACGGCGATCGTCTTCGACGACCCGTCGGGTCAGCTGGTCGGCCCGTCGACCTTTTGCAATCAGGATTCGGGTTCGAGCTCCTGCGCGCTGCTGCCCTCGTCGATCACGAACCCCGACGGCAAGTCGGTCACGCTCGGCTGGAGCCTGTGGAAGGCATGCCAGCGCCCCTCGACTCCGGAAGATCCGCTGAGCTGCTCCTATTGGGCGCGGCTTTCCAGCGTTTCCAATAACTCGGGCTATCGTGTCGCCTTCACCTATGCATCGAACGGTTCCGGCGGCTTCAGCACGACGCCGGCGCCCACCACCTGGAAGCAGCGCACGGTCGCGAGCTTCTATAACGACAGCGTCGGCGGCGCCGCGGTCGAAACCGCCAGCTATTCCTACGCCTCGACCGGCACCGTCGACGTCACCGACACGGCGGGTCGCGCATGGCGCTTCACGGGCAGCTTCGACCAGATCACCGCGATCCGCCGTCCCGGCGCGGCGGCGAGCACCACGACCTATGCCCAGTCGGGCGGCGCGACGACGGTCGTCCGCGACGGGGTAACGACCAGCTATAACCGCAGCGTTTCGGGGACCACCGCGACGATGACGATCACCAATGCGCTGAGCCAGGTGATGACGGTCGTCTCCGATATGACGATCGGGCGGCCGACCTCGGTCACCGACGCGCTCAGTCACACGATGAGCTATCAGTACGACAGTTACGGCCGGCCGACGCAGGTCACCTATCCCGAGGGGAACAAGGCCGTGATCGCCTATGACGCGCGCGGCAATGTCACGAGCACAACGCTAAAGGCGAAAGCCGGATCGGGGCTCGCCGACATCATCACGACGGCGAACTATCCTTCGACCTGCGCAAACCCCGTCACCTGCAACAGCCCCGACTGGACGAAGGACGCGAAGGGCAACCAGACCGATTACACCTATGACACGACCCACGGCGGCGTGCTGACCGCGACCGCGCCCGCCGACGCGAACGGCGTGCGGCCGCAGACGCGCTACAGCTATACGCTGACCGGCGGGGTCTATCTGCTCACGGGAACATCGGCTTGCAAATCCGGAGCATCCTGCACGGGCACCGCCAATGAGGCGAAGACCCTGATCGCCTATAACGGCAACCGCCTGCCGACCTCGGTCACCAGCAGCGCGGGCGACGGCAGCGTGTCGGCGACCACCGCGATGACCTATACCCCCGCGGGTGACGTCAAGACCGTCGACGGACCGCTTTCGGGCACCGGCGACACGGTGACCTACCGCTATGACGCCGGCCGCCGGCCGACCGGCGTGGTCGGTCCCGACCCCGACGGTGCGGGAACGCGCAAGCCGGCGGCACAGCGCATGACATATGGCAATGACGGTCCGACGCTCAAGGAAGTCGGCACCGTCGCCGATGCGAGCGATCCGTCATGGTCGGCCTTTTCGTCGCAGGAACAGGTCGCGGTCAGCTACGACGCCAATGCGCGCCCGGTGAAGGCCGAGCTCAAGGCGGGCGGCACAACCTATGCCGTGGCGCAGACCAGCTACGACGCGCTGGGCCGCACCGACTGCACCGTGCAGCGGATGAACAGCGCGATCTTCGCCTCGTTGCCATCGAGCGCCTGCACAGCAGGAACGGCGGGCACCACCGGTCCCGACCGCGTCGTCAAGACGAGCTACGATGCCGCGGGCCGTCCGAACAAGGTCCAGTCGGCCTATGGCGTTACGGGCGTGCAGGCGGACGAGGCGACGACCACCTTCACGAACAACGGCCTGACCGCGACCGCGACCGATGCCGAGGGGAACAAGACGACTTACGAATATGACGGCTTCGACCGTCTGTCGAAAACGATCTACCCCTCGACCACCAAGGGCGCGGGGACGAGCAACGCCTCCGACTATGAGCAGTTCGGCTATGACGCCAACAGCAATGTGACGAGCCGCCGCCTGCGCGACGCGACGAGCATCGCCTACAGCTACGACAATCTGAACCGGCTGACGAAGAAGGACCTGCCGGGCAGCGAGCCCGACATCACCTATGCCTATGATCTGCTGAACCGCGCGACGGGCGCGGTGCAGGGAACGCAGACGCTGGGGTTCACGCACGATGCGCTCGGCCGCAACCTGACGCAGACCGGGCCGCTGGGGACGACGAGCTATACCTACGACGCCGCCAGCCGCCGCACGAGCATGGTCTATCCGGGCAGCGCGCTGACCGTGAACTATGACTATGACACCGCGGGCAACGTCACGAAGATCCGGGAGAATGGGGCGACCTCGGGCGTCGGTGTGCTGGCAAGCTATGCCTATGACGACCTCGGCCGGCGGACGAGCGTGACGTTCGGCAACGGCAGCGTGCAGAGCTTCGGCTATGATGCGGTGTCGCGGCTGTCGACGCTGACCAACAACCTCGG
>JAEWIL010000137.1 GCA_023387085.1 Pseudomonadota bacterium | reverse complement strand
GGGTCGGCGGGGGGGGGGGGGCGCGGCTCCACGCCGCCCCCCAACCCGTAAAATTCCGATCCGGAAAGCTCCCAAGCTGCGGTGGCCATTTCGCCCGAAAAGGGCAGGAAATGGCGCGAGTGACGGGGCTCGAACCCGCGACCTCCGGCGTGACAGGCCGGCACTCTAACCAACTGAGCTACACCCGCGTGTGCTTGGGAGCCGCGCCAATATGCGCCGCGCTCCGGCCTGTCAACCGTCGCTTTCGCCGTTGGTGCGATTTAATCGGTCGCGCACCTCGTCGGTCGTGGTCAGTGTGCCGTGCTCGAACAGGAAACCGGCCAGATCCGGCGTTCCGGTCGAATGGAGGATCGTCTGCAGGATGAGCAAAAGCGGCACGGCGAGCAGCGCACCAGGGGTGCCCCACACCCATCCCCAGAAGCTGAGCGACACGAGAATCAGCAGCGGATTGATCGTCAGCCGCCGCCCGAGCACCAGCGGCGTCACCAGATTCGCTTCGACCAGATGCACGCCGATGAAGATCAGCGCGGGTAGCAGCGCGAATCCCACCGCGTCGAACGTCATCAGACCGCCCAGTCCGAGCAGGACTGCGGCGACGATCGGCCCCAGATAGGGCACAAAATTGCAGATGATGACGATTCCGCCCCACATGAAGGGGGATGGCATCCCGAGCGCCCAGAGCATCAGAGATACGATGAGGCCGAGGATCGCGTTGATCATCGTGATCGTCGCGAGATAATCAGCGGTGGCGTCGACGACGTTTTGAATCACCCTCGCCGTCTGCATGGCGCCGTCGAAGCTGCCGCGACGCCGGATCGTCCCGCGCCGGAGCCGTGTCCAGCCGGCGAGGAAGAAGAAGATGACCAGAACCGCGAAAAAGAGCTGAATAGCCGCGGCAGGCGCCGCCGATATGAAATAATCGACGACCGACGAAGGCGCCTGTGCCGCGACCGCTTGCGCCGTGGCCTCGGTTCCACTTGCGACAGACATCAAGGTTCGATCGACGAACCTTTGAAAAGTCGCATAAAAATCAATTAGCGGAGCGAGATTGCTCTGGATTCGGGGAATGGACTCGGGAATCCGGGCAAACCATCCCGTTGCCGGAACGACGATGATCGCCAGCGCGGCGTTCACAAGCATCAGAAAACTGGCGAGCGCCAGGAAGGCAGCGAGCCCCGATGGCACGCCGCGTCTCTCGAGCCATTCCAGCAAGGGCACCAGCGCGATCGAAATGACGATCGCGGCCGTCAGCGGCAGAAAGAATTCGGCTCCCGCCTGCAACGCAAAGGGCAATCCCAGGCAGAAGGCGGCGCCAAGAATGAGCGCCAACGCCGCAAGCAGCCGGTCGCGACGAAAATCATCGACTTCTATCTGGTGCAGCGGGCTGTTGCGCGCGGTCCGCACATCCTTGCCCCCACCCTCTTCCGCCACGGCACATACCTCCCCGTCGTCTTACCCTTACGCCAGCTTGAAAGGCGGCGCCAGTCGCCCGAACGGCGGCGAAGCGCCACCCGATCTTGTCTCCATTTGAGCCAAAAACCTATTTTCTATCGATATTTTAACCAGATATTTTTCTTTTTGCGCGATTGCTGGCTCCAAGGACCAGCTTCGGAGACACATCATGATGAAAGCGCCTGTGGGGGGCGCGAAGCATCATTCGCTTCTCTTTCCCTCCTGCCAAGCTCTCGCGCTTGGCCTTGCCCTCGGGGCATCGACCGCGGCCCATGCGGCCGGCACGCCAGCCGGGACGACGATCAGCAACACCGCGACCGCCAGCTTCGACAATGGCGGCGGCTCGCAGACAATCGATTCGAACCGCGTCGACCTCAAGGTCGATGAATTGCTGGATGTCACCGTTGCGGGGAATGCGACCGACGTCGCGACGACACCGGGCGCGACGAATCAGGTTCTGACCTATCGCGTCACCAATACCGGCAACGGACCCGAAGCTTTCGCGCTCAGCACGATCGCCAATGTGAGCGGTGACAATTACGATCCGGTCGTCACACAAATCTATATCGACGCCAACGGTAACGGGACATGGGATCCCACCGATACCCTCTATGTGGCCGGGTCGGAAACGCCGCTGCAGCCCGATACGTCGATGACGGTGTTCGTGCTGGCGACCACACCGGGAACAGTGGTCGACGGCAATCGCGGGATCGTCACGCTCGTGGCAGCCGCCAAAACGGGCACCGGAGCGCCCGGGACGACCTTCGCCGGCAAGGGTGAAGGCGGCGGCGACGCGATCGTTGGCTCGACCGGTGCCGACGGACAGGACAACGGCGCCTATAAGGTGTCGGCGGCCACGGTCTCGCTCGTCAAGTCGGCGACCATCGTCGATCCCTTCGGCGGCGCCGAGGCGGTTCCCGGCGCGACCCTCACCTACACGATCACGGCGAATGTCGCGGGATCGGGTTCGGTGAACGGCCTCGCGATCACCGATATCGTCCCCGCGAACACGGACTATGTCGTCAACTCGGTCACCTTGGGCGGTACGGCGCTGACCGACGCCACCGACGCCGACGCCGGAAGTTACGACGGCACGCGTGTTCTCGTCCAGCTGGGCACGGTGCCCGGCGGCCAGACCCGAACGGTCACCTTCAAGACCAAGATCAAAGCCAATTGATGGAGATGTGCATCATGCGTAACTCTCTTTTACTGCTGCTCGCCGCCCTCGCGCCGACGCAGGCGTTTGCGGCCAACCAGGTCGTGCTCGACAACAGCGTCTTCCTCGAACGCGCGTCGACCGATGCCAACGGCAAGCAGCGTATATCGCTCGAGGAGCCCAAGGTCGTCGTTCCGGGCGACCGCCTCGTCTTCGTACTCAATTATCGCAATTCGGGTGCCCAGCCGGCTGACAAGTTCGTGATTACCAACCCCATGCCGTCGGCGGTCCGCTTCGCCGATGCGGGGGACACACGACCCTCTGTCTCGGTCGATGGCGGCAGGAACTGGGGCACGCTCGACACCCTCACCGTTCCGCTTGCCGACGGCACCCGCCGCCCGGCGCAGCCCGCCGATGTAACACACATTCGCTGGGCCTTTCAAAAGCCGATCCCCGCAGGGGGCACCGGGAAGCTGATGTTCAGGGGAATTGTAAAATAATGATTTGATTAAAGCCGCTTAATGGTTGCCGGCGGTGGGGATTTGGCAACCGATCAAGCCTGGGAGCTCAGCTATGACCAGCAAGCTGACCTACTGGGGTACCTTCGGTGCGGCTGTAGCATTCTCTGCTGCCGCCAGCCCTGTCTATGCGGCGGGAACCACTGCAGGAACCTCGATTACGAATACCGCCACCGTCGACTATCAGGTCGGTGGCATCGCACAAACGCAGAAGAGCGGTTCGGATAGCTTCATCGTCGACCGCAAGATAAACCTCACTGTCGCAGAGGTAGGGACAGTCACGACCAATGTCGTGCCGGGCCAGACCAATGCGGTGACAACCTTCCAGTTGACCAACGGATCGAACGAAATACTCGATTTCGCACTTGTCGCGTCGCAGATCGCCACGGGCGGCAGTGCCGTGCATGGCGGAACCGACGCTTTCGATGTGTCCAATATCCGCATCTATCGCGACAGCACCGGTGGTACCGTGGGAAGCTGGGACGCGTCCGATACGCTCGTAACCTATGTCGATGAACTCGCGGCCGATGCGTCGGCCACGCTGTTCATCGTCGCCGATATTCCCGGCGGCGCGAGCGGACCCACCAATGGCCAGATCGCCGGCGTGACGCTGCGCGCGACCGCACGCGAGGGCGGCGCTGGCGGCAACCAGGGCGCTGCGATAACCGAAACGACCGGCCCGAACACCGCTGCCAAGGACACCGTCTTTGCGGACGTCGCGAATCCGCGCGTTACCGGCGATACGGCGCGCGACGGCTCCTATGCAGACAGCGACGATTACACGGTGCAGACGGCATCGCTGGCCGTGACCAAATCGAGCCGCGTCATCTCGGACGATCTCAACGGGACGACGAATCCGAAGCTGATCCCGGGCGCCATTGTCGAATATTGCATCCAGGTCGCCAACAGCGGGGCGGTCGCGGCGACGTCGGTGGTGATCAACGACGCTGTTCCGGCGCAGCTCACTTACGAGACGACGCCCGGCATCAAGCTCAACGGGACGGTCACGGGCGGCACCTGCAACGCCGACGGCGCCACCGGCGGCAGCATCACCGGATCGACCGTGTCGGGCACGATTCCAACCATTGCGGCGGGGGACACGCGCACGCTCGTCTTCCGCGCCAAGGTCAAGTGAACTGACGGATTGAAAGGTGGCGGGGCCGGCGCTCAAAGCGCCTCCCCGCTGCCTCCATCGGGACCAGCGATGAAGATCCGCCAGAAATATATGTCGTTCGTGACCGCCTTGGTCGCGGCAGCCCTGCTGCCTGCGGCTTCCCCGGCGCGCGCGCAGGTGATCAGCAACACCGCGTCGGCACAGTGGAGCGACGGCCAGACCCTGTCGAACCGCGTCGACGTAACGGTGCGTGCGCGGCCACCCGAACAACCGGTCATCAAGACCTATCGGATCGTCGACGACGGCGGCAACAAAAGCGCGCCTCTGACGCCGACGCGTTGCAGTGCGGGCAATACGCGCGGCGCCGATACGCTCATCCAGCTTGCAGGCGTTTACGCCGGCATTCCGACAGCCCCCGCCTCACTCCAGAGCAGCGATGCGTTTCGCGCCGGCGAAATGCTCGTCGTCGGCGTCACCCTCCCCCCGGCCAACGTCAATCCGAACGCGATCGACACGCTCCCGGTTATCCTCGACCTCGCCAACGGCGACAGTGAGCGCGTCACGCTCACCGAAACCGCCGCGAACAGCGGTGAATTCACCGGCTTTATCGGCACGGTAGGGGTTCCGCCCGCGATCGTCGCAGGCGACTGCCGCCTTTCGGTCAATCCGGGATCGACGGTCCAGCTCCGCGTCACCGATCAGGCGAACGCCAGCCTGGTCGCGATCGCGACGATCGACTTCCTCGTCGACCCCTTCGGCATCGTCTTCGACAGCGGCGACGGTTCGGCGGTTCCGGGCAGCCGCGTCACGCTGATCAACACCGCGACCGGCCAACCCGCGCAGGTGTTCGGCGACGACGGCGTATCCGCTTACCCCGCGACGGTCATCACCGGGCAGAATGTCACCGACGGCAGCGGAAAACTCTACACCTTCCCTCCCGGCGACTATCGCTTCCCCTTCGTGGCGCCCGGTTCCTATCGATTGGTGGTCGAGCCGCCCGCACCCTACACCGCACCCTCGAAATCGAGCGCGGCGGATCTCGCGGGCCTTCGCCGTCCGGACGACGGGCTGCCCTTCACCATCACCGACGCGAGCTACGCACGCGACTTCACGCTGGACAGCCCCGCGCCGGTGCGCGTCGATATTCCCGTCGACCAGCCGGGCCTGCCGCTGATCCTGCGCAAGACGACGTCGACGCAGACCGCGGTCCCCGGCGATGTGGTGCAATATCGGATCGAGGTTTCCAATCGCGACGCGCGGCGCTCGACGGGAGCGGTGACGGTCCGCGACACGTTGCCCGTCGGCATGCGCCTGCGCGCCGACACCGTGCGTGCGAACGGCGCGCGTGTCGACGCCGTCGTCAGTGCCGACGGCCGCGATTTCAGCGTGACGCTGCCTCCGGTCGCGCCATCGGGGACGGCTCTCCTCACCTATGTCGCCGAAGTCATCGTCTCGGCGCAGCCGGGCAGCGCGCTCAATCGCGCTGCGGCGGCGGACGATCGCGGGACGACGAGCAATGTCGCCGAGGCGACGATTTCGATCGAGCGCGACCAACTCGGCGACCGCATGACGATCATCGGCCGCATCGCCGACGGCGGTTGCCCTGTCGATCCCGGCAAGGCGCCGGGCATCGCGGGCGTCCGCGTCATGCTGCAGGACGGCAGCTATACCGTCACCGACGAAGGCGGCCGCTACCATTTCGAGGGCGTTCGTCCGGGCCTGCATGTTGTCCAGATCGACCCTTCGACCCTGCCGCTCGACCGCGAGCCTGTCGATTGCGCGCGCTCGACCGCGAGCGCGGGCAGCCCGATCTCGCGTTTCGTCGAGGGACGCGGCGGTTCGCTGAAGCGCGCAGATTTCCGCGCCGTCGTCGCCGCACCGCGCGTCACGCCCGGCGAGGTGAAATTCGAAGCCCCCACACCGATGAGCGACCCCGACGCCGCCGGGGCCAACCGCGACTGGTTGGCCGGACAAGCACCGGGGATCGACTGGCTCTTCCCGGAAACCGGTTATAATCCGCGCACCAAGGCGATCCGGGCCGTGGTCAAGCACGCGCCGGGCCACAAAGTGACGTTGACGATCAACGGCAAGCCCGTCGACGACCTGACCTTCGAAGGTATGAGCAAGTCGGCGGACGGCCTCGTCGCGGCCAGCCTGTGGCGTGGCATCGAAATTCGCGAGGGCGATAACCGCTTGGTCGCGACGGTGCAGGACGCCGCAGGCGCCACCATCCAGACACTCAAACGCAGCGTCCATTATGCGATCACCCCGATGCGCGCGGCGCTGATCCGGGAAAAGTCGGTGCTCGTCGCCGACGGTGTGACGCGTCCGGTCATCGCGGTCCGCCTGACCGATCGCGACGGGATGCCCATCCGCGCTGGCCTGACCGGGGATTTCAGCGTCCCCGCGCCCTATTATCCCGCCGTCGAAGCCGATGCGCAGCAGGCGCGCCAGCTTGCCGGGCTCGAACGCGCGCAGCCGGTGTGGCACATCAATGGTGACGATGGCATCGCCTATATCGAGCTCGAACCGACGACCGCCTCGGGTACGCTGACGATCGATTTTGCCTTCCGCGACGACAAGGTAACGCGCAAGCAGACGATCGAAACCTGGCTCGATCCGGGCGACCGCCCGTGGACCGTCGTCGGCTTCGCCGCGGGCACGCTCGGTTACAACACGCTTGACGATCGGATGGAGCCGGTCGCCGAAACGCTGGACGATCTCAATGCCGATGCGCGCCTCGCGCTCTATGCAAAGGGCCGCGTTCAGGGCAAATGGCTGATGACGCTGGCGTATGACAGCGACAAGGACAAGGACGACGCGCGTTTCGGCGGCGTGATCGATCCGCGCGCCTATTACACCATCTACGCCGACAGGAACGAGACGCGCTACGACGCCGCGTCGGTCCGCAAGCTCTATCTCCGTCTCGAGCGCCCGCAATTCTATGCGATGTTCGGCGATATCGAGACGGGCATCTCGGAACCGCAGCTGGCCCGCTATCAGCGCGCACTGAATGGCGGGAAGGCGGAATATCGCGGCCGCAATATCGCCGCGACGGCCTTTGTCGCCGACACGCCCTATCGCTTCCGCCGCGACGAGATCCAGGGCAATGGCCTGACCGGCCCGTACCAGCTCGGCGCGCGCGATATCCTGCCGAACAGCGAACGAATCGTCATCGAAACGCGCGACCGGCTGCACAGCGAACGGATCGTCGACAGCGTCACGATGACGCGCAACATCGATTACAATATCGACTATCTTACAGGCACCCTCCGCTTCCGCTCACCGGTGCTCAGCCGTTCGTCGAACCTCGACCCGCAGTTCATCGTCGCCGAATATGAAACGGGCGGTGTCGGCGAGCGCGTTCTCAATGCCGGCGGACGCGTCAGCTATCAGTCCAACGACGAGAAACTGCGCGTCGGTGCGACCTTCATCCACGACGAGAACAATAGCGCAAAGACGAATCTTGGGGGCGTTGACGCCCGCTATCGTCCGAACGTCGATACCGAGGTTCGCGCCGAATATGCGATGAGTGACGCCAAGGCCAAAAATGGCGCGACCACCGCCACTGCCGGCACCGCCAAAGCGTGGTTGATCGAGGCCGAGCATCACAGCAGCGCGGTCGATCTCCTCGCCTATGTTCGCGAGCGGCAGGCGGGCTTCGGCACAGGGCAATTGAACAGTGGCGAAGACGGCACGCGCAAATTCGGATTCGACGCACGACTGAAGGCCAGCCGCAGCCTGTCGGTGACCGGCAGCGCGTGGCAGGAAGATTATCTCGACGTCGATGCGCGGCGCCGCGCCGCAAAGGCTCTCGTCGAATATGATACCGGTACCACCCTTCTCCGGGCGGGCGTGACGCACGCCGACGATCGTCTTTCGGACCGTTCGCGCAACGTATCGGATATCGTCCAGCTCGGCGCGACGCAGCGCCTGTTCGACAAGAAGCTGGAACTCGACGCGCAGACGGAATTCGCACTCGGCGGCAAGGACGGCAGCATCGACTTCCCGACCCGCCACCGGATCGGCGCGCGCTACGCTGTAACCCGCGACGTCAATCTGGTCGGCAGCTATGAGATCGCCGACGGCGATACGATCAAGGCGCGCACCGCACGGCTTGGCTTCGATCTCGCGCCGTGGGCAGGCGCCCGCCTGCTCGCGACCGCGAACCAGCAGGACATCAGCGAATATGGTCCGCGCAGCTTTGCCGCCTATGGATTGTCGCAGTCGCTCAAACTCGACGAGCATTGGTCGGTAGACCTGTCGCTCGACGGCAACCGCACGCTTGGCGGCGTTCGCGCGAAAGATGTCCTGAATGTCGACCAGCCGGTTGCATCGGGCGGCTTCCTCGGCAGCAACGGCACCCTGACCGAAGATTTTCTCGCGATCGGCGCGGGCGCGACGTACCGCACCGAACGCTGGACGATCACGGGCCGCGCCGAATATCGCGACGGCGAGCTTGCAAACCGCTACGGCCTGACGCTCGGCGGCCTGCGTCAGCTTGGTGAAGGCCGGGCGCTTGGCGCGCTCTTCACCTATGCGAAGGCCAGCGGCACCGGCACAACGCCCACCACCGAAGTCATTACCTTTGAGGCAAGCTGGGCGCACCGCCCCGCCGACTCGCAGGTTTCCTGGCTCAACAAGAGCGAGTTCCGGTCGGACAAAGTCCGCGATGCGGTGGCGGGCCAGGCCGGACCGATCGGCGGCGTGGCGTTGACGATCGACGGCGACGCAACGAGCCGGCGCATGCTCAACAGCCTTTCGGTGGGCTGGACCCCGCTCGGTGATCGCGGCCTTGGCGACGGCTGGTACGAGGGCGCCGAAATCGGTCTCTTCTGGGGAACACGCTATAATTTCGATCGCATCGGGGCGGACGATGTCAAGGGCTGGTCAAACCTGATCGGGGCCGATGTCCGCCTCAACCTCGGCGAGCATGTCGATGTGGGCGCCTCGGGCACCGCGCGGATCGGCACCGGCGGCGACACGATCGCGTGGGCGGCGGGCCCGACCTTGACGCTTGCCCCGATGAAGAACGCGAACGTCACCTTCGGTTATAATTTCTCGGGCTTCCACGACCGCGATTTCGAGGATGCGCGCTTCTCGCGCTCGGGCGCCTATGTGACGTTCAAGCTGAAGTTCGACCAGACAAGCTTTGCGGGGCTGGGGCTGTAACACCCCGTTATTGCGAGCGGAGCGAAGCAATCTCCGGCTCTCGGCCTGAATAGCCGATAGCTCGAGATTGCTTCGTCGCTACGCTCCTCGCAATGACGAGGGAGATCAATCCGCGAACAGCAGGACCGGCGTCTCGATCAACTTCTTGAGCGCCTGCACATAGCTGGCCGCATCCCAGCCATCGACAACGCGGTGATCGCAACTGATCGACAGGTTCATCAGCTTGGCCCGGCGGATATCGTCGCCGTCGAACACCGGACGCTCGACGATCTTGTTCGGCCCGACGATCGCGACCTCGGGCCGGTTGATGACCGGCGTCGTCGCAATCCCGCCGAGCGGGCCGAGCGAGGTAATGGTCAGCGTGCCGCCGGTCAGTTCCTCGACCTTGGCCTTGCCCGTCCGCGCGGCTTCGGCAAGCCGCGTGATTTCGCTCGCGAGCTGCCAGACATTCTTGTCCTGCGCATCGCGGATAACCGGGACCATCAGGCCGGCATCGGTCTGCGTCGCCATGCCCAGATGTACCGCGCCGTAACGCGTCACCACGCCGCCCTCGTCGTCGTAGCGCGCATTGATCATCGGAAATTGCGGGATCGTCCGGCAGATCGCAACGATCAGGAACGGCAGCATCGTCAGCTTCGGACGGCCGCCGCGATTGGCGTTGAGGTCGGCGCGCATATCCTCGAGCGCGGTGACGTCCATCTCCTCGACATAGGTGAAGTGCGGGATCGCGCGCTTCGAGGCCGCCATATTTTCGGCGATCTTTCGACGCATACCGATGACCTTGATCGGCTCGTCGGCGCGCGCGCGGCTGGCGCTCGGCGCGTGATAGCCCTGCCCGCCGCTATAGCGAAGAAAGGCGTCGAGGTCCGAATGGCGGATGCGGTCGCCTTCGGCCTGGACCTGGGCCAGATCGACCCCGAGATCCTTGGCGCGCGCGCGAACGGCGGGCGACGCAAGGACCGGGCGACCATGATCCGCGGCCGGCGCAACCGCTGGAGCGGCAGCCGGAGCCGGCGCTGGAGCTGGAGCTGGAGCTGGAGCAACGGCCGGTGCGGGAGCAACCTCTGCAACCGAAGTTTCCTCGGCACCCGGCGTTTCCGCCACGATTTCTTCTTCGACGGGCGTGTCCGCCGCCGGGACCTCAACATCGCCGTCGGTCTCGATCACGGCGAGCGTCGACCCGATCGAAATCAGGTCGCCGACCTCGCCCGCAAGCTCGACGACGATCCCCGATACCGGCGATTCCATTTCGACGGTCGCCTTGTCGGTCATCATGTCGGCGAGCTGCGCGTCTTCTTCGACGCGCTCACCGACCTTGACGTGCCAGGCGACGATCTCGGCCTCTGCGATGCCTTCGCCGATGTCGGGCAGACGGAATGAGTAGCGAGCCATGACGTCAGTCCTTCAAGATTTTCGTGAGCGCGGTCGCGATGCGCACCGGACCGGGGAAATAGGCCCATTCGAGGCTGTGCGGATAGGGCGTGTCGAAGCCGGTGACGCGCTCGACGGGCGCCTCGAGGTGGTAGAAACAACGTTCCTGCACCAGCGCGGCGAGTTCGGCGCCAAAGCCCGAGGTGCGCGTCGCCTCGTGAACGATCAGGCAGCGGCCGGTCTTCTTCACCGACGCCTCGATCGCCTCGATGTCGAGCGGCAGCAACGTCCGCAAGTCCAGGATTTCCGCGTCGATGCCCATTTCCTCGACGATTGTCTTGGTGACATGGACCATCGTCCCATAAGCGAGGATCGTGAGCGCCTCGCCCTCGCGCACCGTCGCGGCCTTGCCGAGGTCGATGCGGTAATAGCCCTCCGGCACCACGCTCGCGTCATGCTTGGACCAGGGCTCGACCGGGCGGTCGTAATATCCGCTGAACGGACCGTTATAGATGCGCTTCGGCTCGAGGAAGACGACGGGGTCATTGTCCTCGATCGCCGCAATCAGCAGGCCCTTGGCGTCATAGGGGTTCGACGGGATCACCGTCTTCACGCCGCAGATATGCGTCATGATGCTTTCGGGCGACTGGCTGTGCGTCTGGCCGCCGAAGATACCGCCGCCGAACGGGGTACGCACCGTCATCGGGCAGATGAAATCGTTCGCCGAGCGATAGCGCAGCCGCGCCGCCTCGCTGACGAGCTGGTCGAGCCCGGGGTAGATGTAGTCTGCGAACTGGATCTCGGGGACCGGGCGCAGGCCATAGGCCCCCATGCCGACCGCGACGCCGATGATGCCGCACTCGTTGATCGGAGTATCGAACACGCGGGTCTTGCCGTGCTTTTTCTGCAAGCCCGCGGTCGCGCGGAACACGCCACCGAAATAGCCGACGTCCTCGCCCATAACCACGGTCGCGGGATCGCGTTCGAGCATGATGTCCATGGCGCTGTTGATCGCCTCGATCATGTTCATCGTCTTGGTCTCGGCGCTTGAAGATTCCGGCATCATTCGGGCTTCCAGTTCGGGCCGAACTTGGCCTCTTGCTCGGCAAGCATCTGATCGCATTGTTCCTTGAGGTGCCAGGGCATCTCCTCGAACACGTCCTGGAACATCGTCTCGAACGGCTGGTGCATGCCGTGACCGAGAATGCCGAGCTTTTCCGATTGCTTCTGCGTCGCCTTTACCAGATCTTCGAGTTCCCTGGCCTGCGCGGCATGGCGTTCGTCATCCCATTCGCCGAGCACCTCCAGATGCTGTTTCAGGCGCGCGATGGGGTCGCCGAACGGCCAGGCGCTCGCTTCCTGCGCGGCGCGATAGGCGCTGGGATCGTCCGACGTGCTGTGCCCTTCGGCACGATAGGTGAAATGCTCGATCAAGGTCGGACCGTTGTTCGTCCGCGCACGATCGGCGGCCCATTGCGTCGCGGCATAGACCGCGAGCGGATCGTTGCCGTCGACGCGGAGGCCCGCGATGCCATATCCCACGGCGCGCGCCGCGAAGGTCGTCCGCTCACCGCCCGCGAAACCCGAGAAACTCGAAATCGCCCACTGGTTGTTGACGACGTTGAAGATGACAGGGGCATTATAGACGGTCGCGAAGGTCAGCGCGGAATGGAAGTCGCCCTCCGCCGACGAACCTTCACCGCACCAGACGGTCGCGATACGGCTGTCGCCTTTCGACGCCGAGGCCATCGCCCAGCCCACCGCTTGCGGATATTGGGTCGCGAGGTTGCCCGACACGCTGAAAAACCCGTATTCTGGCGCCGAATACATGATCGGCAACTGGCGGCCGAGCAGATGGTCGCCGCGATTCGAATAAATCTGATTCATCATCTGGATCAGCGGATAATCGCGCGTGATCAATATGCCCTGCTGGCGATAACTCGGAAAACACATGTCCGAACGGTCGATCGCCATCGTCGAGGCGACCGATGTCGCCTCTTCGCCGGTGCATTTCATATAGAAGCTGGTCTTGCCCTGCCGCTGCGCGCGGAACATGCGGTCGTCGAAGGCGCGCACGAGCATCATGTTGCGGAGCATCAGCCGCAGCCGCTCGGGCGCGATCTTGGGATCCCACTGCCCCTTGGCCTGCCCGTCGAAATCGAGCACGCGGACGAGGCCGTAGCACAGCTCGCGCATCGCGTCGGGCCTGGTCGCTTCGCCGGGGCGCGGGGTCGCGTCGACGGCGGGAACCTCGATATCGCCGAAGTCCGGCGTGTCGCCGGGACGATAGCGCGGCTCGGGAATATGAAGCGACAGCGGCGGCAGGTTGCTCGCCGCGCGCCCCAAATTCTCCTCGGGGGGCATCTCGGGCATGTCCTCGTCCTTCGGCGCGCGAATCGGCACCTAGTTATATTTCAACGTGGCGACATAATATTACTGCAGCCAGAAGAATGCAACGTCGGCCGTCAGACCGCGACAGGCGCCGAAATATGCGCTTGCGGGGCGTAGGCCTCAACCGCGAAATCCTCGAACCGATAGTCGAAAATGCTGTCAGGCCGCCTCAGGATCCGCAGCTTGGGGCTGCCCTCCGGCACACGCGACAATTGTTCTTCGACCAGGTCCGCGTGGTTGAGATAGAGATGGACATCCCCACCCGTCCACACCAGTTCGTGTGCATAAAGGTCGCATTGTTGTGCAATTAGACGCGTGAGCAGCGCGGCTTCGAAAACGTTGAACGCGAAACCGAGGCCCAGGTCGCAAGAGCGCTGGAACAGCAGACAAGACAATCCACCGTCGCTGCGGACATGGAACTGGTAGGTCATATGACATGGCGGCAGCGCCATCCGGGCCAGATCGGCGACATTCCATCCGGTGAAGATGTGCCGACGCGACCCCGGATTGGTCCGAAGCGAGTCGATCAGCGCGGCAATCTGGTTATGCCCGCGTTCGGCGCGCCGGAAAAGCCCCTCGCCCGCCGGCTCGTACCGCGGCCAGTTCACCCATTGATGGCCGTAGACGGGTCCGAGATCGCCCCAGCGCGCGGCAAAATCATCGTCGGCGACGATCCGCGCCTCGAAATCCGCCGCGCTGATCTCGTCACCCGTCTCGCGGCGATATTTGTCGAGCGGCCAGTCGGTCCAGATCTTCACCCCCTGCGCGACCAGCGAGCGGATGTTGGTGTCGCCGGTGAGGAACCATAAAAGCTCGCGCAGCGCCGTCTTCCAATAGACGCGCTTGGTGGTCAGCAACGGAATCGCATCGTCGTTCAGCGAGAATCGCATCGTCTCGCCGAACAGCGACCGTGTGCCCACGCCGGTTCGGTCGACACGCTCATCGCCTTCGACCCATATACGGCGCATCAGGTCGAGATATTGCAGCTCATAATGGATGGAATCGGACAAGAGTCTCTCCTGACTGTCATTCGCTTTGCTAGGCCCGGCGCAGGAAAGCGGCAAGGGGCGCAACATGGCAAGACCGCCGCCCGGACTGCAATCGTCCGATACGGGCCAATCGACCCTTTGGCAGCGCGCGCCATAGGCGCATGAGCCGGAAATGACCCTGCTCGAGCCCGTCGGCAAGCCTCCGCATCCCGCTGCTGCGGCCGGCTTCGTGCCACGCGACGCGGAGGATGAAGTCGCACGCTATCTGCTGCGACCCATGTTCTTTGCGGACCGCGAGATCGTCGTGCTGGCCGGCTTCGACGCCTTTGACCGGCTCGTCGGTCTCGAGAGTGCCGTGGGCGATACGACCGGTCGCTGCGTCATCACGCCGCAATGCTGGCACCGCTTGATCGGACATCGCCCTGCGACAGTCGCGATGGCGCATAATCATCCTTCGGGAAACGCGCGGCCGAGCGACGCCGACACGCGCTGCACGCGCGAGGCGGGGCAGTTCCTGCGGCTGATCGGCATCGATCTGTCGGATCATCTGATTTTTGTCGAAAGCGGTCATTTCAGCTTTCGCAACGCCGGCATGATCTAGCGCAAACAATCGTCGCCGCGATGCCGATTGGCGCTTGAAGTTCGCAAATTGCGCGTCTAGAGGACCGCCCTGCCTTCGCGCCGGCCCGCCGGTGCAAAGATCGGTCGGGGAGTAGCTCAGCCTGGTAGAGCACTGTCTTCGGGAGGCAGGGGCCGGAGGTTCGAATCCTCTCTCCCCGACCAGTATCTTTTGTAATTATCAGCCCTTGTAAGTCGGCGCGACAATGCATAGATTGTCGTTACGCCGCCGTGGTTTTCCCCCTTTCCATCGCGGCTAGTGCCCCGTCGTTCGCCGCGGGCGCGTCCTCCCTGGACCCTGGCCACCTCGTACTGCGGTACGAGGTGGTTTTTTATTCGGCTGCCAGCGGAATATCATCGTCGGTTCCCCAGCCCTGTCCGGCCGCTTCGACAAGCTTCGCGAACCAGCCGCGAAACATCGCCAGCGACGGCTCGTCCGGCGCGCCGTCGGAATCCAGGTACAGCCTGCGGTCGATCTCGATCTGCACCGCGTGGATCGCGCTCGCCGGGCGCCCGTGCGTCCGGACGATATGGCCGCCGGCATAGGGCTGGTTGCGCGACACAGGGATGCCCAGCCGTTTCGCGTGATCGAGGACCAGGTCGACGAGCCAATCCGCCGCCGTATCCCCAAAGCGATCGCCGACAACCACGCCCGCACCATATCCCGGCTGACCGCGCGGAATGGGCGGCATGCTGTGCAGATCGATCAAGATGGCTTGGCCGCATCGGACGCGGGCGGCGGCAAGCTCGGCCGCCAGCGCCGCGTGAAACGGCCGGTGCAGCGCGTCGAGCCGCCAGTCGAGCCCGGCGCTGTCGATCGGCCCGCGCCACAGCGGGCCGCCATCCGAAAGACGTGTCGGAACGACGCCCAGCCCCGCGCGCTCCTTGCGGCCGGGGGCGGAGAAGCGCGGGCGAAGAGCGGGCGCGACCTCGCTCGGGGCCATCTGCCCCTCGCCGCGATTGCAATCCGCGACCGCGCGTGCCCACAACGCCCGCACCACCGTTGCCCCCGCATCGGTTGCTTGGCCCGCTATCAGGTCGCACCAGCGGTCCTCCAACCGCTCGAGATCGGGACGTCCGACGCGCGCGGACGCCAATATCTCCGGAGGATAGATCCGGCCGGCGTGCGAGATCGACACGACCACCGGACCCGCCTGCGCGGAACGGTCGATCGCTATGGCGGGAGACGGCGGTGCGCGGAACGGCATCGGGAAAGCGTGCCAAAAATCGACAGGTAAATCCAGTCGGACCAAATTTGTTAAAGGTCTCGCGCTATCGGGACAAAGAGCTAAACAGGGTGCAGGCCGGACCAGACCGGCGCGCAGCCGGACCAGGGAACAGTTTTTCAGATGATTCGCATATTGCTCGCCGAGGATGATGATGTGATGCGCGAATATCTGGCGCGCGCGCTGACCGGCGCGGGTTATCACGTAACCGCGGTCGATCGCGGCACCGCCGCGGTTCCCTATATCGATTCGGGAACGTTCGACCTGCTGCTGTCCGATATCGTCATGCCCGAAATGGACGGGATCGAACTCGCGCAGCACACCGCCAAGGCCGCGCCGCAGACGCAGGTGATGTTCATCACCGGCTTCGCAGCGGTGTCGCTCCGCGCCGAAGAGAATGTGCCGCAGGCGAAACTGCTGTCGAAACCCTTCCACCTCAAGGATCTGGTCCGCGAGGTCGACAATCTGTTCGGACGCGCCGACCGGTCGAACCAGCAATAAAGACGCATCTTCGCGCGAAGGGCTTGCCAAGTCGCGCGGAGCCGATTAGGGGGCGCGTCACCCCAAGGGATGGGCGTGTAGCTCAGTGGTAGAGCACTGTGTTGACATCGCAGGGGTCGCAAGTTCAATCCTTGCCACGCCCACCATTAAAAACGCCGCCACCCGAACGGGTTGGCGGCGTTTTTGCTATCAGGCCATTCCTCTCGCCAGATCGCCACGCGAGGCGTCGCCAATCTGGCTTCCACCGTCGCAATCGAGGATCGTGCCCGTAATGTAGCTCGCCGCCGGCGAGCAAAGGAACACCGCCGATTCGGCGACCTCCGGCACTTCGCCCCAACGCTTCATCGCAATACGGTCGAAGTGCGACTGGCGCGTCGCGGCATCGGGGGCGAGCCGGGCCATTCCCTCCGTTCCGGCGATCGGGCCCGGCGAGATGCCGTTGACGCGCACCTCCGGTCCCCATTCGAGCGCGAGCACGCGGATCAGCTGGTTGATCCCTGCCTTCGCCGCGCAGGCATGTGCTTGAAGAGCCGACGCATTGATCGCCTGCCCCGCCGTGATCGCGATCAGCGATGCTCCCGGGCGCCTCAGCAGGTCGTGGCAGCCGCGGAAGACGTTGAACGTACCGTTGAGGTCGATATCGACCACGGTGCGGAAGGCATTGGCCGACATGCCGAGTACAGGCGCAAGGAAATTGCCCGCTGCGCCCGAAATGACGATGTCCATCGGACCGAATTTGTCGGCGACCGTTTCCATGACGCCGCGAATCGCCGCATAGTCGCGCACGTCACCCGACAGCCCGATCGCATCGTGCCCGATATCGGCGGCGGCGCGCTGAGCCTTTTCGGGATCGCGGCCGGCCACGGCAACCTTCGCGCCGAGTTCGGCAAAGCGTTTTGCAATGCCGAGATTTATGCCGCTGGTGCCGCCGGCAACGAACGCGGTCTTGCCCGCGAGAAGATTGTCCCGAAACGTCGTCATGACTTTTATGTCCTCCCTGATGATCGGTGACCGGGCTTGACGGATGCCATTCAGTCGCCTTTTGAAACTGGAACAGACAACAAGGACAAGACAATGGCAAGCGGTCCCACTTCGCACAGCTTCATCTCCCAGCGCCTGAAGCTCCATTATGCCGATTGGGGCAATGACGGCGCCCCGCCGCTCTTGCTCGTCCACGGTGGACGCGACCACTGCCGCAGTTGGGACTGGGTCGCCGAGAAACTTGCCGATCGCTACCATGTCATCGCGCCCGACCTTCGCGGCCATGGCGACAGTGCATGGGCGCCCGACGGCAATTACGAAATGGGCGCCTTTGTGTACGACCTCGCGCAATTGATCCATCAGCTCGATCTCGCGCCGGTGACGATCGTCGCCCATTCGATGGGCGGCAATATCTCGCTGCGGTATACCGGTCTTTATCCGGACAATGTGCGAAAGCTGGTCGCGATCGAAGGCCTCGGCCCTTCGCCCAAGGTTCTGGCCGAACGCGCCGAGACTCCCTTCGCCGAGCGCTTCCGCAAATGGATCGACGACAAACGGCAGGCTGCGGGGCGCCAGCCCCGGCGATATGCGACGCTGGAGGATGCGCTTGCGCGCATGGCCGCCGAAAACAGCTATCTGACCCCCGACCAGGCGCGCCACCTGACGATCCACGGCATCAACCGGAACGAGGACGGCAGCTGGAGCTGGAAGTTCGACAATTATCTGAACGTCTGGCCGACCGTCGATCTGCCGCAGGAGGATATACAGGCGCTATGGTCGGCGATCACCTGCCCGACGCTCCTTCTGTACGGCGCCAATAGCTGGGCCTCCAATCCCGAGGGCGACGGCCGACTCGAACATTTCAAAACCGCAAAGGTCATCGAATTCGAAAATGCCGGGCACTGGCTTCACCACGACCAGTTCGACCGGTTCATGTCCACGCTAGACGAATTCCTTTAAGACAGGGGCGAAAGCGCGCGGTCGGCGTGCGCTCTGGACAGCGCCATGGCCTATTCGGGGCGAATTGCAGCAAAGCAGCGGCTGGTCGCGGGCGGCGCCTCGCTCTTGATCGTCGTCGGCGTCAGTTTCGCTCTGGCAAACGGGTTCGATCTGCAAACCGTCCGTAGAGCGAGCGAGGCGATCAGCGCGATCGCCCTCCCCGCGCCACCACCGCCGCGCGAAACACCAACGCCGGCCAAATCCGCTTCCGAACAAAGAAGCGGCAGGGCCTCGGCCGCGAACCGATATGCGAAGGCGGCGCCCGTCGCCGCGCCCAAACCGAAGATCATACCCCCGAAACCGCCGCCGATCATCGCTGCGCCCCACCCCGGTGCCGGCGACGAATCCTCGGCCGGCGCCACGCCCGATCCCGGCC
>JAEWIL010000096.1 GCA_023387085.1 Pseudomonadota bacterium | reverse complement strand
GGACCGAGCAGTGCGACCGACGTGCCGCCTTCGACCTCCAGATCGACTCCGCGCAAAATTTCGACGGGGGCCTTGTCGCTCCCCAAAGTCAGCGTCACATTATGGGCGGCGATCGCCAATTGCGGCGAAGGTCGGGGCGCGTCGGTCAAGGAAGGATCCTTTGGAAATGCAAACGGCCGGATGGCGTTCTGCCTTGATATATGGTTGCGCGATTGCGCTTTGCCAACCGCTCGCCGCCTGCGGCTCGCCGGAGGCGCCTGCCGCGCCGGCGAGCGACAAGACCGGTGACCCGAAAGCCGCTGCGATCCCTGCGAACGCGCCGCTGGTCATCGCGTTTGGCGACAGCCTTTATGCCGGCTATCAGCTCGGCCCGAAGGAAGGCCTGGCACCGCAGCTTCAGGCGGCACTGGCCGCCGACGGCGTCGTCGCGCGGGTCCAGAATGCCGGGGTATCGGGCGACACCACCGCCGCCGGCCGCCAGCGGCTGACCTATGTACTCGACAATGCGAAGACGAAGCCCGCGCTCGTCGTGCTCGGCCTTGGCGGCAACGACATGCTGCGCGGGATCGACGCCGCCCAGACGCGCGCCAATCTCGATGCGATGCTCGCCGAACTCAAGAAACGCGATATTCCGGTCGTGCTCACCGGCATGATCGCGGCGCCGAACATGGGGCCGGATTATGCCAGGGCTTTCAATCCCATCTATCCCGAACTTGCCGCGAAATATGGCGCCAGCCTCTATCCGTTCATTCTCGACAATGTCGTCGGCAAGCCCGGTCTGATGCTCGGCGATCATATCCACCCGAACGCCAAGGGGGTGAAGGTCGTGGTCGCGGGGCTGGCGCCGCTCGTCGAAGACGCGCTTCCCGACGCGAAATAGCGATCAACGCAGCAAGGCCTCCGCCCGCGCGCGCCAGGTCGTCGCGAGCGCGTCCATCGCCGCCAAGTCGCGCAGCGCGGCGGGCTCGCGCTCCCCTGCGCCACCTATCAACAAGTAAAACACCCGCTCGACGCTCCAGTCGGGCAGGGGGCGTTCGACGAGTTCGAGCGCGTCGCCCGCGATGACGCTGCCTTCCTCGACCACGCGATAATACCAGCCGCTGCGCCGTGTCGCGACCACCGTGGCCGGGACGCGCGCGATGCCGAAGCGGTGCCCCAGCTTCCAGCACGGCTGGCGGCCCTGGCTGATCTCCACAAGCGCGGTTCCCAGCCGATAACGGTCGCCGACGCACGCCTCGCTTTCGATCAAACCCTCGGTCGAGATATTCTCGCCGAACGCCCCGGGCGCATCGAGCAGCGCATGGCCGCCGAGCGTTTCGGCCCACCAGTCGTAATGATCGCGCGGGTAATGATGGATCGCCTTGTCGACCCCGCCGTGGACCGAGAGGTCCGCCTGTTCGTCGCCCTCGATCCCGAGAAGGCCGACGTGCAGCTTTTCGGCGGTGGGCTTTTTGGCGATCGCGCTCCTGTCGTCGCCGCGAAAGGCGCGGGCCTTGCCGGTCAGCACGGCGTCGATCGCATAGCTCATGCCGCCGCTCCCCGCGGGCCGAAGAGGATGATCGCGGCGCCGCCAAGGCAGACGATCGCGCCGATCACATCCCACCGGTCGGGTCGTGCGCTTTCGACCGCCCACAGCCAGAGCAGCGCCGCGACGATGTAGACCCCGCCATAGGCCGCGTAAGCGCGCCCGGCATGGCCCGAATCCACCAGCGTCAGCAACCAGGCGAACAGTGCGAGCGACAGCATTCCCGGTGCGATCCACCAGACGGATTTGCCTAGCCGCAGCCATGCCCAGAAGGCGAAGCATCCGGCGATCTCGGCCAGTGCGGCTCCGATATAGGCGAGGGCGGTCATGCGCTCACCGTGGCCGGATCGCGGGCAAAAGAAAAGGGGCGACCCGCGGGCCGCCCCTTTCCGTGTCATTTCGTCGTTCCGAAGCGATCAGAACGCCAGGCCGAGGCCGACCGCGAAGGTGTCGAAGTCGTTGATGTTGTTGCCGATGAACTGGTGGCGATACTCGACCTTGCCATACAGGTTCTGGCCCAGCTTGTGCTGGTAGCCGGCGCCGATGTACGGATCGTCGATCTGACCGAAGGTGTAACCGGCGTTGGCATAGAGCTTGCCGTTGGCGCCGAGCTTCGCGCCCGCGCGGCCACCGGCCGAGAACTGAACCTTCGCGCCGTCGATCAGCACCTTGTCGCCTGCGATTTCTGCGCCGGCAAAGGCCGTCGAGCCGAGGTCGAAGTCATAACCGCCTGCAACACCGAGGGTGGCGTCGTCGAGGCCGCTGCCGGTAACATAACCGCCGCGCACTTCGACGCGGGCTTCGCCGCCGTCGGCAGCGAGAGCAGGGGTGGCAACAACAGCCGAGAGGAGAGCGGCGGCAACTGCGAACTTCTTCATGATCTTTTCCTTTTCATTCATTCGGGCCACGCCCTTTGGGTCGCGACCGGGCCCCTAAATGGGCTCTGCGGCTGTCGCTGCAATGAACGGATCATTCAGAATATGACAATTTTCTTACCTGTGTTATTTTTACAACACAGCATAGGTATGCGGTGGCGGTCATCGGCGCTTCGCACCGAATATCCACCATATTTCAGGACAATTACGAAATCACTCAGCCGAGCGCGGCCTGCTTTTCCTCGGCGATCCGGTCGAGCTCGGCGCGGGTCGGCTTGGTCGCGGCGCTCTTGAGCTGGCCGCAGGCGGCCATGATGTCGCGCCCGCGCGGGGTGCGGATCGGCGCCGAAATCCCGGCCTTGAAAATCAGGTTGCTGAACGCCTTCACCCGCTCGGGCGACGAACATTCATAAAGCGCGCCGGGCCAGGGATTGAAGGGGATCAGATTGACCTTCGCATGCAGGCCATATTCGCGAATCAGGCGGACAAGTTCGCGCGCGTCGTCGTCGCTGTCGTTCTTGTCCTTCAGCATCACATATTCGAAGGTGATGCGCCGCGAATTGCCCGCACCCGGATAGGCGGCGCAGGCTTTCAGCAGTTCGTCGATGCCATATTTGCGATTGAGCGGGACGATCTCGTCGCGAATTTCCTTGCTGACCGCGTGCAGCGACACCGCGAGGTTGACCCCGATCTCCTCGCCCGCGCGCGCCATCATCGGCACCACGCCGCTGGTCGACAGCGTGATCCGGCGGCGCGACAGCGCGAGGCCGTCGCCGTCCATCACGATCTTGAGTGCGCCCTTGACCTCGTCGAAATTATACAGCGGTTCGCCCATGCCCATCATCACGATGTTGGTCAGAATGCGGCCGTCGGCGGTATAGTTGCCGCCCTCTTCGCCGTCATCGTCCTCGGGATCGGGGCCGAACCCGGCCATCGTCCCCTTGGGCCATTCGCCGAGTTCGTCGCGCGCGAGCATCACCTGCCCGACGATTTCGCCCGCGGCGAGGTTGCGGACAAGGCGCATCGTGCCGGTGTGGCAGAAACGGCAGTTGAGCGTGCAGCCGACCTGGCTCGACACGCACAGCGTTCCCCGATCGGCGTCGGGGATGAAGACCATCTCATATTCCTGGCCGTCGGCGGCGGCGAGCAGCCATTTGCGCGTGCCGTCGCTCGACACCTGCGCCTCGCGAACCGTGGGACGGCCGATGATGAAACGGTCGGTCAACCACGGGCGCATCGCCTTAGCGATGTCGGTCATCGCCTCGAAATCGGTGACACCGCGGTGATACATCCAGTGCCAGATCTGCTTGGCGCGGAGCTTCGCTGCCTTGGCATCGAGCCCCGCGTCGACCAGAACGCCGCCGATCGCATCGCGCGTCAGCCCGATCAGGTCGATACGGTTGCCGCCGCGCAAGGGAACGGTGCCCGTCGTGACGGGGTCGATATGGCCGGGAATCTGCATGATGCGCGGCCATATAGTGGGGAAGGCCGAAAAGCGCAATTCTCGCTCTCGTCATTGCGAAGAGCGCAGCGACGAAGCAATCCAGGGCGGCGCAAGGAGACTCTGGATTGCTTCGCTCTGCTCGCCATGACGATCTGAAGAAGGGTTACAGGTTCGTCAGAAACGCCAGCCGCTCGGCCACCGCGCCATCGGCTTCCGCATTGCGCAGCGGCAGGACATTCTGCACCAGGATTTCCCCGGGCGTCGGTTGCTGCGCGAACAATCCCATCACTTCGTCGGCAAAGGCATCGAGCGGCATATAGCCCTCGCGCGTCGACTGGCCCGGCGTCAGGTCGGTGCGGACCGCCGGCGGCGCGAGCTCGATCACCTCGACCTTGCCCGCGAGCTGGACGCGCAGCGCCACCGAATAGCTGTGCAGCGCCGCCTTGCTCGCCGAATAGGTCGGTGCCTTGGGGAGAGGGACGAAGGCGAGGCCGGAGGTCACGTTGACGATCGCACTGTCGGCTTGCGAGGCCAGATGATCGACCAGCGCATCGGTCAGCCGGATCGGGCCGAGGATGTTGGTCGTCACCGTCGTTTCGGCGTCTGCCAGATCGCGCGCCGCCGTCGCGTCTTCGTACATCATCACGCCCGCGTTGTTCACAAGGACGTTCAGCGCCGGGAATTTTGCGACGACGTCGGCCGCGAAGGCCGCAATCGCCGCCGCATCGGTCACGTCGAGCGTCATCGCGTGCATGTTCGCGCGGCCTGCGACCGCTCCGTCCAGCTTGGCGGCGTTGCGGCCGGTCACGATGACGGTGTTGCCGGCGTCGTGCCAACGCTGCGCGAGCGCCAGTCCGATGCCCGATCCGCCGCCGGAGACGAGGATGGTGTTGCCGCTGGTCTTCATGGGTCTTCTCCTTCAGGAAATCCGTTTGGGGTGTTGAGAAGCCCTAGATATGCCTATACTCTCCAAACGAATGAAGGCACCGAAAAGTGCCATAGGTACCGACAAGAGAGTATTGGATTTTCCGCCGTGCCAGCGCCCGAAAAAACGTCTTACGACCCGAACGCACCAGTCGATCCGCGCGTCGAATCGCTCGTTAACGACCTGATCGGACGAGTCGCCGACAAGTGGACATTGCTGGTGCTGGAGGAACTGGAGGATCATGGCGTGTGCCGCTTCACCGAACTGGCGCGGCTCGTCCCGGGGATCAGCCAGAAGATGCTGACGCAGACGTTGCGGGCGATGGAACGCGACGGGCTGGTCGACCGCACCGTCTATCCGGTTATCCCGCCGAAGGTCGAATATGGCCTGACCGAACTCGGTCGGAGCCTTGGCGAAGCATTCTGCGGCGTCTGGCACTGGGCCGAAGCCCATCTATGCGAAGTCGAAAGGGCCCGCGCGACTTTCGACGCGCGGGAGTAGTCCGGCCGGGCCGCCGAGTGCCGGAGCGGCCCGATCCAGTGGTCCCTATCGTTCGACCGCGGAAATGCGGATCGTTTCGCGGCGACCGGCGCTGGCGACAATCGCATCGGTCTGCGCCGACGCGACGCGCAGCGTGTCGCGCTGGCATTGGCGGACGTCGTTCTTGCCCGCGAGATCGAAATCGGGCGCCGCGCCACAGACTTCGACGACCGCGCGCCATACCCGGCGATCGAGCGTTTTGGCGTCCTTCGCGTTCGCCAGGTCGAGGTCCGAATGCGACACCGTGACGCTGGGACGCGCGGGAGCATTTTGGGCGAGGGCAGGCTGACCGAGCGCAGCGACCGCCAGCGCAGTGAGGATCGAGAGCGTTTTCATCTTATGTCTCCATCGGCCGGCTGAAAGAGGAGGGGAGGAAGCCGGTAGAGAGAAGATAAACGGCGCGGAGGACGGCCGGGAGCAACGATGTTGCTCGGGCGTTCTGCAAAATTGCAGAATGAGGCTGGGGCGATTATGTCGCACAAGGCGTCATGTATGATTGGAACGACCTGAAGGCCTTTCTGGCCGTCGCGGAGACCGGCAGCACCCTTGCCGCGGCGCAGGCGCTGCGCGTCAGTCAGACAACGGTGGCGCGGCGGATCGCGGCGCTGGAGGAGGCGACGGGGCTCGATCTCTTCGAGCGGCGGCAGGCGGGCTATGCGCTGACGCCGGTGGGACAGACGATGCTGGCGAGTGCGCTCGCGGTGCGCGAGGCGGCCGACCGGTTCGAAGATGCCGCCGGCGCACGATCACGCGATGCGGGCGGCACGGTCAGCCTGACGACGATGGAAATCTTCGCGGTGACGATCCTGCCGCCGATCCTGCGCGATCTTCGCGCCGCCCATCCCGGCATCCATATCCATCTCGATACCTCGGACGAGCCGCGCGATCTGGCGTCCGGCGCCGCGGACATCGCACTACGCAGCAGCAAGCAGCCATCCGGGGCCGGGCTGGTCGGACGGCGCATCGCCGACAATCCGTGGACGGTGTACAGCAGCCGCGACTATGCCGACCGCCACGGCATCCCGCACAGCCGCGAGCAACTGGCGGCGCATCCTTTCATCGGCGGCGGCGGCGGGGTGTGGGAGCCCTATCAGGCGTGGCTCAGGCAGTACGGTCTCGAGGAGTCGGTGGTGATGAAATATGACACCGCCTCGGGCCTGCTTGCCGGGGTGCGCGCCGGTATGGGGCTGACGATCCTGCCCGCCTTCCTCGCCGACCGCGAACCCGACCTCATCCGCTGCATCCCGCCGAAGGTCGAGGACACCACCGGCCTGTGGCTGCTCACCCACGAACGCCTCCGCCGCGTCCCGCGTATCCGCATCGTCCTGGATTTTATCGCGAACGCGCTGACACGACTGGGACGCGAATAGGCGGATGAGACAAATCGCTGTCCTACATTATTCCGCTGGCATAAGCTCCTTGCCATGCTCTCCCGATTGCATACCGCCCTCATGCGCGAACACGAATCGCGAGTGAAGTTGCGCAGTTTTCTGCCGTTCTCTGTCGGAGCGGTTTATCCTTCCGTCGTCATCCCGGACTTGATCCGGGATCCATTCATACGGCGCTGCGATAAGGGATTTTCGGGTCGGTCCCGAGGGAGAAGAAACTATGAATCGCGAATGAAGTTACGCAGAAATCCGCCATTTCCCGAAACCGCCTCAACGAATATTCGCGCACCCCAATGCCGCCGCGTCAATCGCGGTCGCGGCGCCGCGCAGGCGATAGGTGTCGGCGATCGCACCGCCTGCCGCCGTGCTGCTCTCGACGCTCATGCTCGGCGCGGCGCGCATCGCGGCGATGATCGCGGCGTCCATCCGCGCGTCGCTTGCCCAGCCGTGGACGCCGTTGCCGGTCAGGATAAAGCGGCGGCCGCCGATCGTCAGCCGAAGTTCGCGCCCCGTGCCGCGCTCTTTCGACAGGCGGATATAGAATTGGCCGCGAATGCGCGATTTCGGCCAATATCCGACGCTGGCATAGGGTTTGACCTGCGCGCGGCCGATCGTCGCCGCGGGAGCGCCGATCGCATAACAGCGCGGAGTCCCGCTCTCCCGGAACGCGCCCCAGCCGTCGAAAATGCCGAGCGCGGTGCGCGGCGCGGCAAGGGTCATCGACGGCACGGCCGCCGCGATCAGGAAAAGGGAGGCGAGGCGCCGCATTCTTCCCGTTTGCGCGAATGTGGATGCTTTGCAAGCATGGCTTGCACCGCGCCGTGCGGACGTTAAGGAAGGTGGACATTTTCGGGGACGGGATTCGGGGCGAATGGGCCGCTCCTCCGGACTCGCAGGGACTTTTCCCGCGCTACAGGGATGATGTGACAATATGAAAGCGACGATTGAACGTGCGGTCCTGCTGAAGAGCCTCGGCCATGTCCAGTCGGTGGTCGAGCGGCGCAATACGATTCCCATCCTGTCGAACGTCCTGATCGAAGCCGACGGCACCGGCCAGCTCAAGTTGATGGCGACCGACCTTGACCTGCAGGTCGTCGAAACGATCGCGGCGAAGGTCGAGACGCCGGGCACGACGACCGTGTCGGCGCACACCTTGTTCGAGATCGCCCGCAAACTGCCCGAGGGCGCCGAGGTCAGCCTGACCGCCGCCGAAGGCAAGATGCAGGTCAAGGCCGGCCGTTCGAACTTCAACCTGCCCACCTTGCCGCGCGACGATTTCCCGGTGATTGCCGAGGGCGACCTGCCGACCAGCTTCGAGCTGCCGGTCGCCGAGCTGATCCAGATCATCGACAAGACGCGCTTCGCAATCTCGACCGAGGAAACGCGCTATTATCTGAACGGCATCTTCTTCCACGTTGCCGAGGATGCGACGGGTCCGGTGCTCAAGGCCGCGGCGACCGACGGCCACCGCCTCGCGCGCTACACCGTGACGCGCCCCGACGGCGCGACCGGCATGCCCGACGTGATCGTGCCGCGCAAATGCGTCGCCGAAATCCGCAAGCTGCTCGACGAGGCCGAAGGCAATGTCGAGATCAGTCTGTCGGCATCGAAGATCCGCTTCCAGCTCGGCAACGCCGTGCTGACCTCGAAGCTGATCGACGGCACCTTCCCCGACTACAGCCGCGTCATCCCGACCGCGAACGACAAGCTGCTGAAAGTCGATCCGAAGAGCCTCTATCAGGGCGTCGACCGCGTCTCGACGATCGCGAGCGAAAAGACCCGCGCGGTCAAGGTGGGTCTCGACAAGGACCGCATCACGCTCAGCGTCACCAGCCCCGAAAACGGCACCGCCGCCGAAGAGCTCGCGGCGGGCTATGACAGCGACGCGATGGAGATCGGCTTCAACGCCCGCTATCTCAGCGACATATTGGGGCAGGTCGACGGCGACAGTGTCGAGCTCCATCTCGCCGACGCCAACGCCCCGACCCTCATCCGCGAAAGCGAGAAGAGCCCGGCGCTTTATGTCCTGATGCCGATGCGGGTGTAAAAGGCCCCCGCAAGACCGAATGAAAGGCCCTGCGGTTGCGGGGCCTTTTTTCTTATCCGGCTTTGGACACCCGCCAGATCGTGTTGCCCGTATCGTCGGCGACCAGCGCGCTACCGTCCTTCGCGACCTTGACGTCCGCCGGGCGGCCGCGGGTCGTCTTGCCGTCCTTGGCGAGGAACTGGTCGAGGAAGGGGACGGGCAGCGCCTCGACCGGCTTGCCGTTGGCCCCGAACTTCACGAACACGACATTATAGCCCGACACCGGCTCGCGGTTCCACGACCCGTGCAGCGCGATCAGCGCACCGTTCGCCCAGCGCTCGCCGAGGTTGAGCTTGTCGGTGAAGGTGAAGCCGAGCGGTGCGACGTGCGAACCGAGCGCATAGTCGGGACGCTTCACATATTGCCGGCGATCCTCGGCCTCTGGCTCGACGCGGGGGTCGATATAGCCACCCCAATAATACCAGGGCCAGCCATAGAAATCGCCCTCGTCAACGTCGGTCAAATAGTCGGGAACCAGATCGCTGCCGAGCATGTCGCGCTCGTTGACCACCGCCCAGAGCTGATTGCTGCCGGGGTAGAAGGCGAGGCCGACGGGATTGCGGATGCCCGCGGCAAAGAGCCGCATATATTTGTTCTCGGGCCGGACCTCGAGCACGGCGGCGCGGCGCACTTCATTGCCCATGCCTTTCTCGCCGATGTTCGAATCGGCGCCGACGCCGACGTAGAGCCAGCCGTTTGGCGACACCGCCAGGCTCTTGGTCCAGTGGCGGTTGGTGCCCTTTGCGGGCAGGTCGACGAGCTTGGTGCCCTTGCCGCTCATCTTCGTCTCGCCTTCGACATATGGGAAGGCGAGGATCGCGTCGGTGTTGGCAACGTAAAGCGTGTTGCCGATCAGCGCCATGCCATAGGGCGAATTCAGGCCGGTGATATAGGCGGTCCTGATTTCGGCCTTGCCGTCGCCGTCGGCGTCGCGGAGCAGGGTGATGCGGTTCGCCGACTTGCCGCCCGCGCCCGCCTTGCTCATCAGCCGGCCCATCACCTTGTTCTCGACGCCCGAACTGTCGCGCGGCGGGCTCTGCGCCTCGGCGACGAGGACATCGCCGTTCGGCAGCACGAGCATCGAGCGCGGGTGGTCGAGCCCTTCGGCGAAGCGTGCGACGCTGAGGCCCTGCGCCGCGCGCGGCGCCTCGCCCGCGGGCCAACTGGTGGCCGCGGGTATGTTCATCGTCGGGAAGCTCTCCGGCCGCTGCGTCGCCATCACCGGCACGCGGCTGCTGAGTTCGGCGGTCGAGAAGCGGGCGACGTCGGGTCGCGACAGGACATAATAGGCGATGCCACCGGCTACGATCAGGACGACGAGGGCGATGCCGGCATATTTGAGGATCTTGCGCATGGATGCAGTCTTACACACCGGCATGGCGACGGCAAAGGGGCGATTCAGGGCGCGATGTGGTTAAGCGAGCGAGCTGTTCGATTAACCTTACCCATATGTTCATCACGGTTGGGAACGGCGCGGTTAGGCGACTCTTATAAGGCGGTGTCGATGCAACGGGCCGGGAACAGCATGCAACTGCCAGCACCTTTTCTTGCCGATCGCGACGCGGTCGACGATGCGGATCTGCTGATCCGGGAACATGGCGAGGAGGCCGGCTTCGCGGCGGCTGCGCGCGCCGAGCAATATCGCGTCCTCGGCAACCATGTGCACTTTGCGCGCTGGCGCCAGATCGAGCGGCTGATCACCTATCTCTCGATCGAAGCGCCGCTCGACACGGTCCACTGAGGAGTCAGAGCCGCAGGCCTGCGGTTTCGGGCAATCCCGCCATGACGTTGAGATTCTGGACGCAGGCGCCGCTCGCGCCCTTGCCCAGATTATCGAGCCGGGCGATCAGGCGGAGCTGGCCGGCGTCCGCGTCGGTATAGAGCATCAACTCCATCCTATCGGTTGCCGCGTCATCCTTGCGGAGCAAAAGCTCGCTCTCGCCCGCCGCGCGGCGGACGCTGACGAGCGACGCGCCATCGAAATGTGCGGCGAGCGCGTCGAACGCGGCATCGGCGACCGCCCGTTCGAAAGCAATCGGAACCTCGACCAGCATCCCGCGATAGACCGGAACAACCGCGGGCGCGAACAGCGGCGCGTGGGCCAGGCCGGCGTGCTGGCGCATCTCCGGTATATGTTTATGCGCCAGGTTCAGGCCATAGCTGCGAAACCCGATGTCCTGATCGGCCTCGAAACGCGCGATCAATTCCTTGCCGCCGCCCGAATAGCCCGAGACGGCGTTGACGCTGAGGCGTGCGTCGCGCTCGACGATGCCGGCCGCGACCAGCGGCGCCACCAGCGCGAGGAAGCCGGTCGGATAGCAGCCGGGGTTGCTCACCCGCTTCGAAGCCCCGATCGCATCGCGCTGCACGGCCCGAAGCTCGGGAAACCCATAAGTCCAGTCGGGATCAACCCGGAATGCGGTCGAGGCGTCGATGACCCGCGTCCGCTCATTGTCGATCATCGATACGGCTTCGACCGCCGCCGCGTCGGGGAGGCACAGGATGACGAAATCGGCGTCGTTTAAGGCTTCGCGCCGTGCGGCTGCGTCCTTGCGGCGCGCATCGTCGAGCAGGATCAGCGAAAATTCTCCGCGCCCGGCAAGCCGCTCGGCGATTTCCAGGCCCGTCGTTCCCGCCGCGCCGTCGATGAAGACTGTTTGTGTCATAGGGTTATCGCAGTCGTTTATAGCCGCTGACAGGCACGTCGTTGCCCTTCGCAGCCGACCGGTTCGCTACCTCGGCTAGAGGTTCGACGCGCACTTCCATCCAGTGGCGGCTTGCGTGAACGATATTGTCGTGATCGACCATGATGCCGACATGTCCGGGGAAGAAGACCAGGTCGCCGCGAGCGAGATCGGCGCGCGCGACATCCCTGTCGGAACCGAGCGATGCGAGCTGCAAGTCGCTGTCGCGCGGCAACTGGACACCTGCCGAGGCCCAGGCAAGCTTGACAAGCCCCGAGCAGTCGATACCCTTCGCGGTGCGGCCGCCCCACAGATAGGGCGTACCGACCATCGCTTCCGCGACCGCGGCAGGATCGTCATGCTCATGACCGACCTCGACCAGCGCGGCGAGGGGCAGATAGCCGTGCGCCGTTCCCAGCCATTCGCCTGCGGCCTCGCCCATGACCAGCGCGCCGCGCGGCAGCACGGCCGGGCCGCCGCTCGCGGCATCTGGCGAGGAATGGAGCATCGCCTCGATCATGTCGACGCGGTGCGTCGGTGCGATCGGGGCGCCGAGCGCGTCGGCCGCGAGATAGCCGACATAATGGTCGGCGAGGCAATAGCCCCACGCCCAACCACCGGTGAGGTCGAGCAGCGCGAAGCCCTCGCCGAACAGCAATTCGCTCGTCTGCTCGGCATCGAGCGAAGGCGAGGCGCGTATCACCGCGGCAGGCAACAGGCCGCTCATCATCATCGGCGCGGCATAGTGCGGTGCGAAATGCGTGCCCGCGACTGCGACATCGGCAAGATCGGGACGGATGGCGACGACGCGCGGATCGAAGGCGTGCGACGTACCCGCCAGGCCGAAGCGGTCGCGGCCTTGGCCGACGACGCCGGGGCGCCCCATCCGCACGCGGTTTGCCGCCAAATTCTCGCCGCTATTCGTTGTCACTGGCCGTCCTGTAAATCGTCTTTTCCCGCGCCAGGCGGGCAATCGCGGCGCATTAGACCAGCGCCCCCCGCTTTATCAAGGACGTTCGCCCTTCTTGCGACGGTCGTATCGCGTCTGCAGCATCGCCCAAGCCGCGCGCAGCCCGAGCGCCGCGCCGCCCTTGGGGCGCCCGTGCTTTGCCGAGGGCCGCCACGCAAAGGTGTCGAAATGTGCCCATGGCGTTCCGTCTGGAATGAAGCGCTTGAGGAACAAGGCGGCGGTGATCGATCCCGCGAAGGACGAACTTCCGGCGTTTCCGAGGTCGGCATTGTCGGTTTCGAGCAAATCGGCATAACCGTCCCACAGCGGCATCCGCCACAGCGGATCGTCGCGTTCGATACCGCCCGCCAACAAATCGTCGGCGAGCGTATCGTCATTGGCGTAGAGCGCAGGAAGATCGGGCCCCAGTGCGACCCGCGCGGCGCCCGTCAGTGTCGCGAAATCGACGATCAGTTCGGGCTTTTCCTCGCCGGCTCTGGCGAGCGCGTCGCCAAGCACGAGCCGCCCCTCGGCGTCGGTATTTCCGATCTCGACCGTCAGTCCCTTGCGGCTCTTCAAAATGTCGCCGGGACGGAAGGCATCGGACGAGATGGCGTTCTCCGCCGCCGCAACAAGGCAGTGGAGCCGCACCGGCACCCCGCTTTCCATGACCAGTTCGGCGAGCGCGAGGACGTGCGCGGCGCCGCCCATATCCTTCTTCATCAACAGCATGCCCGACGCGGGCTTGATATCGAGCCCGCCGCTGTCGAAGCTGATCCCCTTGCCGACAAGCGCGATACGTGGATCGCTGTCCTTGCCCCATTCGATCTCGATCAGGCGGGGGGCATGGTGTTTCGCCGCCGCGCGTCCGACCGCGTGGATCATCGGATAGCCCTGTTCGAGTGCTTCGCCCTTGGTAACGGTCAGCATCGCGCCGTGCGCCTTGGCGATTTTTTCGGCGATCTTTTCGATTGCGGCCGGTCCCATGTCCGCGGCGGGCGTGTTGACGAGGTCGCGAACCAGCGCGGTCGCGCGCATTTCGGCGACGATGGGTGCGATTGCGCCGACATCGGTGGTCAGCAACACACGGGGGCCCTTGGTGGGCGGGTTCGATTTATAAGTGTCGAACCGATATTGCGCGCTGGCCCAGCCGAACAATGCCTTGCCGGGTTGCCCGCCATCGACGCGGTAACGGCCCTCGGGCAGGATTTGCGCGAGCTTGGCGAGGCACCAGGCGGACAATTCTCCAACCTTCGCAACCGTAGTGACCACCGCCCAGCGTTCGGGGTCGTCGCCGGGCAGGATCGCATGGACAAACGCCTCGGGCTTGAAGCCGACCGCGGCGAGATGCGCCCGTTCGCGCGCACTGCGGTTCTTCAACCATTCATCATAGCTGGTTTTGTCGACAAGGTGGATCGCGCGGGCGTCCTGCCCCTTGTCGGGCTGGATCAGGTCGGAATAATCGGTCATGTCCGACGTGCTAGGCCGACAGGGAAACTTTGTCGATTCCCGGCGTTGTTCGGGCATGACGATATGCTTTTCCCGTTCCGCCGCCGTGCTGTTTGTCGCATGCGCATGGTCGCTCGCCGCCTGTTCCGAACGCGAACAAACGGCGCAGGAAAAAGCCGTTGCCGCTGCAGTGCCGGGTGCACCGCCCGGCGGCGTCGAGGACATCGTGGCGGCGCAGGCAGCCGCCTCCGACGTCAAGGAAGCGAACGATCTCATTGACTTTGCCTATGCCTATCCGGTCGACGCCGCGCGTATCCCCCCGCGGGCGAGATGGCGTG